>JBKPSY010000191.1:0-7222 GCA_046735235.1 Acidobacteriota bacterium | reverse complement strand
CGCGAGCTCGACGTGATTCCGCATCTCGTCGTTCCAACCCAGGCGAATCTTCACCGTGATGGGCACCTGGCCGACGCTCTTCGCCATCGCCTCGACCATGCGGCGGACGCGGGAGGGCTGGCGGCCGAGCGCGGCGCCCATGCCTTTACGAGTGAAGTGATCGATCGGACAGCCGAGATTGATGTCCACGAAGTCGGCGCCGCGGGCCTCGACGAGCGCGGCGGCCCACGCCATCTCCTCGGGGTTCGTGCCGGCCAGCTGCACGCCGAAGCAAGGCTCGTCGGGGGCGCGACGGATCAGTGCGAATTCTGACTTGCGCTTCTGTTTGAGCCGGCGCGCGACCGTCATCTCGCTGACGAGCACACGTGCGCCGAGCTCCACGGCAAGCCGTCGGTAGGGGAGATTGGACCCCTTCGTCATGGGGCCCATCACCACGGCGCCCGTCAAGATGTCTCGAATGTTCACCTGACCTGCCTGACAGCCCTGCTCGAGTCGCCTCGACGTTGTTGGAGGCAGGCCTGCGCTACACGTGGCTCGTGTCCTTCATTTGTAGCGCAGACCTTTAGGCCTGCCGTCGCATTTCGTAGCGCGAGCCTTCAGGCCTGCCTTCGTACTACGGCAACGCGTACGCCACGTAAGCGTCGCCCGACTTCGTGCCCATCTTCCCGCCGCCAGCGGCAATCACGACGTACTGCTTCCCGCCGACGGCGTACGTCGCCGGCGTGGCGTAGCCGCCGGCTGGCAGGGAGGTTTCCCACAGCATCTGTCCCGTGCGCTTGTCGAACGCGCGGAACTTCTCGTCCTTGGTGGCGCCGATGAAGACGAGACCGCCCGCCGTGACGATCGGCCCGCCGTAGTTCTCCGCGCCGGTTTTCGGACGGCCGCGCTTCACCAGCTCCGGCAATTCTCCGAGCGGCACGCTCCACGCGATTTCGCCCTTGCCAAGATCGATCGCATTCAGCGTGCCCCACGGCGGCTTCACCGCCGGATACCCGTCCGGATCGAGGAATCGGTTGTAGCCGGTCGTGGTGTAGGGGATCGTCGGCACCGGCGCGTCGGGGTTCTTTGCGTCATCGGGCGATGGCTTGTCGCCGAAGAGGTACGCGACCAGATCCGAACGCTCGCCCTCGCTGAGCAACGCGAATGCCGGCATGACGCCCTTGCCATGCTGGATGATCTGATCGACCGCCGGCCGCGGCAGCTTCTTCCTGATCTCGGAGATGTTCGGGAACTGCCGTCCATCGCCCTTCCGCTCGGGCCCGTGACAGACGATGCAGTTGAGCTGGTAGACGCGATGTCCGCGCGCCGCGGCCGAGGTCTGCTTCGAGTGATCGACCTCGATCATCGTCAGGATCCACGGCATCTCGTTCGCGTTGACGTAGAGCAGCCCGCTCGATCCGTCGAAGGCTGCGCCGCCCCATTCGGCGCCGCCGTCGAAGCCGGGGAAGATCACCGTGCCTTCCGCGCTCGGCGGGATGAACTGTCGTCCCGTCCTCGCCGTGCGCAGCCTCGCGAGCACCGCGTCGTGTGACGCCTGCGACAGATCGGTCACCTCGGCCTCGGTGAACGCCTGCCGCGCAAACGGCGCCGGTTTCTCCGGCAGCGGCTGCGTTGGCCAGGCCTGTTCGCCCTTGAGGTCGGACGGCGGCACCGGCCGCTCAGTGATCGGAAACAGGGGCGCGCCGGTTTCACGATTGAAGAGAAACACGTACCCGGACTTCGTCGTCTGGGCGACGGCGTCAACCGGCTTGCCGTCGTGGGTCACCGTCACCAGCACGGGCGCCGACGGCAGGTCGCGATCCCACATGTCGTGGTGCACGAACTGGTAGTGCCAGACGTGCTTGCCGGTCGACGCGTCCAGCACGAGCAGGCAGTTTGCGTAGAGGTTCGCGCCGAGA
Organism: Acidobacteriota bacterium; assembly: GCA_046735235.1. Classification (GTDB taxonomy): domain Bacteria; phylum Acidobacteriota; class Vicinamibacteria; order Vicinamibacterales; family JAENWD01; genus JAENWD01. The sequence goes on along the minus strand of JBKPSY010000191.1, from coordinate 5,324 downwards.
CGATTACCGCCCCAGAAGTCGAAGGCCGCGGAGCCCGTCGGCAGAAACACGAGCCCGCGAGTCTGATCGACCGAGATGCCGCTCCAGGCGTTTGCGCCGCCGATGCGCGTGTAGGCGTCGGGCGGCCAGGTGTCGTAGCCGGGCTCGCCGGGCCAGGGGATGGTGTGGAAGATCCATCGGATCTTTCCGGTGCGGACGTCGTACGCGCGAATGTGTCCCGGTGCGGCCGGCCCGGGTCCCTCGGAGACGCGCGTGCCGAGAATCAGCAGATCCTTGTAGATCGCGCCCGGTGTGTTCGAGAGCGCGTACAGGTTCGAGACGTCGCGGCCCAGCCCTTCCTTCAAGTCGACGCTGCCGTTGGTGCCGAAACCCGGAATGGATCTGCCGGTCCTGGCGTCGAGCGCGTAGAGGCGCTGTCCGGAGGTGAAGAGGATTCGCTGCTCCGACCCGTCCTCCCAGAACACGACCCCGCGGTTGACCCCGAGCGAGGTGACTTCGGCGCCGGCTTTGGGGGGATCGAAGATCCACTTCTGCGCGCCCGTCTCCGCATCGAGGGCGAACACCTTGAGGCCGGGCGTCGTCGCGTAGAGCACGCCGTGCACGACGATCGGATTGCACTGGATCTGCGATCGATCGGGCCGCGCGTCGCCGCCGTGATAGGTCCACGCGACCTTCAGCGACGCGACGTTGGCGGGCGTGATCTGGTCGAGGGGCGACGACTGCGTGTGTCCCGAGTCGCCGCCGTGTGACACCCAGTCCACGTCGGCCGGCGCCCGGGAGCATCCGGCGGCGAGCGCTCCGATCAGCGCGAACGATGACGAAAGGAGACCCCGCGTGCTCCACATGATGGCGCTAGTCTAGCTTGTGCTAGGCTGATCGACGCCTGCCGCCACAGAGGGGGTTCCCGTGCGCGTAGATCGTCGCTGGCTGGTCCTCATCGTCGCCGTCGCTCCGCTGCTCGCTGCGTGCCCGTCCGCGCCTCGCGTGCGTCCCGTGAAGGCGGGCGACGTGGACACCGGCCCGGGCTCGCTCGAATCGGTCCGCCGTCAGCTCCAGGGCACGTGGGAACTGGTCGAAGCGGTCGTGTTCGACGCCAGCGGCAAGGCCACGCCGCGCAAGGCACAGGGCCGCCTGACCTACGACGAGTACGGCAACTTGACGATTGGCGCGAAGCTCGCGGACTCGACGCAGCCCGAAACGAGCGTCTCCGGTTTGCTGTCGTACAGCGGCCGCGCCGTGATCGACCCGGCAAAGAGTCAGCTAGTGCTGATGGATCTCAAGAGCCGGCTGCCCTCTGGCGAGCCGATTCCCACCGAGGTGTCGCCCGAAAAGGTGCGCGACTACGTGATCCAGGGCAGCACGCTCACTCTCACGTCGAAGGACGCCTCCGGCGCCGCCACCGCCCGCACGACGTGGCGCAAGGTTCACTGAGCCTCCCCGAATACCTCGACTCGGCCGTCGCGCTCGCGACCGACGCGGGCGCGTTCGTGCTCTCGCATTACCAGCGCGGCATCGACGTCCAGCTCAAGCCCGATCGGTCGCCGGTGACGGCGGCCGACGTCGGCGCCGAGCGTCTCATCCGCGCGGGTCTCGCCTCGCGCTATCCGTCGCATGCGATCGTCGGCGAGGAGCTCGGCGCCAACGCCGGGGGCGCGTCGCACCGCTGGTTCGTCGATCCCATCGACGGCACGCGCAGCTTCGTACACGGCGTGCCCCTCTTCGGCGTCCTGCTCGGTCTCGAGATCGACGGCGAAGTGGTCCTCGGCGTGTGCCACCTGCCTGGTGTCGGCGAGACGCTGGCCGCAGCGCGCGGACTGGGCTGCACATGGAACGGCCGCCCCGCGCGGGCCTCGTCGAAGACTTCGCTTGCCGAGGCGACGGTGGTTTACTCCGACTGCCGGCATCTCGAGCAGCGGCTCGGACAGCGCTGGGCCGCGCTTCAGGCCGCCACGGGTCTCCAGCGCGGGTGGGGCGACTGCTACGGCCACTGTCTGGTGGCCACGGGTCGGGCCGACGTGATGCTGGATCCGGTGATGAATCCCTGGGACGTCGCGGCGCTCGTGCCGATTCTTCAGGAGAGCGGCGGACGGATTTCGGACTGGACCGGCGCGGTCCGCGTCGACGGCGGTGACGCCGTGAGCACTAATGGGCACCTTCACGACGCGGTGCTCGACGCGCTGGGTCGGGGCGACCCTCGAACCGGGCTACGATAGAAGGACATGCGATTCGGCGTTCGACTCGGCGGGCCGGCTTGCGCGGCGCTGCTGCTGGTGTCACTGGCCGGCGGCGCCGCCTCCGCACGAGCCCAGGCCCCCGCTGCCGTCACGGCCAACGGCACGGCATCCGCTGCCGTCCGCCCCGAGCTCGAGGCCTTCGACGCCGCCTGGAGCATCCTCAAGAAGAACTACGTCGCCGAAAGCGCGAGCCACGTGGACTGGGACGCGCTGCGCGCCGAGCTCAGGCCCCGCGCCGAAGCCGCGCGGTCGGCTGAAGATGTGCGCGCGGTGATTCGCGAGATGCTGGCGCGCATCGGACAATCCCACTTCGCGATCCTCCCGGCGCCGGTCGCTTCCGATCTGAGCGGTCCCGCGCTGCAGTCGGGGGAGGTCGGCTCGCTCGGATTCGACGTCGGTCCCGTGGACGGGCATCTCACGGTCACGCGCGTCGACGCCGACGGACCCGCGGCGCGCGCGGGCGTCAGGACCGGATGGATTCTCAGCCGCGTCTCCGGACGATCCGTGGATGACGCGCTGGCGTCGGTGGCCGACGCGGACGATCACGTCCGTGACTTCCGGGCCTGGGCGCTCGGCACCGCGCTGCTGCGAGGCCGCACCGGGGCCTCGGCGGACCTGACGTTCCTCGACGGCGCGGGGGTGACGACGGCGCGCCAGATCACGCGGACCCCCGAGCCCGGCCACCCGGTGAAGTTCGGCAACCTGCCGACGCTGTTCGCGCGCCTCGACGCGCGGCCCGTGGAACGTAACGGCCGGACCATTGGCGTCATCAGTTTCAACGTGTGGATGACGGCAATCTCACGGTCCCTGGACGAGGCGATCGACCGGTTCCGTTCGTCGAAGGGCATCGTGCTCGACCTTCGCGGAAATCCCGGCGGCGTCCTCACGATGATCATGGGCGTCTCGGGCTACTTCCTCGACGCGCCGGTGAACCTCGGCGTCATCAAGACGCGCGATTCGTCGCTGAACCTGGTGGCCAATCCGCGCAGGGTCGGCCTGGCCGGCCAGTCGGTCACGCCGTTTGGCGGCCCGCTCGCGATTCTCGTGGACAGCGGGTCGTACAGCGCGTCGGAAATCTTCACGGGCGGCATGCAGTCCATCAGGCGCGCACGCGTCTTCGGCACGCGTACCGCCGGTGGGGCCCTGCCGGCGGTGCTCGAGCGGCTGCCGGGCGGCGACGTGCTGCAGTACGCCATCGGCGATTTCACGACCGCCACCGGCGAGCGCATCGAAGGCCGCGGCGTGATTCCCGACACGGTCGTCGCCCCCACGCGGGCGGAGCTCGTCGCGGGACACGACCCTGTCCTCGATGCGGCCCTGGACTGGATTGCCAGCCAACCGGAGTCCCGATGACCAAGTCCGTGCGTGTTCGTTTGTTCGTCGCTGTGGCGTTGACGGCGGTTGCCGCGGCCCTGCCCTCGGGCCTGCGCGCGCAGGCGGCTGCGACGGCCGCGAAGCCGGCTGCGCAACCCGCGGCGCCGCTGCCTGCCGCCGAAGAGATCCTGAAGCGGTACCGGGTGGCGATCGGCGGCGAGGCTGCCATCAAGAAGCACACCTCGCGCGTCATCGCCGGGTCGTTCGAAATCCTTGCGCAGAACATGAAGGGCAACCTGAAGATCACGGCTGCCGCGCCGGATCGCCTGCACCTGACAATCTCGCTGCCGGGCGTCGGCGACCTCGAGCGCGGGTACGACGGCCGCGTCGGTTGGTCGCTGGATCCCGCCGTCGGTCCGCGGCTGCTCGAAGGCAAGGAGCTCGACGAGCTGAAGCACTCGGCCGATTTCTACGACGACCTGCACGATCCGAAGTCCTTCTCCTCCGTCACGGTGGTGGGCCAGAACGTGTTCGAAGGCGCCGAGTGCTACGAGGTGAAGCTGGTCCGGACGACAGGCTTCGAGTACACCGAGTTCTTCAACGTGAAGACGGGCCTGCTGGCCGGCATGAAGATGAATGCGACGTCGCAGATGGGCGCGATTCCCGTCGTCCAGGTCGTCAGCGACTACAAGAACTTCGGCGGGGTGCTGACGCCGACCGTGACGCGTCAGCAGATGATGGGCCTCGAGTCGGAGATGACGATCTCGAGCATCACGTTCGACCCGGTCGATCCGAAGGCCTTCGACTTGCCGCCGGCCATTGCCGCGCTGGCCAGGCAGCAGAAGTAGGACACCTTTTCACGCATGCACGATACGTTGGAAACGCCGTCCGATCGCCGGAAGGATCAGGACGCGCTCAAGGAAGTGCTCGGCGATCTGATGCCGCCGTCGCACGCGATTCAGCTGGGCCACGCGGAGCGCGTCGAGCTCGACACCGAGCGCAAGTTCCGCACGACGAACAAGGCGAGCTACCGGCTGAATCATTGGCCGATCTGGATCTGGTCGTTCTTCATCGCGCCGGGCCCCCTCACCTTCGATCTGTTCGCACACGGGTTCGACTGGCGGATGGCCGCATGGCTTGGCGTCGTCCTGGTGGCCACGGGCGTCGCGGGCTACTTCGGCCAGCTGCCAGGCGTCGAGCCGGCGCCCTACATCATCCGCTTCACCGAGGACCGGCCGAACCCGCTCTATCGGCGCGTCTGCTACACGTTCGCATGGAGCGCGGTCGTCACGTTTGCCGTGCTGAACATCGCCGGGCTCGTTGACGCCGTGGTCACCGGCAGGTGGCACCTGCGGCAGATCTACGACGTCGCGTATTTCCCTGTCGCCGGGACGATCTGGATTCTGGGCGCTCTCGGACAGCTCCCGCGGGTGAAGCCGTCCACCAAGAACGAAGGCCACGAGCGCCGGTACTTCTACGGCTCGGTGTGGGCGGTCTGCGTCGCGCAACCCGTGCTGTGGCTGCTGTGGACCGTGCTGCCGCGCTCCCGCACCTTCGATGCGCTGAAGCTGGCGATCTTCGTGGGGGTGCTCGTGTGGATCGGCAACCTCGCGCGGCGCGGCCGACTGCCGCGCACGCGGCCGATCGTCCCCGGGGAGCTCGCGATCTCGGACTAGCCGGGCCCATGGGCCCATAGGTCCATAGGTCCATGGGTCCATGGGGTAGGTTCGGCGTTATCCCATGCATCCATGCACCCATGCACCTATGGACCTATCG
>JBKPSY010000190.1:0-12795 GCA_046735235.1 Acidobacteriota bacterium | reverse complement strand
GTACTCTGGGCCGTCCTCATCAGACCTCTGCCGTATCAGGATCCCGATCGCCTCGTGACGGTCCTGCACGGTGACAGCGTGTCTGCCCCGGCCTCTCCGGCGGACTATCTCGACCTGCGACGCGAGGCGCGGAGCTTCACCGACATCGCAGCGGCGCAAGCGTGGGATGCGAACCTCGACGCGGACGGCCGCGCGGAGCGCATGCCCGCGCTGCAGGTGTCGGGCACCCTTTTCGCCGTGCTCGGTGTGCCAGCGGCCCAAGGCCGCACGATCGACGAGGCCGATTTCGCGCCGGGACACGGTCACGTCGTCGTCATCAGCGAATCGCTCTGGGTCCGCCGCTTCGGCGCCGCCCCTGATATCGTCGGCCGGCAGATTCGGCTGAACGGGGAGGCGTTCACCATCGTCGGAGTGATGAGCCAGTCGTTTCGCTTCGCGCCCTTCTGGCAGACCGAGGCGGAGCTGTGGGTGCCGCTCGTTCTCGACTCGCGGCGTACCGATCGTGGCGGCCGATCGCTTCGGCTCTTTGCACGGCTCAAGGACGGCGTGACGCTCGACCAGGCGCGCGCCGAGCTGCGGACGCTGACGTCGCGCCTCGTGGCCGCCTATCCGGCGACCGATCGCGGCCTGACCACGGGCGCCGTGCCGTTGGCCGAGAAGGCATCGGGGCCGGCCCGCCCCCTTGTACTGGCCATCTTCGGTCTGTCGCTCGCCGTGCTGCTGATCGCCTGTGCCAACGTGGCGTCGCTCACGCTGGCGCGGGTGCTTGCGCGTGGACGCGAGCTTGCCGTACGCGCGGCGCTCGGCGCCGGACGCGCCAGGCTGGCTTGGCTGCTCGTCGCAGAGGGCCTGCTCGTCGGCGCGCTCGGCGCGGCGGGCGGACTCGCGCTTGCGTGGATCAGCCTCAAGGGTCTGACCCGGTTCCTGCCGCCGACTGCCCTGCCGCCGCATGCGACGCTGGGCCTCACCCCCGGCCTGATCGCCTTCGGCGTCGCGGCAGCGCTGCTGTCGAGCGTGGCTGCGACGATCGTGCCGCTCTGGCAGCTGGGGGATCGCGCGCTCGCGGATGCCGTGCGCGGCGACCGCGCGCTGTCCGCGTCTCGCGTCAGCCGTCTGACGCGATCGACGCTTGTCGGCGCCGAAGTGGCGCTGGCGATGGTGCTGCTCGTCTCTGCCGCGCTGCTTGGCCGCACGCTTCTGGTGCTCCGCGCGGTCAACCCCGGCTTCTCACCGGTCGGTGTGGTCTCACTCGGCGTCTCGCTGAAGGGCAGCGGCGTCACCGAGCCGGATGCGCAGGCACGGTTCTTCGATCAGGTCATCGACCACATCGCGGCACAGCCGGGCGTGGCCGCCGCCGGCGCGATCAACCACCTGCCGCTCGCCGGCGACACCTGGTCCTTCGGCTATGCGATCGACGGCGTCCCGCCGCCGTTGCCCGGCGAAGAGCCGCACGCGGTCTATCGTGTCGTCTCGCCAGGCTACTTCCGCGCCATGGCGCAGCCCCGGCTCGCCGGACGCGATCTGACGTCGGGCGACACGAACACCGGCATTCCAGTGGCCGTCGTCAACGAGACGTTCGCGCGCCGTTGGTGGCCCCATGGCGATGCCGTCGGTCACCGCGTGACGTTCGCTACCGCGCACGACGGCGATCTCCCCCGCACGATCGTCGGCGTCGTGGCCGACGCGCACCAGCACGGCCTCACCGAGCCGCCGTCGGACGAGATCTACATCCCGCTCGATCAGCGCATGGGCGACGACCCGGGACGCGCATCGATGACGCTGGTGGTGCGCGGCGCCACCGGCAGTGCGGCGCTGCTCGCGATCGCGCGTGAAGCCGTTCGCGCCGCGAACCCGGCGGCGGCCATCTTCGACCAGACGACGCTCGTCGAGGTGCTCGACCGCGAGCTCTGGCGCGAGCGGCTGGCCTCCGATCTCGTCGCGGCGTTTGCCGCGATCGCGTTCGTCCTCGCAGTGCTCGGCATCCACGGCATCGTCAGCCACTCCGTCTCCGAGCGCGTACGTGAGTTCGGCGTCAGGCTTGCGCTCGGCGCCGCACCGGGCACGTTGCCGCGGCTCGCCATGCGGGACGCCGCCCGACCGGTGCTCGCCGGGCTCGGCGCCGGGCTGATCGCGGCGGTCGCCGTCGCGCGGCTCATGTCGTCGCTGCTGGTTGGCGTCGAGCCGGGCGACCCGCTGGTGCTGGCCGTGACCACTAGTGCGCTGGCGCTGGCCGCTGGCGCGGCAGCCTGGTGGCCCGCGGCGCGCATGGCACGGCTCGATCCAACCACGGCCCTGCGCGCTGAACAGTAGGGCGGGGCTTCAGCCCCGCCCTCGAACGTGATGTCTCGCCGGGGCTGAAGCCCCGGCCTACTGCCAACGGCCGCTGGCTTGCGGGCGCTCGTGCCCACAGAGATAATTCCCGTGGATGCGAGGGCTGCCCGTCGATCCGCTCGTCGAAGACACGTACGCGGAGCTGAGACGGCTGGCCGGCCGCTACGTCCGTCGCGACCGCAACGCCAGCGTGCAGGCGACCGATCTCGTGCACGAGGCCTACCTGCGCCTGTCGAAGACGGCGAATCCCGTGTGGAAGGACCGCACGCACTTCGTCGCGATTGCGGCCATCTCCATGCGACGACTGCTCGTCGAGCGCGCGCGTGCGCGTCGCGCGGACAAACGCGGCGGCGACCAGGTGCGCGTCACCCTCGACGACTCGCTGTTCGCGCCGGAATCGCCGGTCCACGACCTGGACCTGGTCGCCCTCGATCGCGCGCTCGATGGACTCGCCGCCATCGACGCGCAGCAGGCCCGCATCGTCGAGCTGCGCTACTTCGGCGGGATGTCCGTGCCGGAGACCGCCGAGGCGCTCGGCATCTCCGAGGCGACGGTGAAGCGGCACTGGACGTTCGCGCGCGCGTGGCTGCTGCGCGAGCTCGAAGGCGCGGAGCACGCGTGACCGACCAGCCGCAGCCCTCGGCGGTGTGGACGGAGGTCAACGAGCTGTTTCACCAGGCGCTCGATCTGCCGCCAGCGGAGCGCCGCGCGTTCCTCGACAAGTACGCAGCCACCCGGCCGGACGTGCAGCGCCAGGTCCTGTCGCTGCTGGCCTCGCACGAACGCACCGGCACGTTTCTCGAGGGCCGTGCCGCAGACAGCGGCCTGCTGGACCGCGATGCCGACCCGCTCGTCGGCCAGCGCCTTGGCCACTACCAGATCGAGCGCGTCCTCGGCCGAGGCGGCATGGGCATCGTCTATCTCGCCCGCGACACGAAGCTCGGGCGCACCGTCGCGCTGAAGTCCCTGCCGTCGGAGTTCTCCGACGATCCGCGACGTCGCGAGCGGCTCTCCCACGAAGCCCGGGCGGCCGCTGGCCTGACGGATCCGGGCATCGCCACCGTGTATGCGCTCGAGGAAATCGACGGACGCCTCTTCATCGCATCCGAGCACGTCGTCGGCCACACGCTGCGCGACGAGTTGTCGGGAGGACCGATGTCGCCGGCTGATGCGATGGCGACGGGCGCGGGGATCGCGCGCGCGTTGGCGGCAGCGCATCGCCGCGGGGTCGTGCACCGCGACCTGAAGCCCGAGAACGTGATGCGCACCGAGATGGGCACGATCAAGATCCTCGATTTCGGTCTCGCGCGAGCGCTCACGGCCTCCACCGGCGCGCTGACGGCGACGACCGAAGGCCGGATCTTCGGCACGCCCGCCTACATGGCGCCAGAGCAGGTGCGTAACAACGAGGTTCGTTTCTCGGTGGATCAGTTCTCCTTCGGCGTGCTGCTTTACGAGCTGCTGACCGGAACGAACCCGTTTGCGGGTCCCGACGCCGCCGCGTCGATCGCACGGATCCTGGAACTGAGGCCGCCCTCGATTCTGGAGCGCATCCCCGCCGGCTTCGCTTATGCGACCGGCGTGACGGCGCTGGCCTCGGTCGTCGAGCGCTGCCTGCAGAAGGACCCCTCGCAGCGCTTCGCTTCGACCGCCGATCTGGTCGCCGCCATCGAAGCCGCCGAGCTCGGCACGCCGCGCCGGGGGGATCACGCCCTCTGGTGGTGGCGCTTTCACCAGGGCCTCGCCTGCACGTTCTACGCGTGCCTCCTCTTCCCGCTCTGGTTCGCCGACGAGCGCATCGGCGGCTCAACCGGCATCGCGCTCTTCGTGATCGCGCTCGTCGCCGCGATCGTGACTATCACGCTGCGGCTCCACCTGTGGTTCGTGACCCGATCGTACCCGCAGCAATGGGCGGCCCAGCGACGGCAGGCGATTGGCTGGAAGCGTGCCGCCGACGTCCTGTACGTGGCCGCCTTTGCCATGTCCGGGCTGGCGTTACTCGGCGTGGCGCGACCGCTGGCGCTGGTGCTCGTGGGCGCGGCGGTGCTGATCTCCCTCGCGTCGGCCTTCATCGAGCCCGCGACCGAACGCGCGGCCTTTGGATCGGACCAGCCCGGGCGGCCGTGAGCCGGTTTGGGTCGCGGCTGCGCATTTCAGAATGTGCAGCGTTTTCTCCGGTTCAATCTCATTGGCCTCGTCGGCATCGTGTTCCAGCTGGCAATCCTCTGGGTCCTGACAAACCTTGGCGTCGGCTACCTCGCGGCCAGCTCCGCGGCGATCGTGATGACGGTCGTACACAACTTCGGCTGGCACTGGCTGTGGACCTGGGCCGACCGGACGCCGCGCGTGCCGCCCGCGATCGCCTTCGCCCGCTTCTTCATGGCCAACGGGCTGGTCTCCCTGATGAGCAACCTCGCGCTCATGCCGCTCGTCGCGGGCAGGCTCGGGCTGCCGGCAGTCCCGTCCAACCTCATCGTGATCGTCGTGGCCGGCGTCTTGAACTTCAGCCTCGCGGACCGTGTCGCGTTTCGCGCGGCGCCGGTATCATCAGAGGATGCCGACCCCGACCCAGCTCCGCACGGTGCGTGACCACCTGCTGACGCTCCACAAGGCACTGCTCGACGCCGAGCGCGCGAAGTACGAGAAGGCCTACGGGCCGGTGCGTTCACCCGGCGAAATGCTGCAGCTCGTGCTCGGCAACGAACACTTCGCCTGGCTCCGCCCCTACTCCGGCCTGATCGTCCGCATCGACGAGTGGCTCGCAACCGACGACGCGTTGCCGGCCGAGGCGGACGCCTTCTGGACCGAGGCGAACGCCCTGACCACGCCAGCGGCGGCCGCCGACGAGAGCCCTGCGGGAAGGTATCGCCTGTTTCTGGACGAAGTCCCCAGGGTCGCCACTGAGCACGCCGCCATCCGCGCCGCGCTTGGAAGACAACTGTAGGACGCACCTGCAGCGCAGGCCTTCAGGCCTGCCGTCCTGCTATGCAACTACCGCGCGAATCGCCGCGCAGCCAGCATCAGCGCGACCGCGACCACCGCGGCGCCCGCGAGGATCGCTCCAGCATTCAACCCAGGCATCGCCGCCGCGCTTCCCGCCGACGCAATCGCCGCGGGCACCATCCACGAGAACACGGTGGCCTGCAGCCACGTGAGCACGCCCATCAACATGACCAGCCCGACGGAGTGCGGCAGCGTGAAACGCAGCAGATCGGGTTCGCGCCCGACAAGCCCGGTTGCCGCGCACGCCACGGCAATCGACTGTGGCGAGATCATCTTCGCCGTGACCCCGCCGGACGAGTTGGCCGCGACGGCGAGCACCGGACTCACGCCCAGCTGATCGGCTGACACCTGTTGCAGGCGTCCGAAGAGGGCGTTGGCCGACGTGTCGGACCCGGTGATGAACACGCCAATCCACCCGACGATTGGCGCGAAGAACGGGAAGAAGGCGCCGGTGCCCGCCAGCGCACGGCCGAGCGCCGTCGTCATGCCCGACGCGGTGCCGAGAAACGCAAAGGCCAGGAACAGCGCAATCGTGGCGACCGATCGCGTGAGCTGCCGTGTCGTGTCGGCGCATACGGCGCCGAACCCTCGGGCGCTCAATCTGAGCGCGAGCGCCGACAGCGCCGCCGAGATCAGAACCGCCGTGCCCGCGGCGCCGAGCCAGTTCACGCGGTAGGTTGCCGCGATCGCCTTCCCGGTGTCGGGGTTGAGGACGGCGTGGTCCAGCAGCGGCACCGCGATCACGAACGTGGCGCGATCGAGGACCGGCTGGATCAGGCCCCACGTGCTCACGAGCAGCGTCAGCAGCGCGAACGGAATCCAGGCGGCAATCGCCAGGTGCGCCGGCGGAGAGACGGCGCGCGCAACGCCGTCCGGTTCGTGTGCGAATCGAAATGTTCGCGCGGGCTTCCAAATCGAGAGTAGCGCCATCAGCGCGAGGATTGACACGACGGCCGAGAGGACGTCGGGGAGCGCCGGCCCCAGGTAGTTCGAGACGAGGAACTGCGTGACGGCGAACGCGATGCCGGAGACGAGGGCGGCGGGCCAGACCTCTGCCAGCCCACGCCATCCCGACATCAGCACAATCAGATAGAACGGCAGCGCGAGCGACAGCATCGGGAGTTGACGCCCGACCATCTGCGAGAGCGCGTGCAGGTCGAGGCCGGTGACCTGGCTGGCGGTCACGAGCGGAATGCCGATGCTCCCGAACGCGACCGGCGCGGTGTTCGCGATGAGGCAGAGGCCCGCGGCGTAGCGCGCGTCGAAACCGAGGCCGACCAGCATGCTCGCGGCGATGGCCACTGGCGCGCCGAAGCCCGCGCAGCCCTCGAGGAAGGCACCGAAGCTGAACGCGATGAGCAGCGCCTGCAGCCGGCGATCGTCGGTGAGCGCGGCGATCGAGTGCTTGAGCACGTCGAAGCGGCCGGTGCGGACGGTGACCTGGTAGAGGGTCAGCGCGCCGAAGACGATCCAGCTAATCGGGAAGACGCCGTAGCACGCGCCGTGGATCGACGCCATGGCGGCGAGCGTCAACGGCATGCGGAAGACGCCGACCGCAATCACGAACGCGAGTCCCAGCGTCAGCACGCCGGCGCGCACCCCCGACCATCGCGCGATGACCAGTGCCCACAACAGCGCAAGAATCGGAATCGCGGCGACCGCAGCGGACGCGAGCGGATGGCCGAGCGGATCGAACGTCTGCGTCCACACCAGGCGCGGATTCTACTCGGACTACAGAGGACGTCAGCTGCTGGGCATGACGCGCCGACTGAACTCAAGGTCGCGCCTGTCCTGTCTTGCTGAAGGCAGGATGGCCAGGCACGCCAAGAAGGGCTAGTAGCTAACTCTCGTTTTCCGGCTTTAGCGGTGCATCGATTGATTCCACTACCTGTGTAAGTTCCTCCGAAAGCGTCTTGACCTCCTGTCGTACAGCTTCGGCCGAAAGGTACAAGCGCTTCGCTTCTTCTGTATCGGGGAGTGCGGGTTCGACTGGCAATAAGCCGACAGGTGGCGGCTCACGAGGCGGATTGGATGGCGGGCTCTCGGTCACTGCAAGGGGGAACAGAGTCAACACCGGTGCCAAGTGGCGCCTACTTGAGCTTGGATTTCAGAGCCTGGTTGACTTTTGCTTTTTGTTCGCCTATCCTGCCGCTCCCGTCGCTACACGGTTCTTTCACTCGAGGGAGGAGGTCGCCATGGACGAAAAGGCGCTGTTTCTGTCGTTCTGGGAAAAGGAAGCCCCTGCCACCCGCAAGGTCCTCTCGCGCATCCCGCAGGCGACTTCAGACTACAAGCCTGATCCGAAGTCGCGAAACGCGCGCGAGCTCGCGTGGCTGATCGTGCTCGAAGAGCTGTTCCTGATTGACGGCCTCGAGAAGGGGAAGTTCGACTGGGTCGACAAGCCCGCGCCTGCGACGGTCGAAGAGATTCTCGCGACCTACGATGCGCATCACGACGACCTCACGAAGCGGATGAAGGCCATCCCCTCGGCCACCTGGGAAAAGACAGTGCCGTTTCTCTTTCAGGGCCAGGAAGTGATGAAGGTCACCGGCCTACAGAACTGCTGGGGCACGTTCTTCGATCAGGTGCACCACCGCGGCCAGCTGTCGACGTATTTGCGGCCGATGGGATCGACCGTGCCGCAGATCTACGGACCGAGCGCCGACGAACCGATGTGACTCGCTATCGTCGGTTCGTGGAAGGCAACGGGCAGGCCTCGCGGTCGGGGCGGAAGAAGATCGCGAGGCCAACGGCGAAGAGCGCCGTGAAGAGCGCGTACATCCACGCGCGCTCGGCCGCGAGCCACCCACCGATGGCCGTGCCGCTCAGGAGGATCGTCGCCACGCCCACGTGACACGGACACGTCAACATCGCGACGATCGCGCCGGCGCGATTGCGCCGGCTCAGCGGGCGGTTGATGCGCGTCAGCCAGGCGGGCGGCTGCATACAACGTCAGGGTAACATGCGCGGATGTCGGCCCGACTGGTAGGCCTTTTCCTGATCGCGCTGTGGAGCGCAGCCGCCCCTTCGCCCTCTTCGCCCCCCTCGCCTCCCTCGGCCCCCGCCGCCCCACCCTTCGCCCGCGCTCACGAGAACGGCCGACGTTTCGAAACGGCGGTTGCCGCGTGCGATCGACTGATGCGCGTGTGGCTCGAAGCGGCCGATCCGAAGACGCTCCTGCTGCCCGATCGCCTGCCCGGTCCCGGCAACGGCTTGAAGCCGGGTGAGCCTATCCGCTGGTACACCCCGCACAACTCAGGTGCGGACCTCTATCCGTATCTGATCCTCACCGCGCATCTCACCGACCCCGGCCTCTATCACGGCCGCATGATGGAGATGCTGCGGAACGAGATCCGCTACACGACGGTCCAGGAATCGATCCCCGCGAACCTCGACATGAGTGCAGGCACGCTCGGGCCGCCAAGCCTCTTCGGCGCCGGCGAGTACGCCAAGGACGGCCTCCTAAGCGTCACCGAGTATCTCGGACGCACGCCGTACTACGCGCGCATGCTCGACATGGTCGCCGACGCGATGAACCGCGCGCCCGTCGAGTCGCGCTATGGCAGGCTCCCCGCCTCTGACGCCGAGTTGAACGGCGACTACTTGCAGGTGCTCGCGCGACTCGGGCCGATGACCGGCGACCCGCGCTTCGTCGAGTGGGCGCGGCGCATCGCCGACGCGTACCTGGACGAGGTCATTCCCGGCAGCCACGGCGTGCCGAGCGGCAAGTGGGACTTCACCGCGCACACCGGCGATCAGCACCTCCGGCTCCGGGATCACGGCAACGAGCTTGTCGTCGGGCTCGTGCTGCAGTTCGCCAACGAAACCTACTGGCATTCGCCGCGCGCCGCGACGTGGCAGCCGGCGATCGAGACGATGCTGGATCGGATCCTGGAGTCGGCGAGCCCGGACGGGCTGCTCTACGACGAAGTGGCCACCGACACGCTGAAGCCGTTTCGCGAGACGCTCTCCGACAATTGGGGCTACATCTACGGCGCGGTTTACACCTACTACCAGATCACGGGCGAGACGAAGTATCGCGATGCCGTGCTTCGCGTGCTGCGCAACCTGCCGAAGTATCGGAAGCACGTCTGGGAGCCGCGCAAGGACGCCGAGCTGCCCCTCGGGTCGTTCGATGGATATGCGGACACGATCGAAAGCGCCATCTACCTCGTGAACCGCGAGCCCGTGCCGGAAGCGTTCGACTGGATCGAGTCCGAGATGGAGGTGATGCTCGGCATGCAGCGGCCCGACGGGCACATCGAGTACTGGTATGGCGAAGGCAACTTCAATCGGACCGCGCTGCTCTACGCGTACATGCAAAGCCAGGGCGTGCGGCCGGAGCACTGGCGGCCGGGGATGGCGGTCGGGGCTGTCCGCGACGGCGAGCAGGTACTGCTGGATCTGACACTGCCCTCACCCACTCGCATGCAGTTCGACTATGCGCGTCATTCGCGCGCGATGAACCTCGACAAGAACTACGTCCGCCTGAACGAATTTCCAGAGTGGTTCGTGGTCGACGAGAACACGCTGTACCGGCTGCACCAGGACGGCGCGACGGGCGAGGATCCGATCCGGCTCGGCTCGGAGCTGGTCGAGGGTATGACGATGGAGCCGGGGCGCTGGACGGTGGCGCCGATTGGCAAAGCGCCGTACGCGAAGCCGTGAGAGTGCAGAGCTGAAGGCCCGCCCCACGAGGCCCTGTAGCGCAGACCTTCAGGTCTGTCCCACGACGCGATTGCAGGCCTGGAGGCCTGCGCTACATTCGGCTTGCGGCGCGGTGCCGCAGCCGGCGAATGAGCTTCGCCATGTCGATTGGAAGCGGCGCCTCGAACGTCAGCGCGCGGCCGTCCGTCGGGTGACGGAACCCGAGTTTCCACGCATGCAGCGCCTGGCGCTTGAACGGGATCTCGTCGCGCCCGTCGGCCTCGACCGTGTAGCGCTGCTCGCCGACGAGCGGATGGCCGCGCAGTTGCGCCTGAAGGCGGATCTGATTGCGTTTCCCGCTGACGAGCCGCACTTCGAGAAGCGCGCTGTCCTCGAACTCCTCGACGACGGTGTAGCGGCTCATCGCATCGCTCCCGCGCCGATCGCCGGCGGACACGGCCTTCTGCAGCATGATGCGGTCGTCCCACGCGATCCGATCGCGCCACGTGCCGGACGCCGGCTCCGGATGTCCATACACGACCGCCTGGTAGACGCGCTCGGCCTCGCGGGCTTCGAATTGCGCCTTCAGCGCCCCCGCCGCGGGGCCCGTCCGCGCGACGACGAGCAGCCCCGAGGTGTCGCGGTCGATCCGATGGACCACCTGCGGTTGCTGTTTCCCGCGGCTTCGGAGATGGTGCTCGAGATAGTCCGTGACCGCCGGCTCTTCCGCCTTGCGCGGCAGCGGCACGGACAGCAGACCGGCAGGCTTGTTGATGACCAGTAGCGCCGCGTCCTCGTAGAGGATCTCGAGCGGGCCCACTGACCGCGCACTCGACCGCCTCGTCGCGGACCCCGGGCGATCGAGCCAAAGACGGACCGAATCGCGCGACGAGAGCCGCTGACCGGCGTCGGCCGTTGTCACTTCGCGGTCGTTGAGAAAAACCTGACCGCGTGTGATGGCGCGCGTGGCGCGACCGCGAGATCCGGCGCGTCCCTCGACCGCCAGGAACGCGTCGAGGCGCATGCCGGCGTCAGCGTCGACGACCTGCCATTCGAGTCCGGGGCGCCGACGGTCGGTCATGCCACCGTCGAGTATAACGGCGTGCCGTACAATTGAGGGTGGCGCTCCTGAAGGCGCGGCCTGCCTACGGCACTCTCGTTTTCATATGTCTGAACACCGGCACGTCAATCCCTGGATCATCGCGCTCTCGGTGATGTTCGCCACGTTCATGGAAGTGCTCGACACCACCGTCGTGAACGTGTCGCTGCCGCACATCGCCGGCAACCTCTCGGCGACCGTGGACGAAGCCACCTGGGCGCTCACGAGCTATCTGGTCGCCAACGCCATCATCCTGCCGATGACGGGATGGCTCGCCGGCGTGTTCGGCCGAAAGCGCCTCCTGATGGCGTCGATCACGGGTTTCACCCTGGCCTCGCTGCTCTGCGGTCTGGCGCCAAACCTCGGCGCGCTCGTCCTGTTCCGCATCATCCAGGGCACGACCGGCGGCGCCCTGCAGCCGTTGTCGCAGGCGGTACTGCTCGAATCCTTCCAGCCGCACGAGCGCGGCAAGGCGATGGCGTTCTGGGCGCTCGGCATCGTCGTCGCGCCGATCATCGGGCCCGTGCTCGGCGGATGGCTGACCGAGAGCTACAGCTGGCGCTGGGTCTTTTACATCAACCTCCCGGTCGGCATCGTCTCGTTGCTGATGGTGCGCGCGTTCCTGTTCGACCCACCTTACATCAAGCACCGCGAAGGCCGCGGCATCGACTACTGGGGCATCGGGCTGCTCGCCGTCGGCATCGGCGCGCTGCAGTTCGTGCTCGACAAGGGACAGGAGGATGACTGGTTCTCCTCGCGGCTGATTCTGTTCCTCGCCGTCGTCGCAGTCGTCGCGATCGTCTGGCTCGTCATCCACGAGTGGAACACGGACGACCCGGTCGTCGAGCTGCACGTCTTCCGCGAACGGAGCTATGCCGTCGGCGTGTTGTTGATGACGGTCGTCGGATTCGTGCTCTATGGCAGTCTGGTCCTGCTGCCGGTGATGCTGCAGACGGTGCTGGGATATCCGCCCATGCAGGCCGGCATCGCGATGGCGCCTCGAGGCATGGGGTCGTTCCTCATGATGCCGGTCGTCGGGATCCTCACGGGGCGATTCGACCCGCGGAAGCTGCTCGCCATGGGGCTCGCGATCGGCGGCATCACGATGTGGTGGCTCGGCCACCTGAATCTGCAGGCCGGCTACTGGGACGTCTTCTGGCCCCAGTTCATCCAGGGCACGGCGATGGCGCTGCTCTTCGTGCCGCTGACGACGGTCACGATGGACTCGATCAAGCCGGAGCGGATGGGCAACGCGACCAGCCTCTTCAACCTGATGCGGAACATCGGCGGCAGCATCGGGATTGCCGCAACGGGCACGCTGCTGGCACGCCGGTCGCAAGCGTACACGTCGATCATCGGCGCGCACGTGACCGGGTACGGCAGCGAGACGCAGGCGATGATGACGCAGATGAAAGCCGCGTTCATCGCCGCCGGCGCCGATGCCGTGACGGCCGCTCACCGCGCCGAGGCGGCAATGTTCGGGATGGTGCAGCGCCAGGCGACGATGGTGGCGTTTGTCTCGATCTTCCAGCTTCTGGCGATCGTCTTCCTGGCGATGGTGCCGCTCGTCCTGCTGATGAAGCGCCCGAAGGGCAGAGGCGGCCGCGGCGGCGCCGCCGCCGCCGCGCATTGATGATCGGCCCGGCTGAAGCCGGGCCCTACCTACGATCGGGATCTGTGGACGTGGCCGTACGTAGGGCCCGGCTTCAGCCGGG
>JBKPSY010000189.1:0-20241 GCA_046735235.1 Acidobacteriota bacterium | reverse complement strand
GGCAATCTTGCCGGCATGATCGCGCCGGTCATGGTCGGTGTCGTCGTCGACCGCACGGGGCAGTACTTCGCGGCGTTCGCCGTGGCAGCGGGTATCACGCTGATCGGCGCCGCGACGTGGGCGTTCGTCATCCGCGACGTGCGCGAGGTATCGTGGCGTGAGACTTCAGGGCAGCCCAGTGGCCGGGGGCGACTTCCCTCAACGGGGCTTTGACGTCAACGCGCGACTCATCGAACTGGATTCGGCGAGGCCGCACGGACGGGTCCGGTACCGGGACAGCTGAAAGCAGCGCCTGGGTATACGCGTGCCGCGGCGAGGCGAAGAGCGACGACACGGCGCCCATCTCGACGATACGCCCGCGGTACATCACCGCGACGCGGCTGCAGATGTTTTCGACGAGCCGCAGGTCGTGCGCGATGAAGAGATACGTCAGCTCCAGCCGCTGTTGCAGATCCATCAGCAGTTCCACTATCTGCGTCTGCACCGTCACGTCCAGCGACGAGACGGGCTCGTCGGCGATCAGAAGCGACGGGTTCAGCGCCAGCGCGCGCGCAAGGCCAATCCGCTGCCGCTGGCCTCCGCTGAACTCGCGTGGGTATCGGTGGCGCATCGCCGGCTCGAGCCCGACGAGCGTCAGCAGCTCGTCGACGCGGGCCTCGCGTTCGGAGTTCGTTCCTACGCGATGGATCACGAGCGGTTCTTCGATGATCGTGCCGACGAGAAGACGCGGATTCAGCGAGCCGTAGGGATCCTGGAAGACGATCTGCATCCGGCGCCGCGCGGCGCGCAGCCGAGCCGGATCGAACGCGAGGACGTCCTCTCCCTCGAACCTGATCTGGCCGGACGTCGGCTCGACGAGCCGCAGGATGCACCGTCCTATCGTCGTCTTGCCGCTGCCCGACTCACCGACGAGGCCGAACGTCTCCCCGGCGTCGATCGAAAACGACACGTCGTCCACGGCGGTGGTGACCTGCGCCGCCTCGAACCACCTGCGGCGGTGGTTGAAGCGCTTCGTCAGGTGCGACACCTCCAGCAGCGGCATCAGCTCGCGCTCCGGGACGATCCGCCGGGCCGCTGCGCTGACGCAAGCAGCCGCTGCGTGTAGGGGTGTTGCGGCGCCCGAAAGATATCTGCCACCGCGCCCTGTTCGACGATGCGGCCGGCGCGCATCACGGCGACGCGATCGGCCATCGACGCAACGACGCCGAGATCGTGCGTGATCAGCAGCAGCGACAGGTCGCGTCTCGCCCGGGTCTCTCGAAGCAGATCCAGGATCTCCGCCTGGACGCGCACGTCGAGAGCGGTCGTCGGTTCGTCCGCGATGACGAGCGACGGGCCGCACGAGAGCGCCATCGCGATCAGCACCCGCTGGAGCTGGCCGCCCGAGAGTTGATGCGGGTAGTCGCGAGCGCGGGAGGCCGCCTGGGCCAGCTTCACGGCGGCGAGGAGCTCTACCGCGCGCGCGGACCCGGTCGCCCAGTCCGCCCTGCCGTGGGCGACAAGGGTTTCGGCAATCTGGTCGCCGATGGTCAGCACCGGCGTGAGTGCGCTCGAAGGTTCCTGCGGGATGAGGGCGATATCCGCGCCGCGGATCGCCCGCATCGCCGGCTCGTCGAGCGTCCGAAGGTCGCGTCCACGGAACCGGATGACGCCGCCCAGAATCCGTCCAGGCGGCGGCACCGCGCGCAGGATCGAGTACGCAGTCACCGACTTGCCGCTGCCGCTCTCGCCAACGAGCGCAAGGCACTCGCCGTCGCCAACCTCAAAGCTGACGTCGTGGACAACGGCGTCGCCGCCGAACCCGACCGAGAGCTGCGCGACTTCGAGCAGGGGCTGGCCCACAGAGACCCAGAGAATGCCACAGTGCCGCCGAGAATGCAGAACGCGCCGGGGCTGAAGCCCCGCCATAAACTTTCAGGGCCGGCGACGAGCGCGGTCAGTCGGACGGACGGTACTCGCCGAAGACGCGCCGCATCGCGTCGGCGACCTCGCCGACGGTGGCATGGGCCTCGACGGCCGCGAGAATCGGAGGGACGAGATTCTCAGAGCCGCGAGCTGCGGACTCGATGGCCGCGACGGCCGCGCGCCAGTCGGCTTCGTTCCGGCTCGCGCGGACGGCCTGCACGCGCGCCACCTGGCGGGGCTCGATCTCCGGGTCGATCTGGAACACCTCGATCTGCGGAGCGCTCGTGGCGCCATTCCCGGCGAAACGGTTGACGCCGACGACCACCGCGTCCCCGTTGTCGACGGCCTGCTGCGCCCGGTAGGCGGACTCCTGAATCTCGCGCTGGATGACGCCGGCTTCGATCGCCGCCAGCGTCCCACCCAGGTGCTCGATGCGATCGATGAGC
Source organism: Acidobacteriota bacterium (assembly GCA_046735235.1). Lineage (GTDB taxonomy): Bacteria > Acidobacteriota > Vicinamibacteria > Vicinamibacterales > JAENWD01 > JAENWD01. The sequence goes on along the minus strand of JBKPSY010000189.1, from coordinate 17,890 downwards.
GCGCGCGCGTCCGCCTCGAGCCGATCGGTCAGCGTCTCGATGGTGTACGCGCCGCCGAGCGGGTCAACCGTGTTCGCGACGCCGGTCTCGGAGGCGATGATCTGTTGCGTCCGGAGGGCAATCCGCGCCGCGTCCTCGGTCGGCAGGGACAGCGCCTCGTCGCGTCCGTTGCAGTGCAGCGACTGCGTGCCGCCCAGGACAGCCGCGAGCGCCTGGATGGCGACGCGGACGATGTTGTTGTCCGGCTGCTGCGCCGTGAGCGTGCTGCCGGCCGTCTGCGTATGGAAGCGCAGCTGCAGCGCCCGGGGCGAGGTCGCGCCGAACCGCTCGCGCATGATGTGCGCCCACAGGCGACGCGCGGCCCGGAACTTCGCAATCTCCTCGAGAAAATCGTTGTGGCAGTTGAAGAAGAACGACAGCCGCTCGCCGAGCGCGTTCACGTCGAGACCCGCCGCCAGCGCGGCCTCCACGTAGGCAATCGCGTTCGCCAGCGTGAACGCGATCTCCTGGACCGCGGTGCTGCCGGCCTCGCGGATGTGGTACCCGCTGATTGAAATTGTGTTCCATAGCGGCAGCTCGCGTGTCGCGAACGCGAAGATGTCCGTGACGATGCGGAGCGACGCCTTGGGTGGGTAGATGTACGTGCCGCGCGCGATGTATTCCTTGAGGATGTCGTTCTGCACCGTGCCGCCCAACGCCGAGAGCGGCACGCCCTGTCGCCGCGCGACCGCGGCGTAGAGCGCCAGCAGGATAATCGCCGTCGAGTTGATCGTCATCGACGTCGTGATCGTCCCGAGCGGCAGGCCGTCGAGCAGCGTCACCATGTCCTCGATCGAATCGATCGCGACGCCCACGCGTCCGACTTCGCCCGCGGCGAGCGGGTGGTCGGAGTCGTAGCCCATTTGCGTGGGGAGATCGAACGCGATGCTCAGGCCGGTGACGCCCTGCGCGAGCAGATATCGATACCGCCGGTTCGATTCCTCCGCCGTCCCGAACCCGGCGTACTGCCGCATGGTCCACAGGCGCCCGCGATACATCGACGGCTGGATGCCGCGCGTGAAGGGAAACGCCCCGGGCTGGCCGAGCGCGTCGGCCGCCGACCAGCCTCCGAGATCGCCGGGCACGTTAAACGCGCGGGCGGATCGTGTTGATTCTGGGTGGGACGCCACGGGCCCATCTTAGCTGGCAGCGGAGGCGGGCCGTCGATTCGGGACCCCGGGCGCGGGCCATGAGACCACTACCGTGGCCCGAGCGGTTGCGGTGGCCGATCGTTGTAAACCCCACGGAATGTGGCGGTTCGTTGACAAGCCCGAGGGGCGCACGTAAGATGGCCGCACCTTCAAGACATCCAGCCAGGTGGCACCCACATGGCGCCCATGTCGGCGGCAGACTCGCCCGGGTCACGCCGTTTTGACAGGGTAAGGCCCCGGATCCCGGCCGGCGGCGGTGAGGAGGGGGAAGAGGATGGACGACGTCAACCGCTTCGCACGGGAGCTGGCCGACGCGATTGCCGCGGCAGTGGCCGAGCACCCGAAGGTGGAGGCGTGCCGCGAGAGAGCGCGCGCGGCAGGCTACGAGATGAAGGTCACGCTCGAAGCCGTGGTCGGATTTGTGAGCCGGGACAAAGCCGCCGCCACGAAGGAGAAATCAGCCACGCCCGCGCGGACGACGCCCGCGCAAGCGTTCGAAGTTACGTCCAACGACCGACGCTTCCTGCGTTCCCTCCGCATCGCCGCGGACGAAACACCCGAAGAGGTCAACTAAGCGACGAACGACGAGTGACGAGCTCAGCGACGAGCTCGGAACAAGTGAACCGAGGATACCAAGGCCGGGAGAGCCAACGCTCTTCCGGCTTTTGTCATGTCTGGAAGCCGATGGCGAGGGTTCGCGCGGTGAGCTCGCGATGATCGAGCCCGGCGCCTTTGTCGAGCGTCCGCAGGAAGTCGGGCAGCGCGACTTTGAAACGCCACTCGTCTGAGCGGCCTCCACAGACCAACGCGTGGCGTTCCCACTCTGGCCACCATGGCGCCGCGGCGCGCGCCAGCGGCTCGACGATCACGAGGCGGTGGCCGTTGCGGGCCGCCTCGAAGAGCCGGCCACGCATCCGCTCGCGCGTGTCGCCAGGCAGCTCGTTCAGAACAAAGGCCACGATCAGATCCGAGCGCGTGTCGTGCAGCTTCACGCGGTCGATCGGCACGCGCCGCGCCACTCCCCGCAGGCCGAGCGTCCGGTAGGTCCACGCCGCTTCGGCCACTGCCCACGCATTGACGTCGTAGCCCTCGATCCCCGCACCGGTCTCGAGCGCCCACGCGGCGCCGGCCGCGCCCGTGCCGCACCCGAGATCGACTACCTGGGTTGACGCCCCCGGCGCCGCCGTCAGCGCGCGCGAGATCTCGCGCACGGTGAGGAAGTGGAGCGGCCCGTAGAAGAGGGCAAAGGCTGCGCGCTTCCCTCGGGTGCCCATCGCGTCGCCCGATGCAAGCTTCGAGCGGCGCTCGACGTAGATCGACGACAGCGCGCGGAGCGCTCGCGTCAGCTCCGGCTGCGTGAGATCGGCAAGGTATCGGTCGCGGGCGGCGGAAAGAAACGCGTCGAACACGGACTACCGAGGTCTGAAATTGGCCCCGGATGGTAGCATGGCGCGCATGCGACGACTTCTTCTGTTCACCGCCGGCCTGCTCTGCGTGTCGGCTGCCGCCGCGGCCCAGACGACTCTGCCAGCCGAACTGACGGCGAAGATCGACGCCGCTGTGACCGACGCGCTCAAGAGCACGGGCGCGCCGAGCGCCTCGATCGCGGTCGTCAAGGACGGCCAGCTCGCCTATGCGCACGCGTATGGCCTCGCCAGGGTGGAGACGAAGACCGCAGCCACCGCGGCGATGCGCTACAGCATCGGATCGGTCAGCAAACAGTTCGCGGCGTCCGCGATCCTGTTGCTCGCGGAAGAGGGCAAGCTGTCGCTCGACGACAAGGTCGAGAAGTTCGTGCCCGGCCTGACGCGCGGCGGCGACGTCACGCTGAGACAGCTGCTCTCGATGACCTCCGGGTACCAGGATTACTGGCCGCAGGACTACGTCATGCCCGGCATGCTGAAGCCCGTCACGCCGGACGAGATCGTCGGCCGCTGGGCCAGGATCCCGCTCGACTTCGAGCCAGGAACCCAGTGGCAATACAGCAACACCAACTACGTGATCATCGGCATGGTCGTGCAGAAGGTCTCGGGCCAGCCGCTCTTCGACTTCCTGCAGCAGCGCATCTTCACGAAGCTCGGGATGACGACCATCCAGAACATCGACGAGGCGGCGCTCGGACCGTCCGACGCGGCTCGCTACACGCGTGTCGCGACGGCTCCGGTGCGGCCGGCGCCGAAGGAAGGCCGCGGCTGGATCTTCGCGGCCGGCGAGCTCGCGATGACCGCATCGGATCTCGCGAAGTGGGACATCTCGCTGATCCAGCAGTCGGTGCTGAAGCCCGAGTCGTATCGCGCGCTCGAGACCGAGACGCTCCTCGCCAACGGCGCGGGTACGAGCTACGGCCTCGGCGTGAGCGTGCGGATGGCCGGGGGCCATCGGCTGATCGTGCACACCGGCGAGGTCTCGGGCTTCACCGCGTACAACGGCGTCTACCCGGACGACAAGATCGCCGTCGTCGTGCTGGTGAACCTCGACGCGAGCGGCGCGTCTGGCATCGCCGCGACCAAGATCGCGCAGCTGCTGCTCGCGCCGCCGTCCGAGCAGGCGCCGCTGGCACAGGCGAAGCAGATCCTCGCCGGCCTGCAGAAGGGCACCATCGACCGGAGCCTGCTGACCGACAATGCGAGCTTCTATTTCTCGCCGCAGGCGCTGAAGGACTTTCAGTCGAGCCTCGGTCCGCTCGGGGAGCCGACGAGCCTGACCCAGGAGGGCCAGTCGCTTCGTGGCGGGATGACGTTCCGCAGCTTCCGCGCGGTTTACTCGAAGGAGACCGTCCGCGTCACCACATTCACGATGCCGGACGGGAAGCTGGAACAGTTCCTGGTGACGCCAGAATAGGCGGAGTCTATGGGCGTATCCATAGGTGCATGGGCGGCTGCCAACCCATGGACCCATGAACCCATGGACCCATGAACCCATGGACCCATGAACCCCTACTACTTCTTCCCCGCCGCCTGCGCCGCCACTTTCTCGGCGGCCTTCTTGGCCGCCTCGGGATCCCCCAGGTAGAAGCTCTTGATCGGCTTCAAGTCGTCGTCCAGCTCGTAGACGAGCGGGATTCCGGTCGGGATGTTCAGCTCGACGATGTCGGTGTCGGAGATGTTGTCGAGATACTTCACCAGCGCCCGGAGCGAGTTGCCGTGCGCCGCGATGAGTACCCGCTTGCCCTTCTTGATCGCCGGCGCAATCTCCGCGTGCCACAGCGGCAGGAAGCGCGCCACGGTGTCTTTGAGGCACTCGGTCGCCGGTAGCTTGTGCGGATCGATGGCCGCGTACCGCGGGTCATGCGAGGGGTGGCGCGGGTCGTCGGGCGTCAGCGGCGGCGGCGGGATGTCGTAGCTTCGCCGCCAGATCTTGACCTGCTCTTCGCTGTGCTTCTGCGCGGTCTCGGCCTTGTTGAGCCCCTGCAACGCGCCGTAATGCCGCTCGTTGAGCCGCCAGTCCTTGAGGACCGGAATCCAGAGCAGCCCCAGGCCGTCGAGCGCGTAGAAGAGCGTCTTGATCGCGCGCGTCAGCATGGACGTGTAGGCGACGTCGAAGACGTAGCCGCCGTCCTTCAGCAGGTGTCCCGCAGCCTTCGCTTCAGCAAGGCCCGTCTCCGAGAGGTCGACGTCGGTCCAGCCCGTGAAGCGGTTCTCCTTGTTCCACGTGCTCTCTCCGTGGCGCAGTAATACGAGTCTGTGCATTTGGTGAATCCGCCTATGACAGGTTCATGGGTTGATGGGTCCATAGGTCCATAGGGGAATTGAGTTTACCCATGGACCCATGGACCTATACGCCCATGGACCTACTTATGAAAATTGCATGGGTTGATGGGCGCATAGGTCCATAGGGGGAACGGGGTTTACCCATGCACCCATGGACCCATACGCCCATGGACCTACTTGAGTCCCCGAATCGCTGCCCTGCCCGCGAACTTCGCCTTGGCGCCCAGCTCCTCCTCGATCCGGAGCAGCTGGTTGTACTTCGCGACGCGGTCGGTGCGGCTCGCCGAGCCGGTCTTGATCTGTCCCGCGTTGGTGGCGACGGCGAGATCGGCGATGGTGGTGTCTTCGGTCTCGCCCGAGCGATGCGAGATGATCACGCCGTAGCCGGCCTTCTGCGCCATCAGCACGCAGTCGAGCGTCTCGGTGACGGTGCCGATCTGATTCAGCTTGATCAGAATCGCGTTGCCGACGTGCTCGTCGATGCCCTTCTTCAGGATCTCGGGATTTGTCACGAACAGATCGTCGCCGACCAGCTGCGTCTTTGCGCCAAGCGCCGTTGTCAGCTTCTTCCAGCCTGCCCAGTCGTTCTCCGCCGTTCCGTCCTCGATCGAGACGATGGGGTAGTGCGTCACCCAGTCGGCGTACATCTCGACCATCTGGTCAGGAGTGCGCGTGGCCTCACCGGACTTCTTGAAGACGTACTGCCCGTCTTTCCAGAGTTCGCTCGACGCGACGTCGAGCGCGATGAACACGTCCGTGCCGGCCTTGTAGCCGGCCTTGCCGATGGCGTCCATGACGACGTCGAGCGCGTCGCGGTTCGCCTTGAGGCTTGGCGCGAAGCCGCCTTCGTCGCCGACGCCGGTGGAGAGGCCCTGCGCCTTCAGGATGCCGCGCAGCGCGTGGAAGATCTCCGCGCCCGCGCGCAGCGCCTCGGCGAACGACGGCGCGCCGGCCGGCATCACCATGAATTCCTGGACGTCCACGCTGCTGTCTGCGTGCGCGCCGCCGTTGAGGATGTTCATCATCGGCACCGGCAGCACGTGCGTCGAGGCCGAGGCCCAGGCGGGGTTCAGCGACGCGAGATGCACGTACAGCGGCTTGCTGGCCGCGACCGCCGCGGCGCGCGCCAGGGCCATCGAGACGCCGAGCAGCGCGTTGGCGCCAAGGCGGCTCTTCGTCGGCGTCCCGTCGAGCGCGATCATCGCCTCGTCCACGGCCCGCTGGTCGGCGGCCTTGCCGACGACCGCCTTCGCCAGCTCGCCGTTGACGTTGGCCACGGCTTTCGTCACGCCCTTGCCGAGATAGCGGGCCTTCTCGCCGTCGCGCAGTTCGAGCGCCTCGCGCTCGCCCGTCGACGCGCCCGAGGGCACCATGGCGCGGCCGACGGCGCCGCCGTCGAGCGTCACTTCCACTTCCACCGTGGGATTTCCGCGCGAGTCGAGAATCTCGCGGCCATGTACTTTCGCGATGTTCACTGAGTGCCTCCGAGTTGCGGTGTATTTTGTGATGAGAGCGATGAACAGAAGCAGGCCTCAAGGCCTGCGCTACAGATGAAGGGACCGCTGTGACCCGCCCGACCCGATCGACCCGCCCGACCCGATCGACCCGATCGACCCGTTCGACCTGATCGACCCGTTAGACCTGATCGACCTGATCGACCTGGACAGCCCCGGCGGGCTTTTCGGCGGCCGGACCGATGAGCGGCTCGTCGTCCACGGTGACGACCACCACGCCGCCTTCGCTGACCGTGTGTCGCCGGCGATCTTCCTCCGCATTGAACCCGATGACCGCGCCGCGCGGGATGAGCACGTCGCGGTCGATGATGGCGTTCCTGATCTTCGTGTGGCGCCCGACACGCACGCCCGGCATCAGGATCGACTTCTCGATCGAGCAGTAGCTATGCACTCGCACGTTCGGGCACAGCACGCTGCCGGTGATCTTGCTGCCCGAGATGATGCAGCCCGACGAGATGATCGAGTCCAGCGCCATCCCGCGCCGGTCGTCGTCGTCGAACACGAACTTCGCCGGGGGCGCCTGCGGCATGTATGTGCGCAGCGGCCACTCCGGGTCGTACAGGTTGAACTCGGGGTTGACGTGACAGAGGTCCATGTTCGCCTCGTAGTAGGCGTCGATGGTCCCGATGTCGCGCCAGTACTTCGCCGACTTCTTGTTCTCGTCGTAGAACGCGTACGAGAGAACCAACTGGCTGGGGAACATGCCCGGGATGATGTTCTTGCCGAAGTCATGATGCGTGTCGTGCCGCGCGTCTTCCTCGAGCGCCGCAATCAGCGCCTCGGTCTCGAACACGTAGACGCCCATGGACGCGAGGCACGCGTCGGTCGAGCCGGGCATCGGCGCCGCCTGGCTCGGCTTCTCGTGGAAGCCAATCACCCGGTCCTCATCGTCGACCGTCAGGATCCCGAACCGGTGCGCGTCGGCAATGGGGACCTCCAGCGTCGCCAGGGTCGCCGCCGCCTTCCGCTCGATATGGAACTGGAGCATCCTGGCGTAGTCCATCTTGTAGACGTGGTCGCCCGACAGGATGATGACGTGGCGCGGCCCTTCACGCTGGAGGGAGTAGAGGTTCTGGTAGACCGCGTCGGCCGTCCCGAGGTACCAGTTGTCGCTGACCCGCTTTTGCGGGGGCAGGATCTCGATGAACTCGCCCAGCTCTTCGGAGACGACGTTCCAGCCCTGCCGGATGTGCCGGTTGAGCGAGAGCGACTTGTACTGCGTGGCGATGAAAATCCTGCGCAGGCCGGAGTTTATGCAGTTGCTGAGGGCGAAATCGACGATCCGGTAGGGCCCGCCAAAGTACACCGCCGGCTTGGCGCGTTCCTTGGTGAGCGGATAGAGCCGCTCGCCCACGCCGCCCGCCAGCACGATGACGAGGGTGTCTTCCAGCATCGCCGCCTGCGGCCTGTCCGGACGGGTCCAACCCGGCGGCAGGCGCGAGCCGGAATCATACCACGCAGGGGCCGCTTAGGCCTTGCTACAGTTTGACTTGCCGTCCGCCCCGGACCTATGATCGACCATCCCGGCAGAGGTGTCCGGGGCCCTTATCCGCAGGACCGAATGACCGTCTTCCGCAGGTTTGCCACCGTGGCAGTCGCAGGCGTGATTTTCGCCGCGGCGGCCGCCGCACAAGAGAAGAAGGACAAGGCCGACAGCCAGGTGCCGACCGCGGACCTCACCCCCGTCTGGGTAGTGATGGACCACGCGATGGACGGGACCGGCGGCATCCAGAGCGGCTACGGCACGTCGACCTACGACGTCTCGAGCGGCGCGACCGCCACGGACCTGAAGGTCGAGCCCGTGGCGGCCGAGGATAGCCCGACGATCGAGCTCCGAAACGATGTCATCAAGGGCCAGGAGGGCAAGGTCTACGTGCCGTTCCAGCTTCTGATCAACCGCGACAAGATCACGACCAGGACGCTCGTGATCTCGACGAGGATGGCGCCCAAGGGCGCCACGGGTCCGGAGGCCGCGCCCGCCGCCGCCGCGCCCGCCGACAAGAGCAAGAACGCCAAGGCCGCTCCCGTGCACTCGCGGTATCGCTGGGAAGATTCATGGGTGGTCGACCTGCCCGCCGGCCCGTCGGCCGCGAAGGCCTACAAGGTGACTGGCGCTCTGTCGATCGAGCCGGGCGATTACGACCTCTACATCGGGTTGCGCCAGCGCGCGGCTGCCGACGCCGCTGCGGTCACGAAGACGCCGGCCCAGAAGGCACAGGCCGAGATGGCGGCGCCTGCGGCGACCGAGCCGTCCGCGAGCCCCAAAGCCCGCGTGACGGTCATCAAGCGGGAGCTCGTCGTGCCATCGCTTGGCGACGAGCTCACGACGAGCTCGGTGATCGTCGCCGACAAGGTGGACGTCCTCCAGGCCGCGATCTCGCCGGAGAAGCAGCGCGAGAACCCCTACACCTTCGGGCAGATGAAGATCACGCCGTCGGAGATGAACAAGTTTGCCAAGACCGACGACCTGAACATCGTGTTCTGGATCTACGGCGCGCAGATCGATCCCACGACGAAGAAGCCGAACGTCACGGTGGACTACAACTTCAACCAGAAGACGGCGTCGGGCGAGAAGTACTTCAACAAGACGGATCCCCAGGAGCTGAACGCGACCACGTTGCCGCCGCAGTTCGATCTGGCGGCTGGTCACCAGCTGCCCGGCAGCCTGCAGGTGCCGCTCGCGAGCTTCCCGGAAGGGGATTACCACCTCGAGATCAAGGTGGCTGACAAGGTGTCGGGCAAGTCGATTACGCGCGACGTGACGTTCACGGTCGCGCCGCCGGTGCAATAAGGCCCGCGTTCCGGCGGCCCATCGGGGCCGTCGAAATGCGCATCCCCCAGGTGCGCGCTATGAAGACGCTCTCCGGGCTGATCGTCGTGGCGGTGGTCGTCGGTCTTGCGGGTGAGGCTCGCCCAGCCTTCGCCGGCGGTCCAGACGGACAGTTACCCGCGTACTCGGCGCATGCAACCGGGGTCCGCGCCTTGCCCGGCGGCACCATCGTCGCGTTCGTCCGCGACGGCAACGGCCGTCCGGTCGTCGACGCGATCGTCACCGCCGTCGGCAAGCGCATCGCGACCGGCGTGACCGACAAGACGGGCCGCTGTGATCTGTCGTCGCTGCCGGCCGGCGACTATCTTGTGCGCGTCCACCGCGCCGGCTATCTCTCCGCGCGCTCGCTCGTCGTCCTCGCGTCGCCCGGTGTGGGCACGACGTGGTCGTTCCTGCTGAAGCCGCAGCCGGCGGTGTTCCTCGAGCCGGTCAACGACGATCCCCGTCCGATCTACGAAGCCGGCATCGTCGGCGACGAGCCCGTGCTGCGTCCGGCGCCGTCGTCGGCCTCGGGCGGCGACGACGACCACGGCGAGGTCGCGTGGCGCATTCGTCACCTGAAGCGCAGCGTGCTGCAGGACGCAACCGAGCAGGTGATTGCCGGCGAGACGTCGGACGGCGACTTCGATCAGGCCGCCGCGGACGCCTTCAATCGCCGGAGCGAGGCCGACGCCGTGATGCGGTTCGCGTCGAGCCTGCTCACCGACTTCCCGCTCAACGGACAGCTGAACCTGCTCACCAGCAGCGCCTTCGACAGCCCCATGCAGCTCATGTCGACGAACACGCTCGCGCGCAGCGTCGCGCAGGTGTCCCTCGGTTCGTCGGCCGGACGCCACGGCGACTGGTCGGTGCAGGGCGCGATGTCGCAGGGTGACATCGCGGGCTGGATGGTCTCGGGTTCCTACGTGACGCACATGCCGGCGCGGCACGCCTACAGCACCGGCATGTCGTACTCGCTGCAGCGCTACGACGGCTCGAACCCGGCGGCGCTCTCGACGATGACCGACGGCAATCGCTTCGCCGCGGTGCTCTATGCGTTCGATGCGTGGACGATCGCCCCGCGTGTGTCGCTGACCTACGGCGGCGAATACGCGAAGTACGGCTACATCGAGAACGCGCTGTTCAGCCCGCGTGCGCGCCTCACGATCGCGCCGACGACGACGCTGCGCCTCACGGTCGGCGCGGGCCAGCGCGAGATCGCCCCGGGCGCCGAAGAGTTCTCGCCGTCGATGGTGGCGGGGACGTGGCTGCCGCCCGAGCGGACGTTCGCGCCAATCGCCGGGACGGCCTTCACGCCCGAGCGGACCGTCACGTTCGACGTGACCGCGGAGCAGGATCTCTCGCCGACGACGGTCCTCGGCGTCCGCGCGTTCAGGCAGGACACGGACGATCAGATGGTGACGCTGTTCGGCCTCGGCAACGCCGAACGGCAGGCCGCAGACCTCGGACACTACTACGTCGGTTCGGTGGGCGACGTCGCCGCGCGCGGCTGGACGGTGAGCCTCCGCCAGGTGATCGGCGAGCGCGTCCACGGCTCGGTCGACTACACCGTCACGACCGCAGAGTGGCAACCGACATCAGACAGCGACATGGTCTCGCTGCGTCTGCCGGGCGTCGCGCGTCAGAACGAGCGCGTCCAGGATGTGACCGCCGCGATCGACACCATGGTGCCCGTCACCGAGACGCATGTCGTCGCGTTGTACCGCATCAGCAACGGCTACGCAGGCGGCGCTGTCGGCGCGCTCGGCCCGATGCTCGCGGCGCGGTTCGACGTGCAGGTGAGCCAGTCGCTGCCGTTCATGGACTTCTCCAGCGCGCACTGGGAGATGCTCGTCGGCGTCCGAAATCTCTTCCACGACGCCTCCGACGACGCATCGGTGTACGACGAGCTCATGGTCACACGCCCACCCAAGCGCATCGTCGGCGGGCTCACCCTGCGCTTCTAACGAGCGAATTGAGTGCGAGTCGAACGGGAAATCCAACGCGACGGTAGTTCTCTACGCGAAATTTGCGTATCCGGAAGGTTGGACCACCTATACGGCCGATTGAATCGGCGTGAGGGCTGGTCGCAATCGTGTCTCCCAAATGATTGATTCGATGAGACTTGCCGTAGCACCAGCCAGCCGTCGTACCGGAACGCTGCTTGCTATGGAGGTACAGCTTGGACGGGGCGTAATCGTTTGAGTCTCAAGGAGATGCAGTCGGACGTCGCGCCGGCTCGCGGCTGGCGGCAGGCTGCCGGATGGATCCGGTCGCTGGCGTCGGCGACGTTTGTCGCGACGCTGCTCGGTCTGGGTCTCGCCAACATCGCCCTGCGCGCGACCTGGAACGAAGTCGAAGACGGCATTCTCTGGGTTGCGGGATCCAATGGCGTCAGCGCCGCGGAAGTCGCGCCTGGCGGTCCCGGCGACGACGCGGGCGTGAAGTCCGGCGACATCCTGCTCGCGATCGAATCGCGTCCTGTCGAGAAGCCAGCCGACGTCGTCAGCATCCTTCACACCAGCCAGAACGGCGAGCGGCTCGCGTACACGATCCTGCGCCTGCAGAGCCGCGAGACCCGCGCGATCACGCTCGCGCCCCTGTCGCGCGGGAACACCGCGCTCTACTACGTGCTCGCGGCCGTCGGCATCTTCACGCTGATTGTCGGCGCCGCGGTGCGGTATCGCCGTCCGGGTGACGAAGCGACGCTGCACTTCTTCTGGCTCTGTCTCGCGTTCTTCGGCGCATTCACGTTCTCGTTCAACGGGCGGCTCGATCGGCTCGACTGGGTCTTCTACTGGGCCGACGCCGTGTCGATACTGCTGCTGCCGCCGCTCTTCCTGCATTTCACGCTCGAGTTCCCCGAGCGGCCGCGCAGCTGGGTCCGCAGTCCGATGGGGCATCGGCTGCTGCCGCTGCTGTATTTGCCGGCGGCGTTGCTGGGGCTCGCGCGCGTTGTCGCAGTGGCCCGGGCGCCGGTGGACCCGACGTTCTTCACGCACATCCTCGGCATTCTCGATCGCGTCGACCCGCTGCACTTTTCGCTCTGCCTGACGGGCGGCCTCGCGGTGCTGGTCCACGCGTTCGGGCACGTGCGCTCGGTGACCGCACGGCGTCAGCTGCGGTGGATTGTGTGGGGCACGGCGCTTGGCGCGTTGCCATTCGCCGTCGGCTATGCAGTGCCGTGGGCCGTCGGGCTCACGCCGTCGCTGACGATGGAGCTCTCGGCGGTGCCGCTGAGCCTCGTGCCCCTGGCGTTCGCGTCGGCGATCGTGCGCTACCGGCTGATGGACGTGGAAGTCATCGTCCGCCGCATGCTCGTCTGGGCAGCGGCCGTCGGCGCCATCGCGGGACTCTACCTGGTGCTGATGCGCGTGGCGACGGAAGGGCTGTCGGGCGGCGGCGGGCAGCAGTGGGTCATCGCGATCCTGGCGACGCTCGTGGTGCTGCTGGCGGCGAGCCCGGTCAAGAACGCGATTCAGGCGGCCGTCGATCGGGCGTTCTATCGCGACCGGTATGACTACCGCAAGGCGCTCGTCGGCTTCGCGCGCGACCTGAACGCGGACCTCGACCTCGATCGCCTGGCGGAGCGGCTGGTGACGCGCGTCATGGAGACGCTCGGCGCCGACCGCATGGTGCTGTTCCTCGCCGACGAAACCTCGGGCGACTACGCGCCGCTGCGCGCCGCGGGCTTTGCCATGAAGCCGCCCCAGCTGGCGCGCCGCTCAGGACTGGGCGGCCGTCTCGAGGCGGGACACGTCATCGCGCTCGACGATCCGCTGTCGATGCGCCGCTTCACCGAGGACGAGATCGAGTACTGGCGCGACTGGGGCCTCTTCTACTTCGTGCCGTGCGTCGCGAAGGAAGGCACCATCGCCGTGCTCGCGCTCGGCCGCAACGAGAGCGCCGAGCCGCTGAGCAGCGAAGACATGGCGCTGCTGGGCGCAGTGGCCGGGCAGGTGGCGACCGCGCTCGAGAACGGCCGGCTCTATCGGCAGCTGCACCAGAAGGCCGGCGAGATCGATCGGCTCCGCGAGTTCAACGAGAACGTCCTGCAGTCGCTGGACGACGGCCTGGTCGTCTCGGATCGCGAGGGCCGGATCCTCTGGTGGAACCGCGCGATCGAGGACCTCTACGGCGTCAAGGCGCAGTCGGCGGTCAACCGGAAACTGGACGAGGTCTTCGACACGAACTTCGTCGAGGCGGTCACCGCTGCGCTCAAGCTGCACCCCGAAGGCGCGACCCTCTATCGCGTCCCGCTCGTCTCGCACCGCGGCGCCGACGATCGCCTGCTGCTGAACGTCACGATCGTTCCGCTGCGCCAGCATCGCGACGACGCGATCGAGGTGAGCGGGTCGGTGCTGATTGTCGAGGACGTCAGCGCGCGCGTGAAGCTCGAAGAGCAGCTGCAGGTGTCGGAGAAGATGGCGTCGATCGGCCTGCTTGCGGCCGGCGTCGCCCACGAGGTCAACACTCCGCTGACCGGCATCGCGAGCTTCACGCAGATGCTGCTGGAGGGCGCGAACCCGGAGGATCCGAAAACGCGGCTGCTCGAGAAGATCGAGCGGCAGACGTTCCGCGCCGCGAAGATCGTCAACGGGCTGCTCAACCTCTCCCGCCAGAGCGGTACCGCGCCAACCGACCGCTCGCCCGTGGACATGAACGCGGTCGTCAACGACGTGCTCGGGCTGCTCGAGCATCAACTCGAAACGGGAAAGGTGATGATCCGCCGCGAGCTGGCGGCGAAGCCGCCGGTGGTCGACGGCATCGAGTACAAGCTGCAGCAAGTGTTGTTGAACCTGTTCCTCAACGCGCGCGACGCCATGCCACGAGGCGGCTGGCTCGCCGTGTCCACGCGCGTCGCCGACAACCAGGTCGTCATCGAGGTCGCCGACACCGGGTCCGGCATTCCGACCGAGCATCTCTCGCGCATCTACGATCCGTTCTTCACCACGAAATCAATCGGGCAGGGCACGGGTCTGGGACTGTCGATCGCCTACGGCATCATCCGCGAGCACGACGGATCGATGCAGGTCGAGAGCGCGGTCGGCCAGGGCACACGGTTCACCTTGCGGCTGCCGGTGTCTGAATCCTTCAGGCAGACGCGCGAGAAGAGAGCATGAGCACCACGGCTTCCATCCTCGTGATCGACGACGAAGAGATCATGCGCGAGATTCTCGAGGCCCTCCTCACGCGCGAGGGATACTCGGTCCGTCTCGCCTCGAGCGCCGAGGAAGGCATCGATCTGGCGCGATCGATCCCGTTCGACGCCGCGATCGTCGACCTGATGCTGCCCGGCATGGACGGCCTGGCCGCGCTCGACGAACTCCGCAAGGTCGCCGAGGATCTGCCCGTTCTGATGATCACCGCGTTCGCCTCGGTCGAGACGGCGATTGCGGCGATGAAGCGCGGCGCGCTCGACTACATCACGAAACCGTTCAAGAACGACGAGGTGTTGATCGTCGTGCGGAATGCGCTCGAGCGGAACCGGCTCGTGCGCGAGAACCGCCTGCTCCGCCGTACGGTCCAGGAGCAGTACCAGAAGTTCGCGAACATCATCGGGCGCAACCAGAGGATGCGGCAGGTCTTCGACCTGATCATCCAGGCCGCGCCGAGCCGGTCGACGATCCTGATTCAAGGCGAGAGCGGCACCGGCAAGGAACTGGTCGCGCGGGCGATTCACGCGAACTCGCCGCGAGCCGACCGCGCGTTCGTCACGGTCAACTCGGGCAACCTGCCGCCGGACCTGTTGGAGTCCACGCTCTTCGGGCACGTGAAGGGCGCGTTCACCGGGGCCGTCTACCCGAAGAAGGGCCTGTTCGACCTGGCCGACAAGGGCAGCATCTTCTTCGACGAGATGGGCAACATCCCGCTCGAGACCCAGGCCAAGCTGCTGCGCGCCATGCAGGAGCGCGAGTTCATGCGCCTCGGCGGGATGGAGACGATCAAGGTGGATGTGCGGATCATTGCCGCCACCAACGTCGATCTCCGCCGGATGGTGGAAGATGGCCGCTTCCGCGAGGACCTCTACTACCGGCTGAACGTCATCAGCATCGAGCTGCCGCCACTGCGCGACAGGAAGTCGGACATCCCGTCGCTGGTGCAGCACTTCCTGCAGAAGTACGGCGAGGAGAATGTCAGGCCCGGCCTGGAGCTTGCGCCCGAGGCGCTCGATCTGATGATGGAGTACGACTGGCCGGGCAACGTGCGTGAGCTGGAAAACGTCATCGAGCGCGCCGTCGTCCTCACGACCGGCCCGCGCATCGGCACGGACCTGATCCCGGATCACGTCCGCAAGACGCCGGCGTTCCAGATTCCGGAAGTCAACGTGCCGCCCGAGGGCATCTCGTTCAAGGACGTCATCACCGACTTCGAGAAGCGCCTCATCGAGACGACGCTCGAGGCGGCCGGCGGCGTGCAGAAACGCGCCGCGGAGCTGCTGCACATCAAGCCGACGACCCTGAACGAGATGATCAAGCGATACGACATCCGTCCGCGGCGTCGTCGCGCGGGCGATCCGGACTCGCCGCCGGACGCCGGCGACAACGGCCACAGCGGTCCGGCGGCGCCGAGCTTCACGCCGTCCGGCGGACGGCGCACCACGGCAGGCTTCGCGGACGAGTAACAAAGTGCGGAGGTGCGGAAGTGCGAATGTGCGAATGTGCACCCTCGCACCTCGCACTTCGCACCTGGCACTTCAGCACTTCGGCGTGTCCGTCCGCACGTTCGCACGTCCGCACTTACTTCCGGATCTTCCCCAATATCCTTTCGAACTTGTTGAGCACGACGTCCCACCGGTAGTTCTTTCGGATGTACTCCCGGCCGTTCTGACCCATCGCCTCGCGCAGCTCGTGGTCGGACAGCAACAGCTTCAGCGCTTCGACGAACTCGTCGCGGTCGGCGTAGAAGAGCCCCGCGTCGCTGCGCAGGCAGTGATCCACGAGCACCTCGCTGCGCGCGTTGGCAAGGATCGGCGTTCCGACGGCGAATGCCTCGAGCGCGAGCAGCGAGAGACTCTCGTACGGGGACGGGACGGTGACGATTGTCGCGGCTTCGAGCGCCTGGAGGCGTTCGCGCTCTGAGAGCAGCCCTGCGAATCGAAGCCAGCGTTCCTCGGGCAACTGCATCAGCTTTACGCCCATCAGCACCAGCGACGCGTCGCCGCCCGCCTGCACGTAGCTGCTGAAGTACTCGATCAGCTCCTCACAGCCCTTGCCGGGATCGATCCGGCCGCCATAGAGGCCGAACGGCCCGTAAAGACGGTGGCGCCGGCGGAACATCGCGCCGCGGCCGGCGATGTGATCCGGCAACGGCTCGGCGTCCTTCGCGTCGGCGAGATCGGGCTCGTCGTGGAGGCCCGGCTCCGGCCCGTCCGCCTGGGCGTCTGCCTGCGTGTCGTGCGGCAAATCCACACCGCAGCCGACGGTTTCTTCCACGATCGCCCGCAGTGTGAAGTGCGACGTCACGAATCGGCGCTCGACGTCCGTCAGGTACGCGAGGCCGGTCGGCGTCGCGAAGACTTCCTTGTAGATGTCGAGATGGATGGCGGGCTCGTCGTGCGCCGTCGGCACGAGCACGCTCTTGCCGGGGGCAATCGAGAGGCCGAGCACCGTTGGCGCGTAGAGATACGTGAAGAAGACGAGCGCGTCGTACTGCTGGTGCTGACGCCGGAGGTATTCGATGAGCGCGGGCGACCAGGGCCCCTGCTTTCGCAGCCACTCCATCTCGTCCTCGCGCGTGTGGGCGTTGGTGAAGATCCAGTCCGAGAACTGGTTGAACGCCGTGATGTCACGCGTTTCCGAGACGGCGAAGCGGCGGACCGTCACGCCACGGATCCGATCCGCCCCCTCGGGATACTCGTTCTTCCAGGTGACGTAGTCGCGTGCGCACGTCGTGATGACATCGACGTCGTGCTTCTGCGCGATCCGCTCGGCCATGAGTCGGCACAGATATTCCGCGCCGCCGAGAATCTCTGTGCCGTAGCGCTGAACGATGAACGCAAGTCTCACTGATGGGTCTCCGCGAACTGCACGACACGTTGTAGACGGTCTACAAAGCGCGCCTCGCTGAAATCGGCGAGCCGCGCCAACTGCCGGGCGATGACCTTCTCGCGAAGATCGCGGTCGAAGGCGACCTGCCCCAGCAGCTCGGCGGCGAGCTCCAGGTCCTTCGGCGACCAGCACACGCCGGCCCCGCCGAGCGTCTCGGAAACGGCGCTCGAGTCGTAGGCGAAGACGGGGACGCGCGCGGCCATCGCCTCGAGCAGCGGCACCGCGAACCCCTCGTGCTCGCTGAGCGACAGGTACACGCTGGCCGTCCGGTAGTACGCCGCAAGTTCCCAGTCGGTGACGGCGCCGACGAACAGGAACCGCTCTGGCAGCATCTGGAAACGCGCCGCCAGCGCGCGGACAGCGGCGTAGTAGCGCGGCATCCCCTCGGCGCGTCCGACGAACACAAACCGGTAGAACGCGTCGATCGAGCGCTTGTAGACCTCGGCCAGCCGCAGGATGTCCTCGAGCCGCTTGTTCGGGACCACGCGGCCGACGAAGAGGAAGTTGGTCAGGCCGTCGCCGAGGATCTTCTCGAGGACGGGATGGGGTGGCGCCTCGGTGATTCGAGTGAGGTCGAGGGCGATTGGCAGGACGGCGGTCTGGCGGAATCCAAGCG
>JBKPSY010000188.1:0-16714 GCA_046735235.1 Acidobacteriota bacterium | reverse complement strand
GCCTGTGGCGGCGCCGGGGGAGCCGGAGGCGCCGGCGGGGCGGGCTGCGCGGGCGGGGCAGGGGGCGCAGGAGGAGCCGGAGGTGCATCGCCCCACCACGAGCGGCTGCGAGCGCCGCGCTGCGCTTCACGCATCGCCTGCCGTACCGCACGCTCCGCTGACATGACGGCGTCATGCGTGCTCATCAACATCTCGCGCGCCTGACGCAAGGCTTCCTGCGCCACGATGCGGGACTGATCTCCGTTTTGGCGCTGGGTCTCCGCGACGAGACGCGCGGCGTCAGCGGCCGCTCTCGCTTGTGCCGCCGCCTCGAGCGCGGTCTGGCGGCTGGCCATCGCCTGATCGACGTCAGCCTGACGTGTCATCGCCGCAGAGAGCCGATCGGCAGCGCGTGCCGCTTCGATCCGCGCGAGGTCGACCGCGGCGATCGTCGCGTCGTAGCTGTCGGGCTGCGGCGTCGACGCCGCGACGCCGTGGCGGGTAGGCGAAGCCGACTTCGTGGCAGCGACCGGAGGCGTCGATTGCGTCGCCGGCGTCGGCTGCGGCGCGGACGACTGAGCCTGGGCGGCCATCTCCTCGCCGGCGAAAGAGGCCAGCGGGAACCCGCGGACCCAGCTCGTGACGCCGGCGCCAGAGACCATCAGCGCCGTGAGAATCGCGACCACCCATCCCGAGGACGAGAGGCGTGCCGGCTCGCGGACGCCGAGCAGGCGGCGGACGCGCGCGAGGAGCGGCGAGCCGGTGACGGCCATCGCCATGCTGCCGGCGGGATCGTGGCGCATCAGCTCGATGGCCGTCAGCGCCCGCGCGTAGAGCACCGCGTCGCCACAGGCCTTCACCGCCAGGTCGTCGCAGCAGTGCTCGCGCTCGACGCGGACGACGTGCGACGCCCACCATACGCCGGGGTGGTAGAAGAGCAGCGTCTCGACGGCCGACTGCAGGAGGTTGACGAGATAGTCGTGCCGCCGGATGTGCGCGAGCTCGTGTGCCAGCACGGCCTCGAGCTCACTCGGGGCAAGTCCGCCCAGGACGGCGGCCGGCACGATCAGCGTGGGTTTGATCCACCCCACGACGATCGGCACCGAGACGCGCGCCGACTCCAGCAGGCGCACGGATCGCATCACGCCCAGCCGAGACTTCAGGCGCGCCACGACGTCCTGCCACTCACGCGCCGCGGCGTGGGCGCCGACGAACGCGAGCCTGCGGGCGTGCCACCAGCCCCCGGCAAGCCGCAGCGAGCAGAGCAGGACGCCCATCATCCACACGGCGACGATCCACGGCATGGCCGCGGACGGATCGATGCGTTCGACCGGCACGGTCGCCGCGGGATCAGCCGATCGTTCGGACCGGGCGACGCGGTCCAGGTCGCGAGCAGGCGTCCCGGCGATGTCGCGGCCAGCGCCGCTATCGGACACGACCGCCGTCGCCTGCGTGGCCTCGAACAACGGCGAAGCCGGCTGCTGCGGATCTGAGAGTCGCCATGCCGTCGCTGCCGGCACGGCCAGCATCAGCGCCAGGGTCGAGCAGCCGAGCGCGTAGCGCACGCGGGCGAATCCTCGGGGCACAATCGTCAGTGCCATGGCGAGCGCGAGGGCGAGCGCCGTGCCCTGCCAGAGGAAGTGCACGAGCGTCCACCCGAGTACTGCGGTCCACGTCGGGGACAAGCCGGTCATCGCGCGCCTCCCTGCGTCTGTTTCTCTTCGAGCAGGCGTCGAATCTCGGCGAGCTCTTCAGGCGTCGCCTTGTCGCCCGCGAGGGCCTGCATCACCAGCGTCATGGCCGACCCGCCGAACGCGCGCTCGAGCAGATCGTCGAGCAGCTGCCGCTGCGTTTCGGTCTGAGTCCCGCGCGCGCGATAGACGTGCGTGCGGTCCGACTCGTCGCGCGCCACGAGGTGCTTCTCCGTCATGATCTGCAGCAGCTTGAGCACGGTCGTGTAGCCGGTGGGGCGCTGCTCGTTCAGGACGTCCTGCACCTGGCGCACCGTGCTCGGGCCGCGCGACCAGAGCACGCCCAAGATGGCGAGCTCGGCATCGGTGGGTCTCGGTGATGTCATGGCACCTACTCTCTACGAGGAGCTTCGTAGTAGTCAACGAAGATCTTCGTAGATTGGTTCCTGTCACACCCGGATTTCAGGGACGAACGGTGGGACGAACTGGGACCGGCGGCTGGGCTGGGGGGTGGGGACAAATTTCAGTTTTTGCCCTCGTTGACTGCGGCGGAAGGCAAAAAATAGAAATTTATCCCGACCTCCCGCTGGCCCGGCCGGCGCGGATGAACACCGGGAACACCACCTCCCGCACCGAGTCTCGTCCGCCCCAGGCCTCGACGACGGACGCCTCGAACTCGGGCACCGGATCCGACCCGACGACCTGGCGGTATCGCTCCGTGGCCGACTGCGTCCGGAGAAAGTCGCCGAACGTCGAGAGCGTCATCGGATAGCGGATCTCGAACGGGGGCGCCTCGATCTCGCGGAACGGAAACGGCACCGTGCGCAGCTTGTTGACGACGAGCTGCCGCTCGGGACGCCAGTACGGCCCGACGACGACGTCGTGAAAGTGTGTCATCGCGTGATCAATCGAGGCGACGCCGACCCCAGGCAGGTGATAGCCCCACGCGACGAGCGCGCCGTCCGGGCGCAGCACGCGCCGCGCTTCGTCGTAGAACTCGTCGAGCGGCAGCCAGTGCAGCGCCTGCGCCACGGCGACGACATCCACCGTGCCGTCCGCCAGGCCGCTCCGATCTGCGAGTGCCTGACGATACGTAATCCGCGGATGCGGCGTCGCGTGACGGAGCTGCTCGGGATTGGCGTCGGTCGCTTCGACGTGCGCGAAATCGTCGGCGAGCCCTACGGCCGCCTGTCCGCTGCCCGTCGCGCAGTCCCACGCGAGGGCGTGTCGCTCGACGATCGATCGGATCCACTCGAACAGCGCGCGAGGATAGCGCGGACGGAACTTCGCGTAGTCCTTCGAGACCGCGGAGAACTGCGTGATCGGGTCGCCGCCGGGCGGGTCAGCGTTCGGCGACAATCGCGTCGGCCTCGATCTCGACGAGCATTTCCGGAGAGATGAGCGCGGCCACCTGCACCATCGACGTCGCGGGACGGATCGCGCCAAACACCTCGCCGTGCGCGCGGCCGATGGCTTCCCACTGGCTGATGTCGGTGACGAACATCCGCGTGCGCACGACGTCCTCGAGGCGGGCGCCAGCCTTCTCGAGCGCGGCGGCGATGTTCTTCAGCACCTGCCGCGTTTGCGCCCCCGCGTCTGCGCCGCCCACGATCGATCCGTCTGCCCCCGTCGCCGTGGTCCCCGCCACATGGACGTAGTTGCCGACGCGCACCGCGCGGGAATATCCGACGATGGGTTCCCATTTCACGCCGGAGGAGATGTTGTGTCGTCGCATGGCACTTGCCGGGGCTGAAGCCCCGGCCTACAGTCTGAACCGCAGGGCGGAAGCCCTGCCCCACGCCAATCCTACGGCAGCACGACGCGGCGGCCTTCGACGAAGACGTACTTCACCTTCGTCTTCGGCCCGAGGAGATCGCCGTCCGTCACCACAAGATTTGCCCTCCGGCCCTTTTCGATCGCGCCGAGCGTCGACCCCATGCCAGCGATCGTCGCCGCGTCGAGCGTCAGCGCCTTCACCGCGGCGTCCGCGCTGAGGCCGTTTGAAACGGCGCTTCGCACGTTCGGAAGGAAGTCCTTCACGTCTTTGAGGCCGTGCGACCCGAAGCCGAACGGCACTCCGGCAGCAGCGAGCTGCCCGGCTGCCTTGCGGGCGTCGGCGCGGTCCTGCACGTCCTCGAGCGGCTCGTCTGCGTCGGGCGCCAGCGTCTTCGGCCGCTCCGGGTAGTTGAGGCTGACGATCACCCGCGCGCCGGCGGCTTTCAGATCGGCAGCCACTTCGCCTGCGCTCACCCCGCCGACGACGATCGGATCCAGCGAGAAGTCCTTCGCGAACGCCAGGACTCGCCGGATCTCGCGCGCGGAATTCGCCTCGAAGGCCACCGGGAGCTTCGCCCCCATGGCGCTCGCCATCGCGGCAAGCGCCGGATCGTACGTCGGTCGATCGCCCGTGGCGTCAGCGTTCGACGCCGCGAGCTTGTAGCGCTGGGCGTCGAGAAACGCCTGCCGGGTAAACGCGATGCCGCCCATCAGCGATGCGGGATATGCGCCGAAGAGACCGCGGCCCGGGAACGACACGTGCAGCGCCACCGGCGTCCTGAGAATCATCGGGCCGCGCGGATCGAGCGCCACGCGCCCGTACTGGGGATCGATCTCCGGACCTGCGACGTCGATGAACGCGCTCTCGCCGCTGATGCCGTCGCCCTTCGGGACGACGAGGGCGTTCGTCACGCCGATGCCGGCGAGCTTGCCGAGATCCGGCGATTCGGGCCGAAGGTAATCTGCGGCGGACAGGTCCGCGCGCACGAGCTGCTGCCGGCGCCAGCGCTCGCTCACCTCGCGCGTTTCAGGGTCCTTCGGCGCCTCCGCCTGCGGCTGGTCCACGCCGGCGGTGCTGCTGAGATCCACGAGGCCCGGATAGACAACCAGACCCTTGCCGTCGATCTCTTCGAGGCCGCCCGGGCTCTTGACGCCATCGGTCACCGACTCGACGACCCCGTTGCGGATGACGACCGTGCCCTGATCGATGGCTGCGCCATGCACCACGGTGACGATCTTCGCCCCGAGAATCGCGTAACCAGGCACGCTGACCGCGCCAAGTCTGACGCTGATGGTGGCCGCCGCCACGCCGGCGGCTGCTGTTGCAAGAACGTGAAGAGCGCGCATCAATTCCCCCGCTTCGACCACTTCTCGTAGAACTGCCGGTGGATGTTGTCCACGCCCACGCGGCGGCCCGCGATGATCACCTCGGTCACTTCGGTGCGAACCTCGAGGGGATCGCCCTTGGCGATGAACAGATTCGCGAGCTTGCCCGGCTCGAGGCTGCCGACCTCCTTGTCGACGCCGAGAATCGCGGCCGCGTCGATGGTCAGCGCGCGCAGCGCCGCGTCACGGCTCAGCCCCCACGCGATCGATTCGGCCGCCTGATAGGGCAGGTCGCGCTCGAACGTCTCGTCGCCGCCGATCGTGAACGCGAACTTCACGCCAGCGGTTGCCAGCGCGGCCGCGGCGCGGTAGCGGTCCGCCTGATGGAGATCCGGCCGCGTCGGGAGGTCCTGCACCGGGCCGAACACGACCGGGACGTTCTTCTGCTTCAGCAGCGACGCCACCAGCGGCGACTCGGCCCCGCCGACGATGACGATGCGAATCTTCGCGCGATCCGCGAACGCGACCGCGTCCTTGATGTCGGTCTCGGAATCAGCGCCGACGAAGACCGGCGCGGCGCCGTCGATCACGGGCACGAGCGATTCCAGCACCCAATCCGTCGGCCGCGACGCGGGGGACATCGCCGAGTACGCACGCGCGCGCTCGAGCAACGCGACGACATCGTCCAGTTTCTTGTCGCGCGCCTTCTTGAGGTCATCGTACGACTCGTCCTTGGCCGGTGGCGCGCCGAAGCGACGCGGGGGACGGATCGGCGGAAACTGCATCGAGATGCCAGCGGTCTGGCGCAGGGTCGCCTGCTCCCAGGTCCAGCCATCGAGATTCATGACCGCGACCTCGCCGCCGAGGATGCCGCCGTCCGGCGCGACGCCGACGGTCGTGACGCCGTTCGATCGCGCGACGGGGATGCCGTCGCTTTCGACATGGAATGCGACGCGCGTGCGCAGCTCAGGGTTGAGCGGCGTCTGCTCGGACGTGTCCTGGAATCCACGCGGGCCCGGCTCGTCGAGTCCGAGCGAGGTCGATGGCTCGATCCAGCCGGGATAGACCTCGCTGCCTGTCGCATCGATCACCTCGGCGCCTTGCGGCACCGCCACGTCCGGGCCGAGCGCGACAATGCGCCCGCCCTTCATCACGATGGTGCCTTTCTCGATGACGGGCGACGTGACAGGCACGATGCGTGCGTTCGTGATCGCGAGCATCGCCGCGTCGTTGGTGAGGTGAACCGGGGCCGGCTCGCTGGCGGACATTGGCCCTCGCTCCGCTCGGGCTGGGGCCGCTTCGCTTCGCTCGGCGGCTTGGGCCGGCTCGCTGGCGCTCGCCGGCTTGCCCGAAGGGCTCTCGCTCCCGCCCTCGCCCGAAGGGCCCTTGCCCGCAGCGGCCTTCTCGGCCTTCGCCTTCTCCGCCGCCTCTTTCTCCGCCTTCAGCAGCGTGTCCTTCTTCGTCTTCAAGTCGGTGATGCGCTGGTCCTCCTTCGTGCGGTCGTAGTAGAGCGTGCCGTCGATGTAGACGCGATCCGCCAGCGCGTAGCTGCTGAGCGGATGGTGATTCCAGATCACAAGGTCGGCGTCCTTGCCGGCCGCGATCGATCCCACGCGATTGTCGATGCGCAGCTGCTTTGCGGGATTGATCGTCACCAGCGCCAGCGCCTCGTCCTCGGTGAGGCCGCCGTACTTGATCATCTTCGCAGCCTCGGTGTTCAGCCGCCGCGCGTGCTCCGCGCTGTCGGAGTTGATCGACACGACGATGCCGCGGCGCAGGCACATGGCTGCGTTCCAGGGGGTTGCGCCGCTCGCCTCGACCTTGTAGCCCCACCAGTCCGCGAACGTCGAGACCCCCGCGCCGTGGGCCTTGATCTCCGGCGCGACGCGATACGCCTCGAGCGCGTGCTGCAGCGTTGCCACCTTGAAGCCCATCTCGTCGGCGAGCCGGAGCAGCATCAGGATCTCGTCCGAGCGATAGCAGTGCGCGTGCACGAGCCGCTTGCCTTCGAGCACTTCGACGAGCGGCTCGAGCTGCAGATCGCGGCGCGGGGGCAGCACGCCCTCGGCGCTCTTCTTCTTCGCGTCGTACGCCTTCCACGCCGCCTGGTACGCCTTCGCGCGCGTGAAGGCGTCGCGGATGACGTACTCGACGCCGAGCCGGCTGGTGGGGTACCGCCGCGGCCCCTGCTGTCCGAACTGCCGCATGTCCTTCGGGTTCTCGCCGAGGGCGAACTTGATGCCGGGCATCGCCCCCTCGAACTTGAAGTCTTCGGCGTGCGGCTTGCCCCAGCGCAGCTTGATGACGTAGTTCTTCCCGCCGATCGGGTTCGCACTTCCGTGCAGCACGTTGGCGGTCGTCAGGCCACCGGCGAGATCCCGGTAGATGTCGATGTCGGTCGGATTGAAGACGTCCTCGATCCCGGTCATCGAGCTGACGGTCGTGCCGCCCTCGTTGATCGAGTCAGCGGCGATGTGCGAGTGGCAGTCGATGATGCCCGGCGAGACGAAACGGCCGGTGGCGTCGATGACTTCGGCGCCGGACGGGACGGTCACGTTCCGGCCCACCTCGGCGATTCGTCCCGCACGGATGAGGACAGTGCCGTCGGCGATGACCCCGTTGGTGACCGTCAGGATCGTGGCGTGGGTGATGGCGATGACGGGCTCGCCGGCCGGAGGCGTCCGGGCGGCCAGCCCCGCTGGCGACGCCAGCGCCAGGATCAGCAGGAGAGCGGCCTCGAGAGGCCTCGACAGGCGACGGAACATGAATCGGCGGCTCCTGACCGGCACGGGCCCCGCAATCCGAGGCAGCGTGCCGGACGTTTTATGGGTTGACCCATGGGGGGGCCAACGGGTCAGAGTGTATAATCACGACCCGCTCTCCCCCAACGTTTGGAGGACCTAATCATGCGCAAGGTGCTCGCAACCCTTTCCGCCGTCGCTATGGTCGCCGCGCTCGGAGTATCCCTCCGTGCCGAGCCCAAGACGGTGAAGGGCGAAGTCATCGACGTGATGTGTCACACGAAGAAGGCCGAAAACGTCGGCGCCAGTCACGCCGACTGCGCGCTGAGCTGTGCCAAGCGCGGCGCGGCAATGGGCATCATGACCTCGGACGGCGTGTACACGATCACCGGTGACTACACGAACGACAAGAACGCCAAGCTCCTCGACTTCGTCGCGAAGAACGTCGAGGCCACCGGCGAAGTCACCGAGAAGGACGGCGTGAAGACGATCAACGTCACGTCGCTGAAAGCCGGCTCGTAGCCGCCGCTCAGGTCAGGTTGGGCCCGCCTTCGCGGGCGGATCCAACCTGTCCAACCCGCCTCCCACTGCAGCACTGCAGCACCGCGGCACTGAACCAAGCTCCTGACGCACGACCGCGTCCCATCCTGTCTCGCACGCCTGTACAATCGCTCTCGTGCAATTTCTGGAACTGCTGCTCGCGTTCGCGGCCGGCGGGTTTCTAACCTGGCTCATCGTCCGGCAGCAGGAAGGTCGCAAAGTCGCTGAGGCGACAGCGGCCGCCGCCGCACGCGCCGCCGCGGCCGAGGCGCGCCTCGACGCGGCAAACGACAGGCAGACCCTGCTCGATCGCGCCGAACAGCAGCTCCGCGACGTCTTCAGGTCCACTGCGGCCGAAGCGCTGCAGGCAAACACGGAATCCGTGGTCACCCTCGCGACCTCCACGCTCGAGAAGTTCCACGAGCGCGCGACGGGCGACCTCAAGCAGCGTGAGCAGTCGATCTCGGAGATGGTCCGCCCCATCGCCGAGACGCTGAAGGCCGTCGATGCCCGGATGATCGACGTCGAGAAGGATCGCGTGTCGACCTCCGCGACCCTGGCCGAACAACTGCGCGCGCTCGGCGTCGGACTCTCCACGCTGCAAGGTGAAACCGGCCGACTCGTGAAGGCACTTCGACAGCCCCACGTCCGCGGGCACTGGGGCGAGGTGCAGCTGCGCCAGGTTGTCGAGCTGGCCGGCATGGTCGAGCACACCGACTTCGTCGAGCAGGAAACGTTCGCGGTTGACGACGTCCGCATGCGGCCCGACCTGATGGTCCGACTGCCTGGCGGCAAGCGGGTGATCGTGGACGCCAAAACCCCGTTGGCCGCGTACTTCGACGCGATCGAATCGGAGGACGAGCCGTCCCGCGCGCGTTCACTCGTTGACCACGCCCGTCAGGTGCGCGATCACCTGACCCGGCTCGGCAGCAAGGCCTACTGGAGCCAGTTCGACGACACGCCGGAATTCGTGGTCATGTTCCTGCCGGGCGAGGCGCTGTTCAGCGCCGCCCTCACGCAGGATCCGCTCTTGCTCGAGCACGGGATGTCGAATCGGGTCATCCTGGCCAGCCCGACCACGCTCATCGCGCTGCTGAAAGCCGTCTCTTACGGCTGGCGTCAGGAGCGGATCCAGGCCAACGCGCAGGAAATCAGCGAGCTCGGCAGGCAGCTCTACGATCGCCTGCTCGTGCTGGCGACGCATTACGACGACGTGAAGCGCGGGCTCGACAAGGCCGTAGAGGCCTACAATCGATCTGTCGCCTCGCTCGAAACGCGCGTGCTCGTTACGGCGCGGCGTTTCCGTGAGCTCGGCGCCGCGCACGGGGACGACATCCCCGAAGTGCAGGTCGTCGAGAAAGCCACGCGCGAAGTGCAGGCACCTGAGATTCGCGGGCTGTTCGATGATGAGCTCGATGGCCGAAAGCCGCAGTCATAACGCGATGTACCTGATCCTCGTTCACCACGCCGATGCCGTTACCGGCGTCGTCGACGCCACCCGTCCGCTGTCGGAGCTCGGACGCCAGCAGGCCGCGTCGGTCTCGTCGCGCGTCGCGACGCACGGCGTCAGGCCGGTCGCGGTCTGGCATAGCGGCAAGCTGCGCGCGCGTGAGACGGCGGAGATCTACTGGCACACGGTGAATCCCGCGGCGACGTTTGGCGCGCAACGCGGGCTCCAGCCGGATGACGATCCAGAGAATCTTGCGGATGTGCTCGGGGCTGAGAGCGACGACCTGATGGTCGTCAGCCATTACCCGCTCTTGCCGGGATTGCTGACGGAATTGACCGGCGCCGAGGCCGCGTTTCCGCAGCACGGCGCCGTCGGTCTCGAGCGAGTGGATGGAAAGTGGGTCGAGCGCTGGCGCGAAGCTACCACATGAACCCGACGCCCACCGTAGCGCGCCAGAAACCCAGCTTCTCGCCCGTGATCTCGGGGAAGTCTCCCGACGTGTCGAACGACTTGAAGTAGCGGATGTCGCCGCGGAACGTCACGGGTCCGCTGCCGATGAACAACCCGCCGCCGATGTTCCCGCCCCAGTTGTTCTTCGTCTCGTGGATGTCGAAGGCATCCTGCACCGCGTCGATGTTGGTGCGAATCAGCCCGGCGCCGAGCGCGATATACGGCGATGCGCCGTGGTGACGTCCGCCGATCAGGAGATTTCCCATGACCGTCGCGACCTTGCCGTCGTCCACGTGAATCGTGGCGGTGTTGCCGAAGAAGTTGGGCGTGTAGCCGAAGTCCACTTCGACGCCTGCCGTGTGGCCGAGAAACCCGAGGCTGCCGCCGAAGGGTGTGCTGTTCTTCGTGGTGTCGCCGCCGAAGTTGACGCCGACGAATGGCGCGATGAAGCCGTCGGCGCGCGCTATCGACGGCGTCGCGACCAGGGCACCGAGGACCATCACGCCTGCTACAAGTCGTCTCATCTGCGATCTCCTGGAGGAATGAACCAGCCTGGGTCAGTTCAACCCGCGTGCCAGATTCCGCGCGGCCCTGCCGCGCGGCGCGGCCAACGTGATGCCGTCGAAATCGGCGAAATCTGAGGCCGAAAGCCGGCCTCGGCGGTACGCACGAAGAAAATCTTACGCGGTTCTTGCCGCAGAGCTCAGCAGCTCCCAGGCGCGCCGAACGTGGCGTTCCTCGGTCTTGATGTTGCCGATCGCCAACCGCAGCGCGTAGCGGCCGTCGAGCTTCGTATGCGACAGGAACGCATCGCCCGACTGGTTCACGCGCTCCAGAATCGCCGCGTTAACGTGCTCGAGCATCTCCTCGTCGTCGACGCCGGCAGGGCGATGGCGGAAGCAGACGACGCTGAACGGCACCGGTGCGAGGCGCTCCCAGCCAGGGGTGTCGTCGATCCACGACGCGAACAAGCGAGCAAGATGGACGTGCGCCTCGAGCCGCGCGCGGATGCCCTCAGCGCCGAAGTAGCGGAGCACCATCCAGAGCTTCAACGCGCGGAACCGACGTCCGAGCTGGATACCGGTGTCCATCAGGTTCTTCACCGCCGACGGATCCGTCGTGCGCAGATACTCCGCGACCAGCGAGAATGCCTGCCTCAGCACGTCCATGCGGCGGCAGAAGAGCACGCTCAGATCGAACGGCGTGAAGAGCCACTTGTGCGGATTGACGACGATCGAGTCCGCACGCTCCATGCCCCTGAACGACTCGCGCCAGGCGGGCACCATCGCCATCACACCGGCGTAGGCGGCGTCGACGTGCAGCCAGACGTCTTCGGCCTCGCAGATGTCGGCGATGGCGCTGACAGGATCGACGGCGGTGGACGACGTCGTGCCGACGGTCGCGATCACAGCCAGCGGACGAATACCCGCGTGACGGTCGGCGGCGATCGCCTCGGCAAGGTGGTCGGCGCGCATCGCGTGATAGTGGTCCACGGGAATGCGATGCACCGCCTGCTGTCCCAACCCGAGGAGCAGCACGGCCTTGTCGATGGACGAATGCGTGTGTTCGGAGCAGTAGACGCGGACCGCAGGCAGCTCCGGCCGCGCGAGCATCCCTCGTGCGCGCACGTCTGGCACGACACGCTCGCGTGCCGCTGCCAGGGCGTGCAGGGTCGAGATAGACGCCGTGTCGTAGATGACGCCCTCGAACGTCGACGGCAGTTCCATCAGCCTCGCCAGCCAGCGCAGCGTGACCTGCTCGAGCTCGGTGGCGGCCGGCGACGTCCGCCACAGCATCGCCTGCACGTTGAGGCCGGCGCTGAGCATCTCCGCGAGGATGCCGGGACCGCTCGCGCTGATCGCGAAATAGGCGAAGAAGCCGGGATGGTTCCAGTGTGTGAGCCCAGGGACGACGTGCTGCTCGAAGTCCGCGAAGATGGCTTCGAACGGCTCGCCGTCTTCCGGCGCCGCCGCCGGCAGCGCGCGGACGAGATCGCCGGGTTTCGATCGCGAGAGGACGGGATACTGTTCGGGAGCCGCGAGGTAGTCGGCGAGCCAGTCGACGATGCGGTGGCCTTCCTGGCGGAAGGCCTCGGGGTCCATGTCGCCGAGGGGCCGTTGGCTCATCGGCGCGATCTTAACGCGCTAGCCCCTGACCCCTGATCCTGAGCCCTGGCCCTGATCCCTACTCGCGCTCGACCGTGACCGTGACCGGCGAAAGTACTTTTACGGTTACCGGCGACCCTGCCGCGATCTGCGCGGCCTTGCGGCCACCGGCCATCACAGCGGCGCTTCCTCCGGCCGCCCCGATGGCGCCGCCGATCGCCGCGCCCTTCCCGCCGCCGAGGATCGCGCCGAGAATCGCGCCGCCGATGGCGCCGCCACCGACTTTCGCGGCGCTCGCGTTGGCCGGCGACTCACCTTCGCGATAGATCGTCTCGGTCTGCAGCGGCAGCTCCGTCCCGTCGGCGAGGATGATCGTGTGGAAGCGGACGCCAAGCCGCGCCTGCTCTTTCACGCGTCCGCCGCGATCGACGAGGCTCACCGCGCCAATCACCTTCGAGCCGGCGGGAATCGCGATGCGGCCGTTAGCGCGCACGTCGCGCGTGACGTGCGCGACGACGCGATCCTCGATGCGAGCCGAGTCGCTCGAGAGCGAGGTGTCGAACTGCAGACCGACGACCGAGTCGGACGGGACGGTGACCTCGAAGAACTGCGGCGCAGGCGGCTGTTCCTCGACCGGCGGCCGATCGGCTCGAGCGGACGTCGACTCCGGTCCCGGATGCGCCTGCACTGAAGGCGGCGCAGGCGGCACCGCTGACGGCTGCTGCGCTTGTGTGCTGCGTGTCTCAGCCGCCGGAGGGACCGACGCGGTGGCTGGCGCTTTCGCCGGAGCCGCAGGCTTCGACTGCACGACCGGGACAGACTCGGGGTGCCGGGGCTTCGGCGCGGGCGCCTGGTGCGGGGCAACCACAGGCGCCTGTGAGGGCACGGCAGGGGCCGCCGCCGGGGCCGGCGCCGATGCTGGTTTCGTCCCTGCGTCCTTGTCGTCCATCACGGCTTCGGTGGCTTCGACCGCTCCATTCGCCGACGGAGTGGTTGAGGGCGGCGTGACGACGGCGGATTTCGCCGGTGCCACCGGCTGGCGGGAGGCGAGATACGTCCCCGCACCCGCGGCCCCGCCCAGGGCGACCAACGCGACCAGCCCGACCGCCACCTTGTTGCTGAGCATTCCCGATAACTCCTTGCAGATCCCGGAAAGAGCAAGGGTCGTGCCTGGCCCCCCGCATGACTTTCTCGGCGCAACGGCGCACCCGGGACAGCGGACCCGCCGGAATCGGACGCGCGGTTGTCCTGTCCTCAGGGCGCTTGTACTTTCAGGGTGGCACATTCCGGGTGCCCGGCGCGTTGCCAAATCTTGCGGCGTACGCCCAGAATCAAAGGGATATGCGGGCTGTTCGTGGCTGACGTCCTCGTCCTGGGCGCCGGCGTCATCGGATGCGCGGTGGCCGAGGAGCTGACGCGGCGGGGCGCGAAGGTCGACGTCGTGGATCCGCGCGGGGTTGGCCTTGGCGCCAGCCAGGCGTCGGCAGGTATGCTCTCGCCGTACACCGAGGGGCGCCATGATCCGGTGCTGCAGGAGCTCGGCGCGCGGAGCCTGGCGCGCTACGACGCCCTGGTCGCGCGGGTCCGCGCTGACGGCTACAACGTCCGCTATTCACGCAACGGGTCGATCGAGCTCGCGCTCGACGAGAACGCCGCCGACGCACTGGCGCATGAATCCGCGGCGCTCACGCGCGACGGCATCCCCCACACCCTGAGCGACGGCGAGCAGTCGCGTCAGAGGACGCCCGGGCTCGCGCCTGCGATGGCGACACTGGAAATTCCCGCGCACGGCGCGGTGAACGTGCCCGAGCTCGTCGAGGCGATGTGGCTCTCGGCCGAGCGCAAAGGCGCGAAACTGATCATGCGTCGCGCGCGCGCGATCGCGCCGGGCCACGGCACCGTCCGCGTCGAGACGACAGACGGCCCCCTCGACTCGCCGCACGTGGTTCTCGCCGCTGGATGCTGGGCGGGGCAGATCGATCTGGCCGGTGTGCCGCCGCTTCCCGTGCGTCCCGTCCGGGGACAGCTCGTGTCGCTCGGTCTCGCCGCCGTGCCGGTCGCGCAGGCGCTATGGGGGCCTGGCTGCTATCTCGTGCCGTGGGACGACGGCACGTTGCTCGTCGGGGCGACGGTGGAGGAGGCTGGCTTCGAGGAGCAGGCCACTCTCGGCGGCGTGGCGTCGCTGCTGCACGCGGCTCCGCGCCTGCTGCCCGCTGCCGCGCTGGCGACGTTTGCCGGCGTCCGCGTTGGCCTCAGGCCAGGCACGCCAGACAACCGACCCATCATTGGCAGGTCGTCCCAAATCGAAGGCCTGGTCTATGCAGCCGGGCATTACCGCAACGGCGCGCTCCTTGCGCCGATCACCGCCGAGCTCGTCGCGGACCTCGTCGAAGGCCGCGCGCTCGACTCGGCACTGGCGCCGTACGCGCCCTCGCGCTTCGGGGAGTACTGACATGGCACTGCTGACGTTGCAGGAAATCGAGCGAGAGATGAAGTCGCTGCAAGGCTGGACGCACGAGGGCGACCTGATCCGCAAGCAGTTCACGTTCGCGGGCTTCCCGCAGGCGGTGGCGTTCGTGACGCGCCTGGTCCCGGACGCAGAGGCGGCAGATCACCACCCGGACATCACGATCAACTACCGGCGGGTCACGCTGTCGTACAGCACGCACGACGAAGGTGGCCTGACGTTCAAGGATTTCGACGGCGCGAAGATGGCCGAACGGAAAGTTGCGGGTTGAGCCGTCTGTAGCGCCGGCTTCAGGTCTGTTGACCGGTGGCTGTGGGGCCGGCCTTCAGGCCTGCTGGCGAATCTACTTCGGCGCGATCGGGAAGATGCGCTCGAGATCGTCGGCCGGACGCGGGATGACGTGCACGCCGACGAGCTCGCCGACGCGTCGCGCGGCGGAGGCGCCGGCATCGGTCGCGGCCTTCACGGAGCCGACATCGCCTCGCACCAGCACGGTGACGAGCCCCGCGTCCACCTTGTCCCAGGCGACGATGACGACGTTGGCGGCCTTGACCATGGCGTCGGCGGCCTCGATCATGGAGACGAGCCCGCGCGTCTCGATCATCCCGAGCGCTTCGCCAACTTCCAGCTTCGCCGTTTCGGCCTTCACCGCGTCGTTTTTGGACATGTCCGGACCGGGCTGATTCTATACCAACCGTTTCTTCTCGACCTTGCCCATTGCGTTTCGCGGCAGGGCCTCCACGAACCGTACGTCCCGAGGCACCTTGAACGAGGCCAGCCGCGCGGCGCAGTAGTCGACGAGTTTCGCCGCGTCGACCGGCGGCTTCGTTCTCGCGACGACGAACGCGACCGGCACCTCGCCCTTCAGGCGGTCGGCCATGCCGGCCACCGCGACCTCGGCGACGCCGGGATGGTCGGCGAGCACCTGCTCGATCTCACGCGGGTAGATGTTGAAGCCGCCCGAGATGATCAGGTCGCTCTTCCGGCCGCAGAGCGTGTAGTACCCGTCCGCGGATCGTGCGGCGATGTCGCCCGTCGCGAACCACCCGTCGCGAAACGCTGCGGCGGTGGCGTCGGGCCGATTCCAGTAGCCGGCGAAAAGTGTCGGTGATTGCACCAGCAGTTCTCCGGCGACGCCATCCGGCGCGGCCTCGCCCGTCTCGCTCGCGATACGCGCCGTGACGCCGGGAAACGGCTTTCCGACGGTGCCAGCGCGTCGCTCGCCGTCGTACGGGTTGCCGAGCGTCATGAGCGTCTCGGTCATGCCATAGCGCTCGAGAATCCGCTGGCCGAAGCGCGCGTCGAAGTCTTCGAGGACCTGCGCCGGGAGCGGCGCCGAGCCAGAGACACAGAGGCGCAGCGCGCCGCCGACCGCTCGCG
This sequence comes from Acidobacteriota bacterium, assembly GCA_046735235.1. Taxonomy (GTDB): domain Bacteria; phylum Acidobacteriota; class Vicinamibacteria; order Vicinamibacterales; family JAENWD01; genus JAENWD01. Next base: position 809 of record JBKPSY010000188.1, on the reverse strand, counting down.
CCGTCGACTCGTCGATCTCCAGCATCCGCACGTACATCGTCGGGACGCCGAAGAAGAGCGTCGGCCTGAAGTCGAGGAACGTCGCCGCGGCGGAGCGATGATCGAACCGCTCCAGCAGGCGCGTGCGGCAGCCGGAGAGCAGCCACGAATGGACGCCGTTGCCGAGGCCGTGGACGTGGAAGAGCGGCAAGGCAAGGAGCAACCGATCGTCCGCCGTGATGCGCCAGGCGTTGACGAGATTGCGTGCGTTGGCGGCCAGCGCGCCGTGCGTGATGACGGCCCCCTTCGCCGCGCCGGTCGTCCCGGAGGTGTAGATGATCGCTGCCGGCGTCGATGAATCGAGCGGAACACCGAGTGCGGGCGTAGGAGGAAGCGACGCGGCCTCCGACGCGAGGTCATCCACTTGCCAGCACCTGGCCCGACTGAAGTCGGGCCCTACGTACGACTCCGCGACCGCCTCGCCCGCGGTGACCAGCGCCCTCGGCGAGGCATCGCTGAGAATGTGACCGGCTTCGCGCTCGCGGTAGAGCACGTTGATTGGCACGAGGACGACGCCGAGGCGCGTGGCGGCGAGGAAGAGGTCGACGTACTCGAGGCGGTTCGGAATCTGAAGCGCGAGTCGATCGCCCATCGCGAGCCCTCGCGCCACGAGCGCGGCGGCCATGCGGTTCGCGCGTGCGTCGAGATCGGCGAAGGTGTATTCCTGGCAGGCCCACTCGAGCGCGACGGCGTGGGCGCGATCGCGGAACGTGGGCGTGAAGAGCTCGCGCAGGGACACGCCGCGAGTGTAGCGCAGGCCTTCAGGCCTG
>JBKPSY010000187.1:0-19254 GCA_046735235.1 Acidobacteriota bacterium | reverse complement strand
CTCCACGACCTTGCGCCAGCATGGCAGCTGGTCGAGTCCAGCGGCGCGCGCAAAATCCTCCGTCGAGCCGCCGCGCAGGAAGTTCTCGTAGTCGTCGTAGCCCGGGCGCGCGATCGGCGTGCCGGCGCCGCGGGCAGTCGTCTGGCCGGCGAAGTAATCGAGATTCGACTGGCGAAATGCGCCGTAGTGGAACCAGTCGTCTCCCATCCAGCCATCCACCATCGGGCTCTCTGGCGCCGCGACTTTGAGCGCCGGATGCGGGTTCACGAGGCCCATGACGACGGTGAAGCCCTCATAGGAGCTGCCGATCATCCCGACGCGGCCGTTCGACTCGGGCACGTGCTTCACGAGCCAGTCGATCGTGTCGTAGGTGTCGGTGGAATGATCGGTCGTCGTCGGGTTGAGCGGCCCGCGCAGCGGCCGCGTCATGATGTAGTCGCCCTCGGATCCGTACTTGCCGCGGATGTCCTGGAACACGCGGATGTAGCCGTCCGCGACGAACACCTCGTCGCCCTCGGGCAGGGTCGCCAGCATGCGCGGCGACGCGAATCGACCGGCGCGTCCGGCCGCGTTGTACGGCGTGCGCGTCAGGAGAATCGGCGCGTGCGAGGCACCCTTGGGAATGACGATGACGGTGTAGAGCTTCACGCCGTCGCGCATCGGGATCATCTCGACGCGCTTGACGTAGTCATAACCCGCAGTCGCCGGCTCGAATTTGGCCGGGATGTCGGGCGTCGAGGGCGGCGTCTGCGCGAAGGCCGACGTCGCGATGGTAAGTGATCCCAACAACAAGACCCGCAGGATAGTCCGTGAAGAATGCATGCGGCGATTGTAGCCAATGAGCCACAGACCGGCATTGGCAGGCCTGAAGGCCTGCGCTACAGTTACCTTCGAACGGAGGTGTTGCCGTGTTGATGATCGCGTTTGTCGCCTTGACCGTCGGCGCAGGACTTCAGCAACCCAAGCCCGAGAACCCCGCCGAGATGGCGCCGCAGACGTCGTGGGTCGGGTGCGTGCAGGCGGGCAGTGCGCCGGCCACCTTCCGGCTCAACCTGGACGAGGGCACCGCCGTCGCCGGGCCTGGCGACCCGGTCAGCCTCGGTGAGCCGTTCATCCAGCTGCTCGCGGCGCCGAAGCTCAATCTCGCCAAACGCATCGGCGATCACGTGACGATCAAAGGCAAGGAGCTCACGCCCGAGGAGGCCGAGCACGAGGCCGCCCTCCATCCGGACCAGCAGGAAGCCAACGCTACGGCTGGCGGAACCGGCGGGCGCTCAGAGCGCCACCTGCGGTACCTGCGGGTGCAGTCGATCGCGCCGTCGCCGGGGAAGTGTCGCTGACGAGCTTGGTCACGAACGGCCGATCGGCCACGCCGGTCACGTAGAGATCGCCCGACGATCCGACCGTGATCGCCGTGGCGCGCGCCTCGGTGACGCCGCCGATCGCATGCGAGTACGCGAGCCGTTCGCCGGTCTCCACGACCTTCGCGACGAAGAGATCGTGCGACCCGCCCACGCGTGCCCGATCGCTCGCCGTCGGCCACGTGCCCTCCCTCGGGAAATCCGTGGAGGTCGTCCAGCCGGTCACGTACGCGCAGCCCTGGCTCACGGTGACGGACGTCGCGCGCGACTCGCCGCTCGTGCCGTTCAGCAGGAACGAATAGGCCAGCGACTTGCCGTCGGCCGTAATCTTCGTCACAAACGCCGCGGGCGGACGCGCAGTGCCGCATTGAAAGCCGTGCCGGCACGGAAAGTCCGCTGAGTTCGTCCAGCCCGTGACGTAGGCGTCTCCAGCGAGGTCGACCGCAATCGACGTGGCCTCGTCGCGACAGCCGCCGCCAAGGAACGTGGAATACGCGATCTTGTGATCGGCGCCGAACTTCATCGCGAACGCTTCCGAGGCGTCCGGGCAGTCAGGCGAGACTTTCGCTTTGAGCTGAATCGGACGGCGCAGCGGAAACGCCGTGGACGCCGTCGTCCCGGCGAGATAGACGTTGCCGCCAGGATCGACCGTCATCGCTTCGACGGAGCTCGGCGCGTCCTCGCCCCCGATGTAGGTCGCATAAAGCGTGTGACGCCCATCGGGCTCGAGCTCGACCAGGAAGGCGCTGGCATCGCTCGGCGCTTTCGACTGAAAGGCGTCCGGCGAAGTCGCGAGCCGCGAGTCGGCGGTGGTGCCCGCAATCCACGCGCGCCCGGCGAAGTCCACACCGATGCCCCGTCCCGTGCCGCCCACCAGCAGCGCGCTGTAGACGACTGCGCCCGTGTCGGCAGACAGCTTCACGACGAACGCCGCGGCTTCGCCCCCTGCGAAGGCGTCGGTGTCGCGGAAGGCCCCTTTCGTGACGCGGAACGCTTTCTGACTCGTGCGGCCGGTGACGTACGCGTTGCCGGCCCGATCGACGGCCACCGCCATCGCCTCGGTGCGCGCGTAGCTGGACTCGGCGCCCAGCCACGTCGTGTAGACCACTCGCCCGCCATCCGCGCTCAGCTTTCGTACGAACGCCCGCGCGCCAGACACGCCGGCGACGACGGCCCGGCCGCGCGCGTCGACGGCAATGGCGCGCGGCGACATCTGCGGCTCGAGAAATGCGCTGTAGCCACTCGACGCCGCCGCGACAGTGGTCGCCGCGCCCAGCGCGATCGCGCCGAGCAGACCAAACGCTCGTGTCATGGACCCTCGCGTGACGCGACGGCGACCGGCCCCCGCTGGACCGGCCGCCGCTGCCCCGGTCTGACGACTAGAAATGCTTGACCGCTGCGACGAACGGCCCGGCTCCGGCGGGTGGCGCCACCGAGCCGGTGAGAATCGCGCGGTTGCTGACTTCCTTGCCGTAGAGATCCTTGTTCGCGCTGTCGTCCTCGCGCAGCGTCGCGCCGGTCAGCGCCACACCCGCGAACACGCCCTTCGACCGCGAGTACGACAGAATCTCCGCCGTCATCGCCGCGTCGGTCTGCGCCGTTCCGCGACGTCCGATGGGGCCCGCTGCCACTTTCGCCTCACCGCCGAGCGTGAACTTCGTCGAGAGCAGCTTGTTCATGCCCGCTTCGTTCATCACGAGCATCACGACCTCGGTGTCGGAGCCGCCAATCTGGAAGCCGAAGCTCCCGCCTTCGACCTTCACGCCGGCGGGCGCGGACCAGCCGGCACCGGTGCGGCACGAGGCGAAGCCGCGCCCGTAGTCGGCGCCGATGACGAACGCACCCGACTTCATCGAGGGCACGACGACGATGCAGTGGGCCTTCTGAAGGAGATCTTCGGGGATGTCGCGGTCCGGCGTCTTGCTGAGGCTGTTGACAGCATCAGTGGCCGCCGCCAGTCGCTCAGGGGTGCTGGCAGCTGCGACACTGGGTATAAATTGCACGGCCACGGCCGCGCTCGCCGCGATCAACAGAGTGCGAATCGGCAACATGAGGATCCCTCTCAATTCGTGAAATTTCCAAGCCAAATCGCGCGATATTGCCGCGGTCTGGCAGCTCTCTGTGGTTGGCTGGTGCAAGCACAGGGCCACATCACGTCTGCTAGGATTCGCCTCGGATGACTCAGATTGCGCCCCGCTTCGCCGGCGTCCTGCCCGGATGAGCCTGCCTGCCTCGCGGTCGCTCGTTCGCGGCCTGGGCCTGATGGCCGCGACGTCCATCACGGTTGCCGGCGTCATCGGCACCGGCGTGTTCCTCAAGGCCCGCGTGATGACCTGCAACGTCGGCTCGCCCGCACGGGTGCTCCTGGCCTGGGTGGTTGCCGGCGCGCTGTCGATCGCCGGGTCGCTGACCTACGCGGAGCTGGGCGCGATGATGCCGGAGGCCGGCGGCGAATACGCGTTCGTGCGCGCGGCGTACGGCCGGTTCTGGGCCTTCGTCTTCGGCTGGATGCGCTTCTTCATCGCGGGCGCGGGCGGCGCAGCCGCGCTGGCGGCGGGTCTCGCCATCTTCAGCAACGTCGTCGCGGGCGGAGCGCTGGCGGCGCACCAGGTGAGCGTCGGGAGTCTTACCATCAGCGGCGTGACGGTCGTGGCGATGGCCGCCATCGTCGTCGTCACCCTGATCAACTGCGCGGCGGTCGCGGTCGGCGGACAAGTGGCGTCGACGATGGCCGTCGCGAAGATCGTGTTGATTTCAGGGCTCGGAATGGCGGCGCTGACGCTCGGCGGCGGCACGTGGGCGCACTTCTCGCAATCGGGCGCGCTCGGCGTCTGCGAGGGAGTGCCAGCGGCGGCGCGCGGCGGCATCGCGGGGTTCGGCGCGGCGATGTTCGCGGCGCTCTGGGCGTACAACGGCTGGAACGAGACGAGCTACATCGCGGGAGAAGTGAAGAACCCGCAGCGCAACCTGCCGATCGCCTTCATCGCCGGCATCGGCATCGTCATGGCGCTCTACTGCTTTGTGAACCTTGCGTATGCGTTCGTGCTGCCGCCGCTCACGATCGCCAGCCTGCCGATCTCGTCGGCGGTGGCGACCGAGGTCGCGGCGACGTTTCTGGGACCCTCGGCCGTGAAAATCGTATCGGCGGCGCTCGTCGTGTCCATCTTCAGCGCGCTCCAGGTGATGACGCTGCTCGCCGCGAGAGTGCCGTATGCGATGGCGTCGGATGGGTTGTTTCTGAAGTGGCTGGCGGAGCTGTCGCCGCGAACCCGAGTCCCGGTGCGCGCGCTGCTGCTGCAGGCGGTGTGGGCATGCGTGCTCGTGCTCTCGGGATCCTTCGACGCGCTGACCGACTACGCGATGTTCGCGATCCTCGGCTTCGTGTCGATGGTCACCGCCTCGGTATACGTGCTGCGAAGGCGGAATCCCGATGCGGTGCGTCCGTATCGCACGTGGGGCTACCCGGTGACGCCAGCGCTGTTCCTCCTCGTCACGGCGCTCCTGCTCGTGAACACCATCACCACGGCGCCGCGACAGGCGCTGGCGGGCGCGGGCCTCATCGCCCTGGGCCTGCCCTTCTATTGGTATTGGACACGGCGCGACTGAGGTCGCGCCTGAGACCGCCCAACGCGCCCGACGTACGACGGCACGTCGTTCAAACGGCAAACTCCGCGAGCAGAGGGAAATGATCTGACGCCTCGCGGGCTGCGGGCAAATTGACCGGGCCGCATGTGACCACTCCGCTCGCGAGCGCGGACGGAGCGAAGACGTAATCCAGTCGCAGGTGCGGGTCCCAGGTGGGGAACGTATAGCCAGGCAGTTCCAGTCCGGTCTGCCGGTACACATCGACATAGCCCGAATCGAGCATTCGCTGGATCGTCTGCCATCGGATGCGGCCACCGGTCATCCACGCGATCGCGCGCAACCGCGGAGGCAGCCGGCGAAGGTCCAGCGACTCGCCAGGCGCCAGGGTGTTGAAGTCGCCTGCGATCACGTGTCGAGGCCCGCACGTCGAGGCGTGCGCGAGCAGCATCTTGAGCTCCAGGAGACGGCGCCGCTCGGTCAGATTCGAGTGGACCGCGCTCAGGTGCACGCCGATGACGGTGAAGCCGTCGGGATCGAGGACCACTTCGAGAAGGGCGTGGCGTGCCCAGCGCAAACGCACCCAGCGAAAGGTCCGCACCGGAGCGCGGCTCAGAAATCCCAGCGACGCGCCGGGTCTCGACGCGCACGCGGTCATGCCAAGTATTCGAGCGACCGCGTCGACCACGCGCGGATCCGTCGCCTCCTGCAGCATCACCACGTCCGGCGCAGCCTGCGCGATCACGTCCGCGATAGCTGGCTCGCGTCCGGCGCCGCCTCTCCTGATGTTGAACGTGAGCAGGCGGAGCGTCACTCCGTTTCCGCCTTGCCGATGAGCGTCAGATAGGGCTGTCCGAGCAGGTCGCCGCGCAGGTACATCACGAAGTCACGGGTTGCCTGGATGTTCACGGGCCGGCCGACCATCGCCATCAGTCGGTCCCTGAGCGGCACGAGGCTGGGCGCGATGTCGGGGTCTTTCTCGCTCAGCGGCCGAGTATGAATCCCCGGCACCCAGAATCCCGTCGGCACGAACAGGTCGAGCAGCTCCGCGTCGACGAGGGTCAGGTCGAGATCGCTCGTCCCTGGCCCATCGGCGTCGAAGGGGGCGCCGTCCTTCCACCGGAATCCGGTGATCGCGCTGCCGCGAAGCACTGCGGCGGTGGCGTTCGGCAGGGCCTCGCGGACAACGTCGCAGAACGCGTCGAGGCGGCGAGGGTCTCCGCCGAACGCAAGGCGGACGACGGTCTCGCGCATCTCTTGTTGAGTCGGCCCGGGCTCGGGATCCTCTGCCATGCACGCCGGGGATGCAAGCCGGTTGCCCCGCGGGCCATGCCGAACTGCCGGGACTGGCGGGGAACCCTGAAGATTCCACTTGCGTATTGGTGTTGTAGTTAGCTATAACACTTGTCTGGAGCCACTGACCTGGCTCGGGCCGGAGCAACTCGAATTTTCAGGAGAAGACGTCATGCGCGTTCTGACCACCGCCTCCCGCCGTGCCGCGACCGCCGTACTACTGCTGCTGTTGCCCGCTGCCGCTCTCGCGCAGTCCGATGCGCATCACATGGACGCGTCGAAGACTCCGGGCCTTCCATCCCAGGCGCAGGTCGCCTTCGACACGATGAAGACCCTCGCCGGCGAATGGGAAGGCCCCGTGAAGGCTGACTTGCCGCCCGAGATGCGGCCGAAGGGCGACGACCCGCTCAAGCCGCTCCACGTCACCATGCGCGTGACCTCGCGCGGCAACACCATCACTCACGAGTTCCAGGAGGCGGGGACGCTGCTGGATGCGGCCAAGTACGACCACCCGGTCACGATGTTGTACGTAGACGGCGACTCGCTCAATCTGGTGCACTACTGTGACGCCGGCAATCGCCCCCACATGACCGGCAAGATCTCGCCCGACGGCAAGACGTTGGAATTCGACTTCGTCGACCTCTCCGGCAGCAACAAGCACGGGCACATGCATCACGCGGTGTTCACCATGATCGATGCGGACCACCACGTCGAGGAGTGGACCTACATGGCGCCGAACGACACGCCCATCCACGCCCGTATGGATCTGCACCGCGTGTCGGGCAACATCGCCGGTGCCGGCGGCACCCAGTAAGAGCACGGATCTCCGGATCGACCCGATGGACCGTGAGTGGAACGACAGTCAACCGATCTACCGCCAGCTCCGCGACCGCATCGTCGCGATGATCCTCGACGGCGTGCTCAAGGAGGGCGACGCGCTGCCTTCGGTGCGCAACGTCGCGGCGGAGTACCGGGTGAACCCGCTCACGGTCCTCAAGGGTTACCAGCAACTGGTGGAAGAAGGCCTCGTCGAGAGCCGACGCGGGCGCGGGATGTTCGTGAACGCGGGCGCGCCCGCGCTGCTCCTGGCGGCCGAGCGGCGACGATTCCTGAACGAAGAGTGGCCGCGCATCCGGCAGACGATCCAGCGGCTGGGTCTGACGCCGGACGACCTGCTCACGGATCCGCCGGCCGCCCCGGACGACGAGAAGGAGAAGCGCTGAGTCATGGCATGTGTAGAAGCCCGTGGGCTCCGCAAGACGTTCGGCTCGACCGTCGCGCTCGACGGCGTTGACCTGCGCCTCTCCGAAGGCCGAATCGTCGGCCTCATCGGCCCGAACGGCGCCGGCAAGACGACAGCGCTGAACGCGATCCTGGGGCTGATGTCCTACGAGGGCGAGCTGCGCGTCCTCGGCCGCGACCCCTGGCGAGAGCGCGACGCGCTGATGCGCGACGTCTGCTTCATCGCCGACGTCGCGGTGCTGCCGCGATGGCTCCGGGTCTCGGAGGCGCTGGCATATCTGGCCGGCGTCCATCCACGGTTCGACCGCGCGAAGGCCGAGGGCTTCCTCGCGAAGACCAGGATCGCACCCGGCAGCAAAGTCCGCGATCTCTCGAAGGGCATGGTGACGCAGCTTCACCTCGCGCTGGTCATGGCCATCGACGCGCGCCTGCTGGTCCTCGACGAGCCGACGCTCGGCCTGGACCTCCTCTTCCGCAAGCAGTTCTACGACGCCCTTCTCGGCGACTACCTGGATCTCAATCGGACGGTGCTGCTCGCGACCCATCAGGTGGACGAGGTCGAGCACGTGCTCACCGACCTGCTCTTCATCGATCGCGGGCGCATCGTTTTCAACCACACGATGGAGGCGGTCGAAGCGGACTATCAGGAAGTGCTGGTGCGTCCCGAGAAGATCGCGGAGGCTCGGACGCTGCAGCCGTTGCACGAGCGGGATTCGCTCGGTAGGACGGTCATGCTCTTCGCAGGCGCCGGCCGCGAACGGCTGATGCCGCTCGGCGAGGTGAGAACACCGGCGATTGCCGATCTGTTCCTGGCAGTGGTGGGCGGTCGCCAACCGGCGGCGACGGAAGGAGCGGCGCGATGAGCACGACTGCGACCTACGACGCGCCTGCCTCCCCCACGATCCCAAACGGGCGGCTGCTTTACTGGTCGGTGCAGCGCGAGCTCTGGGAGCATCGCTCGCTCTACGTGGCGCCGCTGGCCGTCGCCGCGTTGATCCTCGTCGGCTTCACGATCGGTCTGGGTGACTTGCCGGCGAAGCTCCGGACGGCTGCCAAAGCCGGCGGCATGCACCAGCGCGAACTGGTCGAGCAGCCCTACGCCTTTGCCGCGCTACTGCTGATGGGCACGACGTTCGTGATCGGGATCTTCTACTGCCTCGATGCGCTCTACGGCGAGCGCCGCGATCGCAGCGTGCTCTTCTGGAAGTCGCTGCCCGTCTCTGATCTGACGACGGTGCTGGCGAAGGCCTGCGTGCCACTCGTGATCCTGCCGCTGCTGACATTCGCCGTGACGTTCGTGACGCAGGTCTGCATGCTCCTGGTGGCGAGCGGCCGGCTGGTGGGCACCGGCCTCAGCGTCTGGTCGCAGCTGTCGTTCGGGGAGATGACGTGGACGCTGTTCCATCATCTGGTCCTCGGCCATGGCCTGTGGTACGCGCCGATCTGGGGGTGGCTGCTGTTCTGCTCTGCCTGGGCACGTCGCACCCCCGTGTTGTGGGCCTCCCTGCCGCTGCTCGCGGTGGGGCTTATCGAGAAGATCGCCTTTGGCACCACGTACTTGGGCAACTTACTCGGCTCCCGCATGATGGGCGGGCCGGCAGATCCCGCGGGCGATCACGGCTCGATGACCGTCGCCGGGATCACGGCGATGTCGCCGACGCAGGTGCTGGTCAGCCCCGGGCTCTGGGTGGGCCTCGCGGTCACCGCCGTCTTTCTCATGCTGGCCGTCCGCCTTCGCCACAGCCGCGGACCAGCCTGAAGGACGCCGGCTACCTGCGCTTGAGCATCGCGTCGCTGAGGCCGCTCTCGGCCATGAGCGCCTCGATGTCCTTCACCTCGATTGGCACCGACGCCGAGAGGTTCTCGTAGCCGGTCTCGGTGATGAGGATCATGTCCTCGAGCCGGATTCCCGTGTGGTCCTCCTCGATGCGCATCTCGGGCTCGACGGTGAAGACATGGCCCGGCTCGAGCACAGTTCCGGCGCGATTATCAGGGTCGTGGACCTCCAGGCCCACGGAGTGTCCAAGATATCGGCCGTCCGTCGACTGACGCCGGTAGTTCTCGACAAACGCGCGTGCGGCCCCCTGAATCTTCGGGTCGGTGAACGGGTACGACGCGAGAATCGTATCCATCTTGACCACCGCGGCCCTGATCACGTCCGCCGTCGTCTTGTGGACCTGTATCGACGTCATGACGGCCCGATAGAGCCGCAGGTAAATCTCATACGCTTCGCGCTGCCTGGGCGTGAACACGCCGTTGGCAGGAAAGACGCGCGTCACGTCCGACTGGTAGTACTTGAAGTCTGGCGCGTAGTCGAACTGCACCAGATCGCCGTCCGCCAGCGTCGCCGTATTGCGGTTGTAGTGCGTGTAGTACGTGTTGATGCCAGTCGCGATCGGGGCGAAGTAGGACGCGCCAAGCGCGCCGTGCTTCTTGAACACGAACTCCGCATCCGCCTGCAGCTCGTACTCGCGCATCCCGGGCCTGGCGTCACGCATCGCCTCCATGATCCCGAGGCCCGCGATCTCGGTCGCTTCCCGAATCACCGCGATCTCGCGCGGGCTCTTCACGACACGCAATCCGTTGAGGATCGGATCGAGATCCACGATCTCGGACTGCGGCGCGGCCTGCTTGAGCCGTGCGATGAACGTCGCCTCGCGCGAGTCGCGGCCATCCCACGGATCCTGCGCGTTCGCCGTCCACAGGTGCGTCGGATCGCCCTGCGATTGGCTGCCGAGCACTTCAGCCGCAAACGGCGTGTAGATCGTGCGATGGGCCTGCGCAATGGCCGTGATCGCGGCCGTGAAGTCGGCGCGCGGCAACACGGCCTCGACGCCAATCGCCGCGGCCGTCTCCGGCGCTGGCCCGAGGCCCGGCCCGTCGCGGCTGGTGTCCTGCTTCGCGGTCCGCGGCTGCAGAAAGACGGTGGTCTTCTTCGTCCGCCCGTCGATGATGACGCTCGCCCGTGCCTCGGCGACGCCGGTGAGATAGAAGAACTGACTGTTCTGGCGAAAGGGCATCTCGCCGGCGGGCTCGGTCGTGCCGAGCACGATGGCGACGCCGTCACCGAGCGCGGAGGCAACCCGCGCGCGACGAGCCGCGAACTCCTCCGGCGGAAAAATCTCTGACCCTCGAAAGACAGGCTGTGCCAGGAGATCGGCACCCAGCAGCAGGCTCAGCCAGATCAGACACGCGCGTCGCTTCATCGGAACCTTTCAGGAGGGAATGAATCCACAGATTTCACAGATGGGCACAGATGTTTCCACCGGTTAATTCATCAGGTTGAGACGAGCAAGCAGGAATCGAAATCTGTGTCAATCGGTGGAATCTGTGGATTCATTTGGAAGGCGCGCGGCACTCGAAGCTGTGCTCGTCGTCTGGATTGCCGGTGCCGCTGAAAACCGCGCGTTCGGGGTACGCACAGAGCGGACGCGTGCGGACCGGCGTCTGATCGGCGCCGAGCTTCTGCGCGATCACGCGTACCGGCGGCTTGTCGCGCTCCGTCCAGTCTGTCAGCGCGCCGATCCAGTCGGCGCGGTCGGGCCCCGGGCCGCCGCCGCAGTGCAGGACGCCAGGCATCAGGAACAGCCGTGCGTAATCAGCCGCGTGCGGATCCCGATCGAGCAGCCGGCGGTAATACTTGATGGTGCTTTCAGCGTTGAGCGCGGGATCGGCCCAGCCGTGCCAGATGATCAGCTTGCCGCCATGCGCCTTGAACGCGCTCAGGTCGACGCTGTCGGCGTTCAGGAACTTCCCCGCCTCGACCGAGTCGGTCATCGCGCGGCTCATGTCGTATTTCGTGTAGTCCCACGTGGGATCGTTGTAGACGAAGTACTTGAAGTACTCGGTGGAGAACCCGAATTGCAGGCTGGGCACGCCGGTGGCGTCCCTGAAGCCGGGCGCGCCGCCGGTGATCCATACGTTCCAGCTGCCCTTGTTGGCTTCTGCGCCCGGTGGCTGGCCGGGATAGATTTCACCCGAAGGCGCTCCCAGCGGCGCGTAGATCCCGGCGATGGCGTCGCGCTCGCCCGGCGTGATGCAGTCGGCCGCGACATCTGCGCCGCACGTCTTGATGCGGTCGAGCGGCACGCGACAACTCGCCGGGTCGGCGATGAGCCCATCCGCGATGCCGTCGGCCGCGTCGCAGGCGTCGAGGCCGGCCTTCGCAACAAGCGCCAGCGTCGTCGTCCGCACGAGTTGGGTGTCTGGCGTCGGAAACGCGGCGCGGATGTTCTTCAGAAATGCGGCGGCAATATTCGTGAAGTCATACGCCGGCGCGCCGGCGACGATGCCGTCGAAGTCGTCCGGGTAGCGCTGCGCCTCCATCAGCGCCTGGCGTCCGCCGTTGGAGCATCCCGAAAAATAGGCGTGCCTTGGCGCCGTGCCGTAGTACGCCGCGATGATCGCGCGTGCCGTGACCGCGGTGCGATGAATCCCGAGATGGCCGTAGTTGATCTGGCGCTCGTGGTTGTTCAGCGCCCAGCCCGCTTGCAGGCCGCCCGACTGATGCCCGGTGTCGGTCCCCGCCGACGCGTAGCCGCCGTCCACGCTCGACGCCTGATCGTTGGCGACGCCTTCGACGAAGCCTCCTCCCCCGCCCATCAGGAACGAAAAGTTCCATGCGTCGGGAAGGAGCACTTCGAAGTGGATCTCAGTCCCGATGACGCCGCCGACCTTGCAGTGCGGCACGTGGATGCCTCGAGTCGGATCCGATCCGACCGCGGTCGCGGAGGTGACCTTGCCGTCGACCAACGCGAGCGACGTCAGCGCGTCGCACGCCATGGCGGGCTTCGCGCGGGCGACCGGAGCTGGCTGCGCCGAGCCGAGCGAGGCGTGGAGGAGGACGGCAGCGGCCGTCAGCCTGGGCCAGGACATGGCCGACACGGTACACCGTATGGCGCGGAACGCGCCCGTAGGGGCGGAGTCGCCTCCCGCCGGCCGCGCGCCGAAACCGGCGGCGCGCACGCCATCTCCGCAGAATTGCGCCCATTTTCTGCCTTCATGCGCGAGCCTGGCTCCGGCACGGGATCTGCTGGACGTCCGGATCGCGTAGCATTCGCTCTGTCGTTGGAATCCCCTTTCAGGAGGAAGCCGTGCGAAAGATTCTGCCTTGCGTCGTCGCCGTCTGTCTGCTCGGAATCGCCCCGCTGATTGCCGCGCGCCGTCAAAATCCACCCGCCGGCGCTCAGCCATCCGCGGCTTCGGTCGACGAGGCCCTGAAGGCGATGCGCGCCGACATGCAGAGCTCCAGGGCGGATCTCATGGCGAAGAACCTGACGCTCACGGCCGAGCAGGCCAGCAAGTTCTGGCCGATGTTCAACGCCTACCAGAAGGAACAGAACGTCATCATGGACGAGCAGTTGAAGAGCATCCAGAAGTACGCCGAGACGTACGCGACGCTGGACGACGCCGGCGCCAAGGCACTGATCACGGCGCATCTGGATCGAGACGCGAAGATGACCGCGCTCCGTCAGCACTGGCTCGGCGAGTTCGAAAAGGTGGTGCCGGCGAGGATCGCGGCCAGAGCCATGCAGCTCGACCGAAGGCTGTCGATGCTGGCGCAGCTCGAGATCTCGTCGCAGATTCCGCTGGTCCACTGATTCCGTGGCCGCCGCAAGGCGAGCTCATTCGGCCCTTCCCCGGCGGCGACGCGGTGACGATGGCGCCGCCGTGGCCCCTCACGGACGACAGACCTGTCGAGCTGGCACCGATGTGCCGAAACGTCACGGAAGGACGTCACCGCGATCGATGACCGATTGCGCCGACGCCCGAGGGCGCAAGTGCATACTAATTCACGCGGCTGCTCGAGGCCTCGCAGGGGGACGCGGGCGGCGATGCTCCTTCTGGTCTGCGCCGCCGGCTGCGCGAAGACGCCGTCCGGCGTCTCGCCGCGCCTGCTCACGACAATTTCCGACGTCCGTGCGCTGCCCGTGGAGCTGGCGGGCAAGGGGTGGCCCGTGCGAGTGCGCGGCGTGGTCACCTACGCCGACCATGAGTGGGGCCGGCTGTTCATCCAGGATCAGGACGCCGCCGTCGCCGTCGACATCAGCGCCGACCACCAGGCGTATGCGCCCGGCGAGCTGGTCGACGTAGCCGGATGGACCGGCGCCCCCGATATCGCGGCCGTGCCGCTCGTGCTTCGTCCCACGATCGAGCGGCGCGGCACGGCGTCGCCGGCCTCCCCGCTCGACGTGCCGCTGACGGGGCTGAGCGGCTCGACGTGCAACGGCGGCCGGTTGCAGACGACCGGCAACGTGAAGGAGCTGTCGATCTGGAACGGCTACCTCCGGCTTCACGTTGTCAGCGCCGAGCACTCCGTCGAAGTGCGCGTGCTGCACTATCCCCTGCTGGACATGAGGAGCCTGGTCGGCACGTCCATCCGGGTCGACGGCGTCTGCATGCAGGCCCCGGTGGCCGAGGCCAAAGTCGCGGATCTGCGCGTGATGGTGAGCGACTTTTCGGACCTCGGCCTGCCCGAGGCGCTGCGCGTGTCGATGACGCGCGCGACGGACGGTCTGCCGGTGATGACTCGCCTGGACGAGATCCGCAGGATGTCGCGCGCCGAGGCCGGACGCTACTACCCTGTGCGTGTCGCCGGCATCGCGACGTACGTGGACCCCGCGTGGTCCATGCTCTTCCTGCAGGACGGCGCGACCGGCATCTTCGTGGCCCTGCAGGGCGCGCGGCAGGAAACGATTCACGCCGGCGACCGGCTGGAGGTCACCGGCCGCACGGGCCCTGGCAACTTCGCGCCGGAGATTCTCCGCCCGACCTTCCGTGTCCTCGGCCGGTCTGGGCTGCCGTCCGCACGGCCCGCGTCGTACGAACGCCTGATGACCGGCGCCGAGGACAGCCAGTGGGTGTCGATCCGTGGCGTCGTTCGCGCGATGACGCGCACGCCCGAACACCAGCTCCTGCTCGAGTTGGTCGCCAACGGCGCGCGGCTGTCGGTCATGGTGCCGCAATACCTCGACGAACGCCTGCCCACGCACCTGATTGACGCAGTCGTCAGGGTGGACGGCGTGTGCGGCAGCACCTTCAATCAGAAGCGGCAGCTGATCGGCTTTCGGCTCTATGTGCCCGCGTTGGCGCACGTCGTCGTGGAGCAGGCAGCGTCGGGCGATCCGTTTTCGGCGCCTCTGCAGTCGATCGAGAGCCTGCTGCAGTTCGATCCCAATTCGATCTCACCGAGCCGCGCCCGCATCCGTGGCGTGGTCACGCTGCACGGCGGCGACCTGATGTTCGTGCGCGACGCGTCCGGTGGCAGCATTCAGGTGTTCGAAACGCTGGCCCACGAGCCGGTCAGCCCAGGCGACGAGGTCGAGGTCTCGGGGTTCCCGTCGCTGGGTGACTACAGCGCGGTGATGCGGGACTCCCTGGTGCGCCGTGTCGGCCGAAAGTCACGGCCGACCTGGGCGAGCATCACCGCGGAGCAGGCGCTGACGGGCAGCCACGAGGCGGAGCTGGTGCGCATTCGCGGCCGACTCCTCGACCGCATCGACACCGGCGCCGAGCACCTGCTCGTGCTCCAGGACGGCGCGCATATCTTCAACGCCGGCTGGCAGAGCGAGGGCCAGGACGACTGGGGCCAGACGGCCTCGTTCAGGCAAGGCAGCAGCGTCGACGTGGTCGGCGTGTGCCTGGTGCGGACCGACGGCCGCTCGAGTGAGCCCGCGCCGCGCGGCTTCAAGATCGTGCTGCAGTCGCCGGCGGATGTGTCGCTGGCGGTGGCCGCGCCCTGGTGGACGGCGACGGAGCTTCTGGCCACGGTCGGAATCCTCGTCGGGGTGGTGCTCGGCTCGCTCGCCTGGGTCGCCGTGCTCCGCAGCCGCGTGCGGAAGCAGACCGAGAAGCTGCGCGAGGCGAAGGAGATGGCCGAAACCGCGAACCGCGCCAAGAGCGAGTTCCTGGCCAACATGAGCCACGAGATCCGCACGCCGATGAACGGCGTGCTCGGCATGGTGGAGCTCGTCCTCGACACCGAGCTCGAACCTGATCAGCGCAACTACCTCGGGAAAGCGAAGGGATCCGCCGAAGCCCTGCTGCGCGTGATCAACGACATCCTGGACTACTCGAAAGTGGAGGCGGGCCGTCTGGAACTGGAAGAATCGCCGTTCGACGTTCGCGACGCCCTGGGCGAGACCATTCACGCGCTCGGGCCCAGGGCGCACCGCAAGCATCTCGAGCTGGCGGTCCACGTCGAGCCGGAGACGCCACAGATCCTCGTCGGCGACCGCCTGCGTCTCGGCCAGGTGCTGATGAACCTGGTGGGCAACGCCATCAAGTTCACGGAAGCCGGCGAAATCGTGGTGCGCGCGCACGGCAAGGCCGCAGGCCCGCACTTCATGCTGCACGTGGCGGTCTCGGACACCGGCCCGGGGATCCCGGTGGACAAGCAGGCGCTGATCTTCAAGGCCTTCAGCCAGGCCGACACATCGACTGCGCGCCGCTTCGGCGGAACGGGCCTCGGCCTGAGCATCTCGTCGCAGCTGGTCGAGTTGATGGGCGGCCAGCTGTCGGTGACGAGCACGCCGGGACAAGGCGCCACGTTCTCCTTCACGGTGAAGCTGAAGCTGCACGAGCAGGCGTTGCCGGCATCGGCCACCCATCACGTCAGCCTCGACGGCCTGCCGGTCCTCGTCGTGGACGACAACACGACCAATCTGACGATCCTGCACGAGATGCTCTCGCGCTGGCGCATGAAGCCGTCGGCCGTCTCCGACGGCGTCACGGCGCTTGCCGCGCTCGCCGGTTCTCCGAACGGGTTCCCGCTCGTGCTGCTGGACGCGATGATGCCGGGCATGGACGGCTTCGCCGTCGCCAGACGAATTCGAGAAAACCCCAGCCTCGGCGGCGCGACGATCATGATGTTGTCGTCGGCCGATCGCCCCGGCGACATGGCGCAATGCCGCGAGCTGGGCGTGGCGGCCTATCTGCAGAAGCCGATCAAGCAGTCGGAGCTGCTGGACGCGATTGTCCTCACGCTGGGCAAGACGCCCGTTGCGCCGTCGCCACACTCGGGCCGCCACGAGCCCGCGGTCACGCTGCCCAGGGGCCTGGTGGTCCTGCTGGCCGAGGACAACGAGGTCAACCAGGAGCTGGCGATGGCCATGCTGAAGCGGCGGGGCTGCGAGGTCCTGCTCGCGAAGGATGGCCGCGAGGCCGTGGCGCTGTGGGAACGGGAGCGCTTCGACGTCGTGCTGATGGACGTGCAGATGCCGGAGATGGACGGACTCGCCGCGACGCGAGCGATCCGGGAGATCGAACGGTCGAAGGGCGGCCACACGCCAATCGTGGCCCTCACGGCCCATGTGCTCGAAGGCGATCGGGAGCGCTGCCGGACGGCGGGAATGGACGGCTACGTGAGCAAGCCCTTGCGCGTGGCCGATCTGTGCCAGGCGATCTCCGACGTGCTGCCGCGGACTGAGTCGACACGAAGCGCCGGAGTGCCCCGGGAGCTCGAAGCCTGTCTGGACTCGCTGGGCGGCGATCGTGCGGCGCTGGAGAAGATCGTGACGCTGTTCCTGGAACAGTATCCCGTGCTGCTGACGCAGATTCGGGACGCCGCGAACGAGGGCGCTTACACGGCGGCGCGTACGGCCGCTCATCGGCTGAGCGGGTCTCTTGGAGTCCTCGCCGCCAGGCAGGCGCTGGAGGCGGCACGGCGGGTCGAACACCTGAGCGCCGGAAGCGATCGAGAGGCCCTCGACAAGGCGGTCACGGCGCTCGAGCACGAGGTCGCGGAGTGCGTTGGTCCGCTCGAGAGGTTCTACGCCGCGACACGGCTGGCACGCACGGCCTGAGAGCTCACCGGAACTTCGGCGAAATTACACTCGAGCCTCGTCAGGGCTGCAGGACTTCCTCTGGAGTCGCGCCATGGCTCACGGTCAGTCGCCGTGTCCTGGGGCCATGAAGCGCGCCACCTCGAACGCCGTGTGCTCGCCGGTCGTCCCGGGTCGACTGCGGTGCGGCGCCCAGACGACGCCCCATTTCTGCTCGAAGTGGCGCAGGTTGCGCTCGAACACGAGCCGGTATTCGTCGGGCGGGAGCTTTGCGAACGAGCCTCGGCCGAAATGGTGGACGAAGCAGTCCTCGGCCGTGACCACCCGCCGTCCCGATCGGCGGACGCGCAACGAGTAGTCGTCATCTTCGAACATCCCGATCTCGAAGCCGTCATCGAGCTCGCCAACCGTTCGCCAAACGTCCATCGGGATGAAAGTGCAAAACAGTGGAGCGACGGTGAGCTCGACCACTTCCCCCATGAACTCGCGGGCGCGACTCAGCGCAAACGCTTCCATCCCGTCGAGGTTCGTATAGGTCACGTCCAGCTTCGCCTCGTTGCCCGCCCAGTTGGTGACCGGCACCACTTGACCGATCGACGGATCCTCACGATGTGGCCGCATCAAACGGCCAACCCAGCCCGGCGTCACCACCGTGTCGATATTGAGGAGGATCAAATTAGCGCCGCGAGCCTCGCGGGCGATGGCATTGTTCGCCCCCGCGAAACCAAGATTTTGCGACAGACATTGGACGCGGATCCGGCGGTCGCGGTCGGCCCATCGCAGCAGCGCGGTCGGCGTCTCGTCGGTCGACGCGTTGTCGGCGATGATGACCTCGTAGTTGGGGTACGACGTGTTGCGCAGCACTGAGTCGAGACAGCAATCGACGAACTCGAGGCTGTTGTGCGTGACGATCAGAATCGAGACAAGGGGATAGACGCTCCTGACCGCTTCGTCGATGGTTCGAACGCGGTCCGACCAGGTGTTCGCCGCGGCGAACGCCCGGCGACGCGCCCCGAGGTCAGCGTCCTCCGCGACGGCCGCGTCGAGCTGTCGGGCGAACTCATCGGGCGTGGCGCCGACGTACAACAGATCCGAGCGGTCCGCCAGCTCCGGCATGGGCGTGGCCACGACAGGCCGACCGAGGCTGAAGTACTCGTAGATCTTCACGGGATCCGTGGATCGGGTGACCTCGTCGATGACGAAGGGAATCGTGCACACGTCGAAGGCCGAGACGTACGCGGGCAGTTCGTCGTAGCTCTTGTGGCCCAGCAGTCGAACGTTGGGCAGCCCACGGAACCGCGCGATCTCCTCACCGATCACGTGCTGTTCGAGGCCGAGCGCGCCGATGAACACAAAGGAGTACTGGGGACGAGCTGCGATGACTTCCCGCATCAGGGCGTAGTCGAACCATGCCGCAATCGCGCCCACGTAGCCGACGAGCGGTCTGGGGAGCCCGTCGAGCTCCGGCGCAGCTCCGACGGGAGCTGAGAAGAAGTCGTACTCGACGGCGTTCGGCACGAGGGCGGCCACTCGCGCGCGCTGCGCGTACTTGTCGTGCAGGCGCCGCGCCGTCAGCACGACCAGGTCGGCCTCAGACACGAGCGCGCGTTCCTCGGCGCGATTGAACTCGCTGATGCCGGGCATGGACTCCCAGTCGTCCATGCAGTCCAACACCACCCGGGCCCCCAGCCGGTCGCGAAGGCCGGAGGCAACCGCTCTCCAGAACGGCAGCTGCACGACGACCGTGCTCTCGGCGATGGCCCACTCCCTGTAGAGGCCGGCCAGCGAGTCGACCAGCGCGTTGGTCGTCTCTTGCCCGAGAACCTCCGCGTAGATGTTGGACCGTGGCGGCTCCAGGTGGACCTCCCATACGTTCGCGCGGAGCTGGACGGTCTCGAAGCCGCGGGGGCCGGCCCCGACTGGCAGCCGCGAGGGGCTGATCCAGAACACCCGGTGGCCCGCGCGCGCGAACTCGGCAGCGATCTGTTGCGGAC
>JBKPSY010000186.1:0-7020 GCA_046735235.1 Acidobacteriota bacterium | reverse complement strand
CCACACGACCGAAGCCCTGACGTTCGGCCTCTCGCTGCCCGACGCCACCTACCAGACGCAGCAGAATCGCATTCAGTTCTTCGATCGCCTGCTCGCCGAGATCGGCCGGCTGCCCGGTGTCCGCTCGACCGGCGCTGTCGTCGGGCTGCCGCTCACCAAGCTTGGTTTCACGATCAGCTTCACGGTGGACGGCCGACCCGAGGCTCCCGCGGGGCACGAGCCGGTGCTGCAGGTGCGCGTCGCATCGCCCGACTACTTCGCGACCATGGGATTGCCGCTGAAGCGCGGACGACTATTCACCGGCGCAGACGTATTCACCGCGCCGCAGGTGGCGTTGCTGACCGAGTCGGCGGCGCAGAAGTACTTCCCGAACGAGGATCCCATCGGCCGGCACGTCAATCTCGGCTGGCGAATCGACGGACGCCGCAACGGCGGCACGGTCGTGGGGATCGTCGGCGACGTCAAGGAGGTCGGCCTCGACGAAGCGTCGCAGCCGGAGATCTATCTGCCTTACGACCAGGTCGGCATCGGCACGATGACCGTGGTCGTTCGCGGCGACTTGCCGCCGCAGGCATATCAGCGTGACGTCGAACGGCTCGTCGCGCGGCTCGATCCGGATCTGCCGCTCTCCAACGTCAAGACGCTCGAGGACGTGATCTCGGGGTCCGTGGCCGGCCGGCGTTTCTACATGTTGCTGCTGACGCTGTTCGCGGTCGTCGCGATGGCGCTGGCTGCTGTCGGGATCTTCGGCGTGATGTCGTATGCCGTCGCGCAGCAGACGCGCGAGATCGGCATTCGGATGGCGCTTGGCGCCGATCGCGACAGCGTGATCCGGATGGTGCTGCGCCAGGCGTCGACGGTGATCGGGATTGGCCTGGTGGTGGGTCTGGCGGCCGCCGCCGCGACCGGACGTGCGCTGGCCGGCCTGCTCTTCAATCTCACGCCGACCGATCCCATGACGCTCGGGATCGTCGCGGTGATCCTCGCCGCGGTGGCGCTGCTGGCGTGCTATCTGCCCGCGCGGCGCGCCACGCGCATCGATCCCATCCAGGCCCTCAGGGCCGAGTGATCGTCCGGACCTCGTAGACCGCTCCGGTCTGACTGCCCGCGTGCGGGCGGTAGGTAACGGTCACGCTTACTCGGCCGTGGGTCAGCGACGCCGGGACCGGGTGCTCCAGATCGATGAGGCGCGCCGGCTCGAGGGGCAGGGTGTCGGTCGCGATCGCTGTTCCGTCGACGAGCACGTCGAACGTGCGCAGCTGTTCATCCGAGCCGCGGCATGTCGTCACGAGCGACACCGGGCGCGCGCCGTCGACCTTCAGCGTGTAGGCGAACGGCGTCGTCTTCGATTCGCGTCCCGCGCGGCCTTCGAACCACGGGCGCCGGTGGTCGTCGAGGCCTTGTCCGTCATGAGCCTGCTCGGAGGCCTTGCTGTCGGCGTCGACGACGTCGATGGTCGACTGTTCGATGCGGCGGCGGGTATCGGCGTCGGCTGCTGCGCGTCGCGAGTGCGCCGTCCATTCATCCGGCGTGAACACGTGCCAATAGACCGTGTAGCGCGTCGCGCTGGCGCGGAAGAAGGGGATGAGCCGCACGTCGTGGGGCTGCCCCAGACCCGTCGTGACGAACGTCAGCGGCCCGTCGCCAGGCGTGAAATGCGCGAGCACTCCGGACGCGTCGGGAACAAATGCCGGGATATCCACTTGCGGGAGCTTCGCCAACGCTGGCGTCGTCGTGTCGTAGCGCGTGGCGTCCGAGAGCCCAGCGTGCCCGAGGTCGCCGGCGAGGAGGATCGGCCCGTCGAACACCGCGACGATCTTCGGATGGCCGGGGAGCGGCTCGGTGCGCAGGTGCATCGGGAAACGGGCGACGATCTGGTCGCCGGAGCGCCATTCGCGATCGATCGTGACGTACGAGCCAGGCGCGCTCGAGATCGCGACCGCCGTCCCGTTCACGGCAATCGTGGCATCGGCGCCGGCCCATCCCGGATATCGCACGTTGATGGCCACGCGCGTCGGCTGATCCGCCGTCACCGTGAGCCGGACCTGGTCGTCGTCTGGGAATCGCGTGTCCTGTGTGATGGCGAGGTTCCGTTCGCGCCACGTGACGACAGACGGGATGAAGAGGTTCACCCAGACCGCGCGGTCGTCATGGAAGTAGATCGTGTCTGGATACTTCGCGTGGTTCTCCATGCCCGTGCCGACACAGCACCAGAAGGAGTTCGTGGCGCTCGAGTACGTCCGGAAGGCCCCTGGCTTCAACGGGCAGTAGTAGATGACCCCGCCGGTCTGCGGATCCTGCGAGGCGAGGATGTGGTTGTAGAGCCCGCGCTCGTAGAAGTCCATCAGCGTCGCCGACGGCGCCCATGTGAACAGGTGCCGCGTCAGCTTGAGCATGTTGTAGGTGTTGCAGGTCTCGGACGACTCGGCGCCAAGGCGTTCGGCGAACTGGCTGACGGGGAAGAAGTGCTCGTCGTCGCTGTCGCCGCCGTTGGCGTACGAACGCGTCGTGGCCACGCGCGTCCAGAACGTCTGCGCGATGTCGCGGTAGCGAGTGTCCTTCGTGAGCTCGTACTCGCGCGCGGCGGCGATCATCTTCGGAATCTGCGTGTTGGCGTGCAGGCCGTCCAGGGGATCGACGCCCGAAGCGAGCGGACCGAAGAGCCGATCGTGGTCGAACACGCGCGCCAGCGTGAGGTACTCCGGCTTGCCGGCGATCGCCGATAGACTTGCCAGGGACTCTGCCATGCCGCCGAATTCGGTCTCGAGCATCGCCTGCTGCTGCGCGTGAGTGAGGCGATCCGTCCGGAACTTCACCCACTCCGCGAGGCGCTCCGCCATGTCGAGCGCCTGCCGGTTGCCGCAGAGCTGGTTCGCGTCGATGAGGCCAGCGAGGATTTTGTGCAGCGTGTAATACGGCGCCCAGACGGCGCGACGGGTCTCGACGCGATCGAAGAGCTCTTCCGGGAACGCGGAGAGATATCCAGGGTGCGATGCTTTTGCGGCAAGCGCATGCTGTACCTTGGCGAGCTCGGCGACGAGCAGATCGGCGCGCGTCTTGAAGCGCTCGTCGCCGGTGTAGGCGTACATCAGCGAGAGCGCCGACAGATAGTGGCCTGTGCTGTGCCCGCGGAGCTCGACGTCAGGGGCTTCCCACCCGCCGAGCGGCTGTGCCGTCGACGGCAGTCCGGCGTTCAGCCGGAACGTGTGCAGCAGGCGGTTCGGATCGAGCGTCAAGAGAAACTGCTGGTCGCGCAGCATCGCGTCGCGGAACGGTCCGTCGAGCAGCCGAACCTCAGTTGGCAGAAACTGCCAAACTTTTGTTCCGTTCTGAGACACGAACCCCTGGGTGGGGACAGTCCCCCTTACGGATGTCGTAAGAACGAGGGCGAGCGCGAGGATGAAGGGGCGCACACTACCTCCAGGCGAACGCGTATCCCGCCAGCGCGGTGAGCAGCGGGAAGAACTCCATCGTGTAGCGCGGCTCCGGATTCTCCATCCACGACAGCAGCGCGAGGCGCGGGAGTATCGTCAGGGCGACAAGCAGCAGCCACTTGCGGCCTTCGCGATATCGCCACAGGACGATCGCGCCAATCCAGCCGGCGATCGTCCAGAGCCACGTGAGCCCGGTGAACAGCGGCAGCCAGAACTGCTGATCGCGATCCGCGTCGAGCGCGGCCCAGGGATACAGGAATCCGGCGAACGGGTAGTAGTCCGCGTGCGGGTCGAACCACAGCATCACCGCGCGCTTGAACGGCAGCACGACGTACTGCCGCAGCGGATGTCTCGCCGCGCGTGCGCCCGCGATTGCGCCGAACGCCGCGTCGAGCTCGGGCGTCATGCCGGACGGAGGCACATGTCCCGTCTCGTCGGCCTCGGCGTCCGGCGCCGGCGTGCTGTATTGCCGCAGCAGCCGCGCGACCTGGTCGCGCTCGTCCGGCGAGTCGAACGCACGCGCGGGAATCTGATCGACTGAAATGGGATCGCGATCGAGCGCGAAGAGTATCGGGCCCACGTAGCGCGGATGATCGATCCATGACCGCAGCCAGTCCGCGTATCCCCACGCGACGAACTCGCCCGGCATCGACAGCGATCGCGGGTTCAGCGGCTGGAAGGCATGAAACACCACTGCGTTCCTGATCGTCCATGGCGCCAGCGCCGCGGCGAATCCCAGCGACAGCGCGAACCCGCAGACCAGCACGCGTCGCCACCATTCGCCAATGCCGAGACCGACCCGTCCCGACCATCGCCAGGACGTCACCAGGAGCAGGACGCCCACGGCTGCCACGTATAGGCCGCTCTCGGGCCGCACCAGGGTCATGACGCCGCCCGTAAGACCCGCAGCCGCCCACAACGCGCGTGAGCTCGGCAGCCACGATGGCAGTACGCCGACGAATTCGGCAGCGCCGCCCGCCCGACGCACGGCGAGCGACGCCAGCAGCAGCACCAGGACGCCGAGCGCCGTCGCGAGGGTTTCGGTAAGGATCGTCGTCACGTAGATCGCCACGAACGGGCACACGGCCGCCAACGCCAAGGCCACGAGCGCCGCGCGCCTGCGGCGCTGCGGACTCCACGAGCGTGGCGCCCACACGATCGTCATCGCCGCGAGCAGGCCGCACGTCACCGTGTCGAGGCACGCCTGGACGACGCGCACGGCGGTGTTGTTGTTGTCGCCGAACGCGCGATAGACAATCGCGATGAAAGCGGGGTAGCCGGGCACGCGAACGTAGGTCGGCGTCAGCGGCGGCGTGTCTTCTGCCGAGTAGACGCCCGCCGTCACCAGGTTGTGCGCCAGCAGCGCGTACACCTTCCCGTCGTCCGGTTCGTCGTTTGGAAAGCCGAGGGCGAGGGTAAGCCTGAACGCGAGCGCGAGGCCGACCAGGGCCAGGGCCCAGACACCGGAGTGCCGCATCAGGGGGGCAGATTATCACTGCACGCGGGCAGTCCAGTGCTGCGGTGCTGCAGTGCCGCGCTGCTACCGGGCGGCGCTACCGTGCCGCACTGCTGCACCGCGGCACTGCGGCACTGACTACGTCCCCGGCAGCCTCGCCGCCGGGATCCCGAGCGCCAGCGCGATTTCGCGCAGACGTGCCTGGATCTTCCGGGCGTTGGCGGGCCCCGTGCGGATCAGCAGCTTCTGCGCGGACGACAACTGCTCGAGCCCCGGGTTCGCGTATGCGTAGACGCCGCCGCTGGCCTGCACTTCGATCGGATCGTCGGGCACAGGCGTCGCTAGCAGCTTCACGATGGCGCCTTCGAGCGCCGCATCCATCGACGAGTCGGCGATGCCGAGTGACGCGTACGCCTCTTCGAGTCGCGGCTTCAGCATCCCGTAAACCTTCGCGCTTCCGGCCGCGTCGAGTGACGTCACGGCGTCGGTAATGCCGTCGTACCGCGCATAGCTCGCCGGGTCGATCACGCTGCGTCCGCCCTCGGTCGTCACTCGAAACGAGCCGCGCGGGCGCAACGCCGCAAGCATCCGCATCGGCGCCTGCCCCTCAGCCGCGCCCTGGACGATCGCGACGAACTGCTCGGCGAGGTGATTGCTCGACAGCCACGCCAGCGCGACGGGCGCCTTCGTCAGGCCGCTCAGCGTGTCGCGCAGGAACGGATCGAGTTGATCGAGTGGCGGCAGGACGACGGCCTGCGCCCCGCCGGCCAGAGGCGCCGTGCGCGACTTCGGCGAGGCGACGGGGGCAGACGCGGGCGCTTCGGCCGGCGCCGATTGCCGCACGCGATATACCCAGAACCCGGCGACGAGACCCGCGACGAGTGCCAACGACAGGATTGGGCCGATTCTCGAGGGCCGCGGCGGCACGTCGAGGTGCGGCGACGGCGGAGGCTCCATCGCTTGCGTCGGCGCGAGGTTCATGTCGTCCAGCATGCTCATACCGTCACCCCCACGCCTGCTTTGGCGCCCTCGATCACCACTTCCAGGCCATCGAAGTCGTCGAGCACGGCCCGCGTCTCTCCGCTTTTGCGAAGACGTCCGGCATCCGAGGCCAGGTTCACGACGTGTCTCCGCTCGGCGTCCACGGCGAAACGCAAACTGTAGCTGCAGAGCCCGAGCGCACCGCTGAGCGACGGCGCACGCGTCTGCCAGGTGTTGGTTCCGAAGTGATGGTGATACCCGTCACGGCCGAAGAACCGGGCGCCGGGATAGTCGCGTTGACGCACAGGGAACCCGAGGACGTCGCGGTAGAACGCCTCGGCACGATCAAGCTTGGACACCGACAGGTGCAGGTGTCCGATGCGCGTCTCGGGCGCCATCAGAGGGCCGGCGATCGGCGTGACCGCGGACATGAGCGACGCCGCGTCGAGCGCTTCGGTGAACATCGCCACTTGTCCGTCGGCCGCCGCGGGCGGCCATTCGCCGACCGGCCGATCGACGTAGAGCTCGAGCCCGTTGCCTTCCGGGTCCGACAGATACAGCGCTTCGCTCACGCCATGATCCGCGGCGCCAAGGCGGAACCCGTTGGCCACCAGGCGCGTGAAGATGCGCGAGAGCGCCGCCCGGTTCGGATAGAGGAAGGCGACGTGGAAAAGTCCAGCCGCACCCCGCGGACGCGCCGCCGCCGACGGCGCGTGCTCGAGGGCGATGAGCGCCGGCTCCGCGCCAGTGGGCGAGAAGCGCGCCTCGTGCGCGCCGCCGCTGACCCGGTGGAAACCCAGCTCCGATTCGTAGAAGGCGCCGACCCGGGCGATGTCCGCCACGCGCAGCGTGAGCTCGGCGAACTCGACCGACCTGAAAAACGCGTCGGACGTGTTCATGGGTTGAGCCTACCGTCGCCGCCGACTGGCGGCAACAGGAAATCGCACCCAGACCCCCTATGATGGGCGGCGGGCACGGGCGGGCGCCGGCGGCGCGGCTTCATGCGTGGGACCCAGCACTTGGGACGTTTGGAGCGACTGAATTGGTGGGAGCGTGCCGCCGCTGAGCGAGGCGGGAATCCGGGAGCGGGGGGCAAGGGGCAGCGTGACACGTGGCATCCTGCCCCTAGTTCCTGGCCCGCGGTCCCTG
>JBKPSY010000185.1:0-4822 GCA_046735235.1 Acidobacteriota bacterium | reverse complement strand
GAAAGGGTCGCCGTCGAAGAGCGCCACGTCGCCGT
Organism: Acidobacteriota bacterium; assembly: GCA_046735235.1. Taxonomy (GTDB): domain Bacteria; phylum Acidobacteriota; class Vicinamibacteria; order Vicinamibacterales; family JAENWD01; genus JAENWD01. The sequence continues at coordinate 4,787 of JBKPSY010000185.1, read as the reverse complement.
CCTTACCGGTTTCGAGCGAGCCTACGCGCTTGTCGACGCCGAGCACCCGCGCGGCGTCGATCGTGATGAGCGAGAGCGCGTCCTCGAACGCCAACCCATTGGCCGCGGCCTCTGCTGCTTCGAAAAGCACGAGCCGCGTCTTCGGCACGTACGTCTCGTAGCCGCTCTGGAGCGCCGTCAGGACGCCGGCCTTCTTCAGGGTGGCTGGCGTCTCCATCGAGAGGTTTTCGGTGTCTTCGCCCGCCCTGAACATCGTCGGATGGACGATGACCGGAACCTTCGCAGCCTTGATCTGATCGAGCACCAGGTAGCTGTCGGCGGCGCCGTCGAGCACGATCTTCAGGTCGAACTCCCTGGCGACGCGAAGCGCGTCCATGATGTCCACCGCGCGCTGCGCCGTGACCAGCAGCGGCAGTTCCCTGGTGAGGACCTTGCCGAGCGTCTCCATCCGCAGGTCGCGAGCGGGGCGCTTGTCCTCTGGTCCGCCCATCTTCGCAAGGTAGTCCTTCGCCTTGATCAGCTCCGCGCGAAGCATGGCGACCGCCTTCGCTCGAGTGCCGGGCGACTTCCCCGTCGATCCGAGGCCGTCATTTCCGAGCGTGCATGCCACCATCGCGACCGGAACCACCGTGGCGTCTTCGACCTCGTCCCCGACGGTCTTCACGATCATGGTCTGGCCGGACACGAGGGCGCCCGGCGCGTGGCCGGTGTTGACCGTGGTCACGCCGTGCGTGCGCAGCCATTCGACGAGCACCTCGCGCGCGTTATAGGCGTCGATGGCTCGAAGCTCGGGTTGAATCGCCGCCGACAGCTCGAGCTGCATCTGGTCGGCCGGGATGTTCAGCGCACCGGCCAGGCCGACGACGGTGTGAGCGTCGATGAGCCCCGGGGTTGCCACCGTCGCGGTCAGCGTCCGATAGCCCCCGGGAATCTGCACGTCGGACGCCTTGCCGACGCGCTCGATTTTGCCGTTGGCGCCGATCAGGATGACGCCGTCGGTGATGGCCGCGCCGGCCATCGTGTGGACCGTTGCCGCACGTACCGCCACCTGGGCCGCCGCCGGAGTGGCAATCGCCAGCGCTCCGACAAGCGCCGCCATCGCTGGCAGCATGACTGCAGTTCCACGCTCCCCGCTCGTCGCTCCAGCTCCCCGCTCGTCGCTCATCGCTCGTCGCTGATGCGGCCTCATCGCTCGCCCCCCTCGTCGTCGCCATCGGTCTCGAGGGTCGCGTCGCGCCCCATGCCATAGCCGCCCGTCGCCACCAGACGATCCTCGGGCACGCTGCGATCAAAGACTTTCCTGCCTTCCACCCAGGTCTGCTCGACGTGCGTGTAAACGCTCAGCGGGTCCCCCGACAGGACGAGGAAGTCCGCGTCCTTTCCGGACTCGAGCGATCCGACGCGCGAGTCGAGGCCTAGCATGCGCGCGCCGGCCATCGTCATCGCGTAGAGCGCCTTGTCGCGCGGGAGCCCCGCGCGAACGGCGAGCCCGGCGGACCTCAGGAAGATTCTCGAGTCGGTGATGTAGTCGTCGGTGTGAAACCCGACGACGACGCCAGCCTTGTCGAGGCCGGCCGCGGTGCTCATTCTGTTCTCGAGCGCCTCCTGCTTGCCGCCGGGAGAGTCGATCACAATCACCGACGCGAAGAGGCCCGCCTTCGCGATCTCGTCGGCCACTTTCCAGCCCTCCGACACGTGATGTAGCACGGGCTTGAACCCGAACTCCTGCGACAAGCGGATCACGGTGACGATGTCGTCGTGCCGGTGGGTGTGGAAGTGCACCGTGCGTTTGCCGTCGAGGACTTCGACGAGCGCTTCCATCGCCAGGTCGCGCGACGGCATCTTCGTCGCGTCGCCGTTGGCCTTGCGAACCTTGTCGCGGTACTCCACGGCCTTCACGAACTGCTCGCGGACGAGCGCCGCCGACTTCGCGCGCGTGCCCGGGAACGGTCCGGTGCCATTCGCGCGAATCGAGTTCGTGCCGTTGGCCATCTTCAACCCGCCGGCAATGCGGCCGTCGGGCAGCTGGATCTCGAGGTCGTCGACCGTGTTGCCCTTGCGCAGTTTCAGGTAGAGCGTCTGTCCGCTGAGCAGGTGCCCGGAGCCGGGCATGACGTTGGCGGTCGTGATGCCACCCGCCTGCGCGCGGCGGATGCTCATGGCGCGTACGTCGATCGCATCCAGCACGCGGACGTCGGGCTGAATGGGGGCCGAGCTGTCCCCGCCGGCGGGGCTGCCGATGTGGCTGTGCGAGTCGACGAGTCCCGGCATCACCGTCTTGCCGGCGAGATCGACCGTCGTCGCTCCACCGGGAATCTTCACGGCGCCGCTGGCGCCGACCGAGACGATCTTGCCGTCGGTGACGACGAGCGTGCCCTTCTCGATGGGCGCGCCAGCGATTGGGATGATGCGAGCGTTGATGAAGGCGCGGGTCTCGGCGGATGCGCCGCTGGCCGTGGCCAGCAGGACGAGCGCGCCGCACAACCGCGTGAGCACGAGTCTATGCATGGGGCGGCACTGTAGCTGGTGCGGCGCCGAGGGTGCAACCACGATGAGCTTCGGTAGTGGCGCGGATGTTGCTCCATACGGCCGAGGAGGTGTTACTCATGAACCGACTCATCCTCGGAACTGCCCTTGCGCTCGCGACGAGCGTCGGGCTGGCCGCTCAGCAGTCAACGACGAAGACGGAGACGAAAGTAGATGTGAAAGACGGCAAGAACGTCACGGTGACGGGCTGTGTCGAGCGCGCGGCCTCAGGCCCAGGTTTCGTCTTGACGCGTGTCGAGTCGGGTGGCACGCCGAGTCCGTTCTACACGCTCGTGGGCGAGGACGGCGCGCTGGCGAATCACGTGGGTCATCTCGTGGAGGTTCGCGGCAAGGCCACCGACGTCGGCGATGACGGCAAGGTGGACGTGACCACGAAGACGAAGGTCGAACGCGAGCACGGCGACGACACGCACACGAAGGCGAAGACGCGAATCGAAGGGACGACCGACGTGCCGTTCCTTGGCGTGAAGTCCGTGAAGATGCTGCGCGACACCTGCTCGTAGGCTCAGAAGCCTTCGACCGTCCAGACGTCGCTCGACTGGGTCTGCGCGAAGATCGCGAGCCGCCTTCCGTCGTGTGACGGAATCACCCAGCTGAGGTTCGCGTTCTTATCGCGCCAGAGCGTGCGCATGGGGCCGGACAGCGGCACGTACAGCAGGGTCGACTCCCCCTGCGTGGCGTAGGTGCTGAACAGGCCCTTGTCGTCCACGGACCAGTCGAGCGACGCAAGCGGAGATGGACCTGGCACCTGGATGTCTCGGATCGGAGCGCCGGTCCGCGTCACCAGGTGCACGGTGCGATTCTCGGCGCCGACCAGATACGCCATCATCGATCCGTCCGACGAGACGGCCGGGTCGCCGGTGCCCGCCGGCTTGCGGAACAGCTCCTGCCCGCGGCCCTTCATCGGATCGAGCTCCATCACCACATCCTGGTTGCCGTCGCGCTCGACGAGGACGCACTGCGTCTTCTCCCCGCAGCGAAAGTGCACGTAGTGATCGCTGTCGAGGACGTGCTCCGCCGGACCGCCATTCACCGGTACGCGGCTCATGTGCACGGTCGAGTTCGGTGCATCGCGCGACACGAACAACAGCCACTTGCCGTCCGGCGTAACTCGAGACGCGAATTGCTCGCCCGGGGCCTGCACCATTCGCTCGGCAGTGTCGCCGTCGATGCGCTGACGATACGCGGCGATCGTGCTCTGGCGATCGCTTTGGAAGTAGACCTCGCGGCTGTCCGGGGACCACGCGGTCGGCACGTCGTTGCGCTCATCGAGCGTGAGCCGGCGAGGCGTGTCTATGCCGGCATTGCCCGCCTTCAAGGACGCGACGTAGACGTCACCCTGCGCGGTCCACTTCAGGAACGCGAGGCGCTTGCCGTCGGCCGTCGCCGACATGTCGGTGATCGCGAATCCCGTCCACTTCGTGAGGCGCCGCGGCTTCCCGGCGGCGCTCCCGTCCTGCGGGCTGATCGGGACTTCCCACAAGTTGAACGTCGCGTTGGCTGCTGCCTGCACCGATCCTTCCCGCTTGGCGTAAATCAGCCGCCAGTCGGGCAGCAGCGTGATGCCGGCGATGCCGAACCCCACGTCGGCCACGCGCGCGATCTCCTTGCGCTCGCGGGTCCTGATGTCGATCACCTCGACGAGCGATCCCTCGCCACCTGGAGGCGATGACGACGACACGGCGATGAAGCGACCGTCGGGAGACCAGGACGCGTCCACAATTTCAGTGTTCACCGTCGGATATTCGACGAGCGCCCGCGGGTGCCCCCCGTCGGCATCGGTGAGGATGATCTGCCGATTCAGCGGATCGAACTTCGCCGCGTGCGTGCCGTCGGGCGAGAGCTTCCCGGCGGTGACGCGGCGCTGGCCGCCAAGGAGCGACACGTCCCAGTACTCGCCCGGGACCTCGGTTGTCTCGCGCCGCGTGCGCAACGTCTCGCTGTTGCTCGACCAGCCGATGACGAGCATGCCAGCCGTGTTCGCGATCGGCTTGATCTCACCGGTCGTCATCGAGCGCAGCTGGATGCCTCGCGGCTCGGTGTAGGCCAGGTACTTGCCGTCCGGCGAGATTGCCGCCGACGTCACGCGCCGCTCGGGCGGGTTCGCGGTGATCTGGACCGGTGGCAGGTCGAGCGCCTCGTGCACGGCCACCGGCGCCGAGGGCGCATCGCGCTCGGACGTCTTGTACCGATCTTTCAGCCAGAAGACGCTGGCGACGATCGCGACCGGGATCCACCAG
>JBKPSY010000184.1:0-9022 GCA_046735235.1 Acidobacteriota bacterium | reverse complement strand
GCGCGTGACGGCATCACTCAGTCTCTTAGGATAACGTGACTCGCCGCACGTGACCCACCGGTGTCGGGATTGAGGCGCTGAGACGACGCTCAGTGCACGCCGCCGGCCGCGAGAATTTGCTTCAGCTCCTCGGTCCAGTTGATCACGGCGCGCAGGCTTCCGTTGCTGGCGTCGCGCCGAAGCATGAGGAACCGGCCGTCCGGCCCGACGTCGTAGTTCGCAATGCTGATGCCCCGTCCGAAGTCGTACTCGTCCGTGAAGAGCGCCGTCGGCTTGCTGAACACCGGCTCCGCGCCCGACGCGTTCAGGTTCACCGCGAGGATGTGCCGGTCGTTGCGGTAGTAGATCTCGCGGCTCTGGCGGTTCCACCGCGCCTGGACGCCGCCGCCTTCCGACACTTGCCATTGGCGATCGAGTGCGGGAAAGCGTCTGACGTAGATTTCCGGTCGTCCCGAGGCGTCCGACTGATAGAGCAGCCAGTGTCCGTCTGGCGAGAGCTCGGGGCCGCCCTCGTAGGCTGGTGTGGTGACCAGCGGCTTTGGGTCGAAGGCGCCGGTCAGTGACATCAAGAAGATGTCCGCCGAGGTCTCCGGCCGAACACGTATCGCGATGATGGAGTTCGGATCGGGTCCGGGCGATGACGGGAGATCGTTGATGCCGCCGCGGAGTGGTGTCGTGACGCCGCTGCCGTCGGCGGGCGCCCAGAGCGGCGCGTTGAAACGTCGGAACGCAATCCGCGTCCCGTCAGAACTCCATGTGGGGAAGTTCGTGCCGAGCGCCGCGGCCGTGAGCCGGGACGTCGTGCCACGCGCCAGGTCTAACTCCTCAACCGCAATGTCGTCGCTGTCGAACAAGATACGGTGTCCGTCAGGGGAGACACGCGGGTCCTCGTAGTGGCCGGTGGGCAGATCGACCGTCAGGGCCGCGCCATCTCGGGCGACCGAAACCAGCCGGTTGGCGTTGAACCCGACCGGGAGGTACAACAGGGTCCCGGTGGAGGACAGCCGGAATCCGAGGTCACCGGACCCCAGGCCCGCCACGATGCCGGATGCTATGACAGGGACGGCAGGGCCGAGTGGGGCCGCCGCCTGCGTGTCGAACGCTGCGGCCAGTACCGCGCCGTCCCTCGCGAACAACAGATGCCCCGTGGGTGACCACACAGGAGTCGTCGCGCGTTCGACGATCACCGATCGCGTTCCCCCATCGACCGCCACCGCTTCGATTCGCTCCGCGCCTGGCTCGGCCGTCAAGCTTGCGAACAACACGACGCGTTCGCCGGGCGGCACCATGGGGTGATCGTGAAGCACCTCCTTCCGCGCGGCGTTCAGGACGGTGAGCGCCCGCGGCTGGCCACCGTCCGGCGAAACGATCCACAGCGCGCCGTGGCGGCCGAACACGATGCCCGCCGGGCTCCAGACGACTCCACCTCCAAGATCGACGTCAGCCGTCAAGACCTTTCGCTCGAAGTCGTTGAGCGAGAGGCGCACGATCGTCCCGTTGCTCAGGATAAATGCCAGGCTGCGGCCGTCGGGCGAGAACGTGGCGGCGTTGGCGCTGTTGCTACCCGGCACCTCGCGCGAGTCCGCGCGATCCAGCCGCCGCAGAAACAACCGGCGTACGCCGCTGGAGGCGCCAACCATCACCACGCTCCGGCCGTCGGGAGAGATGGCCAGCGCCGAGGTCGACAACGGCAGCACGGGTTCCACGTTGGCGGGAAACGCGATGTCGAGGTGCATGACCTCCGAGGCGCTCGTGTCGCGAGACGGACGACCCCATAGGGCCCACGCCGCCAGGACGACCGCGGCTGCCGACACCACCCACGACACTGCGTGCCTCGCCGAGCTGGTGGCACGGCCCGCGCGGACGACCGGTTCGCGCGTGTCTTCCAGGTCCGGCCGGGCGTCACCAATGTCGCGCAGGCGCTTCTTCGGGTCGCGCTCCAGGCATCGCGCCAGGAGCCGGCGGACAGCGGCGGGCGTCGACGCTGGCAGCGACGCCCAGTCGGGCTCGCGCGTCATGACGGCGGCCAGCGTGTCGGTCGTCGTCTCGCCATAGAAGAGCCCACGGCCTGTGAGCATCTCGAACAGCACCACGCCGAACGCCCAGATGTCGGCTCTCTTGTCGAGCGCCTTGCCGCGCGCCTGCTCCGGGCTCATGTACGCGGCGGTGCCGAGGATCACGCCTTGTTCCGTGGCGTGAATCATGAGCGTCGGCGAGTCCGAACGGTAGGGCCCGGAGGATTCCTGGTCGCCGCCGTACGCCTTCGCCAGGCCGAAGTCGAGCACCTTGACGACGCCATCGGGAGTGACCTTGATGTTGGCGGGCTTCAGGTCGCGATGGACGATGCTCTTCTCGTGCGCGGCCTCGAGGGCATCCAGGATCTGCCGGGCATATCCGATGGCCTCGGTCACGGGAATCGGACCTTGCGCAAGCCGATGCGCGAGGTCATCGCCTTCGACGAACTCCAGCACAAGCGCGAGGGCGCCATCCGCGGCTTCGAGGCCGTAGATCGAGGCGATGTGCGGGTGATTGAGCGAGGCCAGCACCTGCGCCTCGCGCCGGAGTCTGGCGACGCCATCGGCATTCTGGGCGAAGGCCGCAGGCAGGACCTTGATCGCCACGTGCCGATTCAGGTTCGAGTCCAGGGCGCGATAGACCTCGCCCATTCCGCCCGCGCCTATGGCGGCGGTGATCTCGTAAGGACCGATGTGGGTCCCCGGGCTCAAGGGCATGGAGAGGATCGCATCATAGGCCGAAAGCCCGACCTGTCGCGGCCGGTTAGGATATCTCGAGGTCCATGAGCATGACGGCATCCGACTCGAGAGCCGGCTTCGCCATTGCGCCACCCATCGAGCCGATGCTCGCCAAGGTGGCCGACACCGTGCCGGCCGGCGACCTCCTCTACGAGCCGAAGTGGGACGGCTTCCGCTCCATCGTCTTTCGAGGCGGCGATGAGAACGTCTTCATTCAGAGCCGCGAGCTCAAGCCGCTCGACCGCTACTTTCCGGAGTTGCACGACGAATTTCTGCGTGCCCTTCCCGCGGGTTGCGTGGTGGACGGCGAAATCGTCATCGCGACCGAGAGAGGTCTCGACTTCGACTTGCTGCAGATGCGATTGCATCCGGCGGCGTCGCGCGCCGCGAAGCTGGCGAAGGAGACGCCGGCGGCCTTCGTCGCGTTCGACGTGCTTGCGGCCAACCACGAAGATCTGCGCCAGCTGCCGCAGGCCGAGCGGCGCGCGCGACTGGACCGCCTGCTGGCCGACGCCGTGCCGCCGATCTATCTGACGCCGATGACGCGCGACCACGCGGTCGCCGTCGAGTGGCTCGCGCGCTTCGAAGGCGCGGGCCTCGACGGCGTCATCGCCAAGCCGATGGACGGCCGGTATCAGCCCGGCAAGCGGGCGATGATCAAGATCAAGCACGCGCGGACCGCCGATTGCGTCGTCGCCGGCTTCCGGTGGCACAAGAGCGGACACGACGCCGTCGGCTCGCTCTTGCTCGGGCTGTACGACGATCGCGGAAAATTGCAGCACGTCGGGGTGACGTCGGCGTTCACCATGGAGAAGCGGAAGCAACTCGTCGAGGAACTGGCGCCGTTGAGAAAGGGCGCGCTCGACAATCATCCGTGGGGCGAGTGGGCCAGCGCGGGCGCCGAATTCTCGCGCATGCCCGGCGGGCAGAGCCGCTGGAGCGCGGGCAAGGACTTGTCGTGGGAGCCGCTCCGGATCGAACGCGTCTGCGAGGTGAAATACGACCACCTGCAGGGCGACCGCTTCCGCCACGCCACGATCTTCCTGCGGTGGCGGCCCGACAAGTCGCCGTCCGAGTGCCGGTACGATCAGCTGGAGATCACTCTGCCTTACGAGCTCGCGCAGGTGTTCGGCGCGGGACGCCTGTAGCGCGCCATTCGCGCACCGGATCTTCATCCGGATCCAGCGGCTCCTGCGTGGGACGAAGCGATTCGGGCACGTGCTGCAGGTTCACGCGGATGCGGGTCCACGTCGTGAAGCGACCGCGCATCGCGTCCACGAGCACGTCGGCGGCCTCCAGATGCTCCGCGGCATCGGGATGTCGAGCCTTCCAGCGCTCGAGCCCCGCCAGCGCGTCCTCCTTCTTCAGCGCCTTCGCAATCTCGAGCATCGGCTTGGTCGGCGCGCGCCGGCCGCCAGCCTTCGCGGGCGCGGCGCGGCGCTTCGACGGCTGCACACGCGGAGGCTCGCCTTCCTGCTTGCGATAATGCGGCGGCCAGGGCGCATCGCCCTTGCCTTCGCGTTCGTCGCGCGCCGAGAGTTCCAGCAGCGCGTCAAGCGAGCAACAGTGGGCGTCGATGTCCGCGTGGCGGTCGCCGATGGTGCTGAACCGCGCTGGCATCGTGGCGAGCGTGAAGTCGGCAGGATCGCAGTCGGCGATCTCGTCCCATGCCAGTGGCGCCGAAACGCGGGCGTCGGGTTTCGGACGCACCGAGTACGCCGAGCAGACGGTGCGATCCTTCGCGTTCTGGTTGTAGTCGATGAAGACGCCGTGGCGCTCTTCCTTCCACCACTCGCTCGTGGCGAGCGAGGGCGCACGCCGCTCGACTTCGCGCGCCAGCGCAAGCGCCGCGCGCCGCACCTGGGCGAACGTCCAGGACGGCGTGATGCGCACGAGGATGTGGATGCCGCGCGACCCCGACGTCTTGGGCCAGCCCACCAGCCCCAGATCGGCGAGGGCGGCCTGAACGATGAGGGCCACCTCGCGGACCTGGGCCCACTCGACGCCGGGCACCGGATCCAGATCGACGCGAAGCTCGTCGGGATGATCGAGATCGTCGGCGCGCACCGGATGGGGATGCAGCTCGAGACACGCGAGGTTTGCCATCCAGGCCAGAGCCGCTGGCTCGCGCGGCACGATCTCCTCGGCCGTCCGGCCTGACGGAAACTTCAGGGAGACGGCGTCGAGCCACGGCGGCCGCGAGGTCGGCGCGCGCTTCTGGTAGAAGAACTCGCCGTCGATGCCGTTGGGATAGCGGACCAGCACGTTCGGACGCTCCCCCGCGCCGCGAAGCGCGCCCTCCGCGACCGCGAGGTAGTAGTGCGCCAGATCGAGCTTGGTATGCCCGGCGGCTGGGAAGAGGACCTTCCGCGGATTGGAGATCGCCACTTCACGGCCGCCCACCGTCAGCAGTTCGCGTTCCTCGTTCCTCGCCACGCAGGATTCCTCGCTCCGCCTGTAGCGCAGACCTTCAGGTCTGCCTGACCCGCAGAAACGCTCGCATTCTGTCGAGCTCGGCGTCAAGCTCCTGTGCGAACGCTCGCAACCGCGGAGGGCGGCCCGCCACGTATCGGACGTCGGCCTGCATCTCTCCGTCGACGACCGACACGTTCGCCCAGCCAATCACCCCATCGCGCCACAGGAGCGGCAGCGCGTAGTAGCCGAGCTTCCGCTTTGTCACCGGCGTGTACGCCTCGAACCGATAGGCCCAGCCCCACAGCAGTTCGAATCGCCGGCGATCCCACACGATCGGATCGAACGGCGCAAGGAGCCGAACGCTCCCGTCCGGAGCGTGGTCACCCGGCGTTTCGCCCGCAGGCCAATACCACTCCACGCCGTCCAGGCGCGCCTGCGACAATCGAGCCCGCGCTCTTTCCCGGGCGGGCTTCAGCTCGCGGTGCCACTGCGGCGCGGCGTAGCGCAGCCTCGCGATCACGTACGACAGGCTCGGTGCCGGCAGCGGCGCGTACTTGTCGACGACGAAGTCCACCAGGCGATCGACGCGTTCCCGTGCGGTGAGGCCGGGATCTGGCGCCGGCTCGCGCGCCGCGTAGAGGCGGATCCCCTTGTCGCGTCGGGTGACGCGCACGAGGCCGCGGTAGTGCATGTGGTCGAGCAGGTGAGTCGTGGCGCTCGAGGTGCCGCCCCAGTAGTTCGTGACCCGGCCGTGCGCGAAATGCGCGTCCACCTCGCGCGGGTGCACTTCGCCGCGCGCACGGACGAAGTCCAGGACGAGCGCGGCCCGATCGCGGCGCGTCTTGTGCCAGCTGCCGGCATCGACGCGCGGGTGCATCAGCGCGTGGAGCTCTCGCGAGACGAACCCGTAGTTGATGAAGAAGTCCTCCTCGATACCCAACGCGGCGTATCGCCGCTCGAGATCGCCCGCGTGGTAGTTCCGCACCCGATGCCGCAAGGTGAGGTCCTGGGCGCGCGCCGGCGCCCGAATGGGGTCCGCCTGGACGAATCCCAGCGTCTCGACAGCCGCCTTGAGCGAGATCGGCGGAAACAGGCTGCGCGCGACGGCATAGCGTCGCAAATCGCTGAGGGTCATGTCGTACCCGGAGCCCGGAGCCTGATTATCCGTTGAGATAGAATCCGCGAAGTGATCCTCGCGACGGGAACGCGCCTGGGCGGGTATGAGGTGATCGGCCTGTTGGGCGCCGGCGGCATGGGCGAGGTCTACCGCGCCCGCGACACGTCGCTGAATCGTCAGGTGGCCATCAAGGTGCTGCCCGCCGCGTTTGCGACCGACGCCGATCGCCTCGCGCGATTCACGCGCGAAGCGCAGACGCTGGCCGCCCTGAACCATCCAAACATCGCTCACATCCACGGCCTGGTGGAAGTGGATGGCGTCCGCGCTCTCGTGATGGAGCTCGTCGAAGGCGACGATCTCTCGGCGCTTATCGCGCGCGGACCGCTTCCGCTGTCAGAGGCCTTGCCGATTGCACGGCAGATCGCGGAGGCGCTCGAGGCGGCGCACGAGCAAGGCTTCATTCACCGCGATCTGAAGCCCGCAAACGTCAAGGTGCGCGACGACGGCACGGTGAAGCTGCTCGACTTCGGGCTGGCGAAGGCGCTCGCGCTGGAGGACTCGAAGGAGATCTCTGGGACGCTGGCCAACAGCCCGACGGTGGCGTCGCCGGCCATGACGGAAGCCGGCGTCATACTCGGTACCGCGGCCTACATGGCGCCCGAACAGGCGCGCGGGAAGAACGTCGATCGCCGCGTCGACATCTGGGCCTTCGGTGTCGTCTTCTACGAGATGCTGACGGGGACGCGCCTGTTCGATGGCGCGTCGGTCGCCGAGACCCTCGGCCTCATCTTCTCGCGCGAGCCGGATCTCACGACGCTGCCAGCCGGCACGCCGCCAGGCATCCGGCGGATCATCGGACGCTGCCTGGTGAAGGATCCGCGTCAGCGGCTGCGTGATGCGGGCGACGCGCGGCTCCTGATCGACGACGCGCTGGAAGGCCGCGGAGACCCCGCGAGCGGGCCCGCGCCCGCACAGGCGGTGCCTCGTCAGACACGCCGCTCCTGGCTGCTCCCTGTCGCAATCGCCGCCGCGCTTGCCGCGGGGGCCGCCGCGGGCTGGCTGGGCAAGCCCGCGCCGTCCTCCGGTCCCGCAGTCGTTGGATTCACGCAAGTGACCGATCAGGCCGGCGTCGAGACGACGCCCTCGCTCAGCCCGGATGGCAAGTCGGTGGTCTACGCGAGGACGGACGCCGCCGATTCGGCGCTGTACCTGCTGCGTGTCGGATCGCGCACGCCGCAGCGACTGTCGCCCCCGGCGCCGGCCTCGGATCAGGAACCAGCGTTTTCGCCCGATGGCGAGCGCATCGCGTTCCGCTCGGAGCGCGACGGCGGCGGCATCTTCCTGATGAGCGCGACCGGCGAGTCGGTCACGCGCCTGATCGATTCGGGATCGTACCCGAGCTGGTCGCCTGACGGCTCCCGGCTGGCGGTGTCCCCCGGGGCCTTCCTGACCCCGACCGACGTCAGCTCGACGGCGCTGGGCCTGACGATCGTGGACGTGAAGACGGCGCAGGCGCATGCCATTGCGGCTCCCATCCGGATAATCCAACCGGCCTGGTCGCCATCGGGCGCGCGGATCGCCTTTTGGACCGTCAAGTCGAACAGAGGACAGCGCGACATCCGGACGATCGCGGCGGACGGCTCGGACGCCGCCACGATGGGCATCGCCGTCACGGACGATCCTGCCGTCGACTGGAACCCGATCTGGTCACCTGACGGGAAGTATCTGTATTTCGCCAGCACGCGCGGGGGCACGATGAGCCTCTGGCGCGTGCCGATCGACGAGCGCTCCGGCCACGTGCTGGGCGAGCCAGAACCGATCTACACCCCCTCCACCTGGAGCGGCTACATGTCGTTTTCGGGCGACGGGTCGCGGCTCGTGTTCTCGGCGCTCGACTATCGATCGGCTGTCCTCCGTTCGCCCTTCGATCCCGTCCGTGAGGCGATCACGGGCCCGCCGGTCCAGATCCTGAAGAGCAATCAGCCGATCCGCGATCACGAGCTGTCGCCCGACGGGAAGTGGCTGGCGTTCACGACGCTGGGTGTCCAGGAGGATCTGTTCGTCGCCAGCGTGGACGGCACCGACTATCGCCGTCTCACCGACGACATGTATCGCGACCGGGGCGTGTCCTGGTCACCTGATGGATCGCGCATCGCCTTCTATTCCGATCGCTCCGGCTCCTACGAGCTCTGGAGCATCCGCAGCGACGGGAGCGCCCTGCACCCGATGACGACCAACACCGGGAATCCGGGGTTCCCGGTCTGGTCGCCTCGCGGCGACCGCCAGGCCTTCGGGTACAGCTCATGGCACTTAATCGACCCCTCGAAGACCTCGTCTCCTGGGCCGCCGGGAGAGCCGTCGCCGGGCGTGCCCGAGGGCAAGCGCTTCATGCCGGGGTCCTGGTCCGCGGACGACCGCATTGCTGGCATCGTTTCCGCCGACAACGCGATTACGCTCGACGTCGCGGTGTACGATCTGGCGACGCATCGCGTGAAGTTGGTGCCGGGCGATCTTGCCACGTCCCCCCGCTGGATCTTTCCGGCTTGGCTGGCGGACGCGCGGCACCTGCTGGTCCGGCGGTCCGAGGGGATCGCGATCGTCGATGCCGACAGCGGAGCCGGCCGCCTCCTGATTCCGATCGGGGGCTTGAACGTCGGGCACAGCCTTGGGGTGTCGCGCGACAACCGTTGGATCTCTTACACGGAGACCGCCGCCGAAGGCGACGTCTGGCTAGCGA
>JBKPSY010000183.1:0-28453 GCA_046735235.1 Acidobacteriota bacterium | reverse complement strand
CTCTTCGAGGACAACGCGGAGTTCGGCCTCGGCTATCGCCTCGCCATCGACAGCCAGAGCGCGCAGGCGCGGACGCTGGCCGAGAAGCTCGCGTCCCTGGTCGGCGGGGACCTCGTATCGGCCATCCTGCAGGCGCCGCAGGTGACCGAGTCGGACTTCCGGGTGCAGCGGCAGCGCGTGGCCGCGCTGAAGACGGCGCTCGCCGCCGTGACGTCTCCCGACGCAGCCAACCTGCTCGCGCTGGCCGACTTCCTCGTCCGCCGATCGGTCTGGATCGTCGGCGGCGACGGCTGGGCGTACGACATCGACTACGGCGGCCTCGACCACGTCCTGGCGTCGGGCAAGGACGTCAACATCATCGTGCTCGACACCGAGGTCTACTCGAACACCGGCGGGCAGGCGTCCAAGGCGACGCCGCTCGGCGCGATCGCGAAGTTCGCGGCGGCAGGCAAGGCGACGCCACGCAAGGACCTGGCGCTGATGGCCATCGCCTACGGCAAGGTGTATGTCGCTCAGATCGCAATGGGCGCGAACAACGAGCAGGCGCTCGTGGCCATGCGCGAGGCGGAGGCCTACCGCGGCACTTCCCTGATCCTGGCGTACTCGCAGTGCATCGCGCACGGCACCGACATGCGCCACGGCATGAAGCAGGCGGCTCGCGCGGTGGCTTCTGGATACTGGCCGCTGTTCCGCTTCGATCCGACCATGCGCGGGAGGGGCATGAACCCGTTCCGGCTCGACTCGCCGCGGCCGCGCATTCCGCTCGAGGAATACCGGTACAACGAGGTGCGCTTCAAGTCGCTCGTCCAGACGCACCCGGACGTCGCGAAGCGGATGCTCGACGAGGCACAGCGGGGCCTGCTGGAGCGGTACCGCGTGTACGAGGATCTGGCGTCGCGCGATGGCAGCCGGTTCGACCAGGGTGTCACGCCATGAATCTCAGCTCACGCTATCTTGGCCTCCGGCTCGCGCATCCGATCGTGGCGAGCGCGTCGCCGCACACGGCGACGCTCGACGGCATGCGACGGCTCGAGGACGCCGGAGCGGCCGCGGTGGTGATGGCCTCGCTCTACGAAGAGCAGATCCGCGCGGAGGACACGGCCTACGCGACGTACACGGAGCACGGGTCGGACAGCCAGGCCGAGGCGAGCTCGTACTTCCCCGAGCTCCCCGACTACGATGGCGGGGTGTCTGGGCATCTCGAGACGCTGCGGCATGCGGCAGAGGCGCTCGACATCCCCGTAATCGCGAGCCTGAACGGCACGACCTCTGCGGGATGGATCGAGCACGCGGCCCGTCTCGAGCAGGCGGGCGCCGCCGCCATCGAGCTGAACATCTACTCGATCCCGGTTGATCTCGCCGTGAGCGGCGCTGATGTGGAGCGGGAGTACGTAGAGATCGTCCGCGAAGTGAGGGCGAACGTCCGCATTCCCATCACCGTCAAGCTGCCGCCGTATTTCTCGTCGCCGGCGCACATGGCGGCCGAGCTCGTGCGGGCCGGCGCGGACGGCCTCGTGCTCTTCAACCGCTTCTATGCCCCGGACATCGATCTCACCACACTTCGCGTGACGAGATCGCTGCCCTTGTCCACGCCCGCCGAGTTGCCGCTCTCGCTGGTGTGGATCGCACTCCTGTCCCGCCGCCTCGCCTGTTCGCTCGCGGCCAGCCGTGGCGTCGAGACGGACGTCGAGATCGTCAAGTACCTGCTCGTCGGCGCCGATGTGGTCACGACGGCATCGGCCTTGTTGCGCCATGGCCCGGAACACTTGACGACCATGCGCGAGGGTCTCGAACGCTGGCTCGGCGCGAACGGCTTCGACTCGGTCGATGCGATCCGCGGCCTGAAAGACGCGACGCACGTCGAGCACATCGACGCCCTCTTCCGCGCGCAGTACGTCGCCAGCCTCACCGAATACTGACCGGCAGGTCCGTCTAGCGGACGCCAACAGAGATTCCCGTTCCCTCGGTGGTTTGACCGACGTGGGTCGGCGCGGTGACAATTGCGCAGCCACGAGGATTCTCCGACGGATGCCACGCCAAGTTAGTGGTCCACTGAGCCCCAGTCATCCGATTTCGCCCCCCTGTCTCGCGCTCAACGGCGGAACGTCGCAGGCGGCGCGGGGCGATCACGACCACCCGACGTGGCGGCGCCGATGGCTATGGGCGGCCGCGCTGACGGCGCTCTTCGCATTCCGTCTCTTCTTCGGCCTGTCCTCGAACCTGTTCAGTGAAGATCAGACGCAGATCTTCCTGAGCGGCCTCATCTACTACGCAACGGGCGCATGGCCCTATTACGGACCGGACGTGACGTTGACGAAGACCCAGGTCCCCGGCGCCTTGCAAGGGCTCGTGGTAGGACTGCCACTGAAAGTCGTCGCCGTGCCCGAGGCGCCGTACGTCTTTGTCAACCTCCTCTCGATGGGGTGTCTGTGTCTGTTCGCGTGGTACCTGAGTCAGCGACTGCGCGATGTACCGCGCTGGCTGATATTTGGATGGCTGCTGACGCTGCCGTGGACGCTCGAATACTCGACGAACATCATGAACACGTCCTACGTGTTGCCGGCGAGCCTGGTGTTCTTCATCGGCTTTCTTGAAGCGTGGCCCTCGCTATCGCTGGGGCGCCTGTCGCCCGCCGCTGCGCATTTCCTCATGGGCCTCACGGTCGCGTGGATCGTGCAGTTCCACATGTCCGGCGCGATCCTCCTTGCGTTCGTGGCTGCCGCGCTTGTGTGGCAGGCTCGAGAAGGAGTGCCTCGGCTGGCGGCCGCGGCCGGCGCTTTTCTGGCCGGTGGGCTCACCTCCGGCAGCCTGATCCTGCCGACCTTGTGGACCTACGGCCTGTCCAGCGGAGGCGGCGGCATCGGCCAAAACCTGCAGGTGCAGTGGCGCAGCCCGTGGATTCTGCTGAAGACGGTCGCGCGCATTCTCTCGTTCCCGAGCCTCGAGGTTGGCAACTTCCTCGGCGCCGGCGCGGACCGCGTGGTCTTTGTTGAGCGTCACTGGGTGCTGGTGCCCTTCCTTGTCGTGGTCACGCTCGTGGGTTTCGCGCAGCCGGTCTGGATGGCAGCGACGTGGTTCAGGCGTCGATCGGACGTCCCTGGGTGGCCGGAGATCCGCTGGCTTCTGGCAAGTACGATCGCTCTCGTGTATTCCAGCTACTACCTCGTGGCGCAGAAGACGGAGGCGCGCGCCTACTACCTGACGGCACCGGTGGCCTTCACCTATGCCGCGTACTGCTGGACGTTCCTTGATTCGCCGCGCTGGCGCCGGATCGCCGCCGTGACGATGGCGATCAACATCTGCTTGCAAGTCGGCGTGGCGTGGACCCGCCTGGATCACTCGCTCTACAGCAACCGGGAAGTGGTCGCCGCCGCGATCACCTTGAAGCAGCCGGACGTGTTCGGACACCGCCGCTACTTCGTCAAGGGCGTCGCGCCCGAACTCATCGCGCCAATCGAGAAAATGGCTCACGCTGCCGAAGACGTCGAAGTCCTCCGCTCATCGTGGTCGCGACAGTCGTTCGGCGTCTCGCACTGGTCGATCGCGGTCCGCAATCGCTCGGCCTATGCTGCCTACCGGGATCTGGTGTACGAAACGACGTATCTCGACATCGTGGGCCGGGTTGTGGCGATCCAGAGCGACCGGGTCGAACTCGTGCTGCAGCCCGGCGACTCAAGGGAGGCGGAATTCCAGGACGGTCGGGTGCCGTCGACTGTGGTGCAAGCGAGGTTTCGGCTCGTCACAGTCGAGCCGCTGCGGGCCCTTCTCACGAAACGGAGCGGGAAGTGAGCAGCGTCGGAATCGACGAAGTCGATTTGAATCGCAATCGGCGGTCTGGCATCAGCAGGTGACTCCGCCGTTCGACTCCGCCCGTGTGCGCGGTGCGTTGGGTGTCTGGCGGCCGCTGACGGTCTATGCCGTCGTTGCGCTCGTCTTCAGCTGGCCCCTCGTCGTCTCCCTGCGGACGCACCTGGGTGCGCCGGAAGGCCCCGGCGACCCGTACCTCAACGTCTGGATCCTCGGCTGGGACCTGCGGACGATCACCACGCATCCCGCGTGGTTGCTGACCGGTCGCATCTTCGACGCCAATATCTTCTACCCGGCCGCCAGCACGCTCGCATACTCCGACCATCAGATCCTGCAGGCGCTCCTCGTTCTGCCGGTCTACCTGCTGAGCGGCGATCCGGTGCTCTGCTACAACGTGCTCCTCATCGGCTCGCTCATCGCGAGCGGGCTGGCGATGCACGCGCTCGCTCGGGGCGTGGGCGCGGCGCCGATCGGGGCGTACGTCGCCGGGATCGCCTGGGCCTGCTGGCCGTTTCGCGTCGCCCATCTCATTCACCTGCAACTGCAGGCGCTCTATTTCCTCCCGCTGGCGGTCCTGTTTCTGCTGCGTGTCGTGGCCGCCGGCCGGCGACGAGATGCCGTCGGCCTCGGCCTCACGGCGGGACTGCAAACGATGGCGTCGATCTATTCGGGCGTGATGACAGGCATCGCGCTCACGGTGATCTTCGTCGGCATGGCCGGGAGCGTCGAGCGCATGAGATGGAAGAAGCTGCTCGGCGGAGTGGTCTTGGCCGCGATCATCGGCGGCCTGGTGGCGGCGCCGATTGTCTGGCCGTACTGGCGACTGCAACAGGAGGAAGGCTTCGCGCGCAACCTGTATGACGCGAGGCGACAGGAGGCGAACCTCGCGAGTTATCTGCAGGTGCCCGAGCAGAACGTGCTCTACGGCAGGACGCGCCTGCTCACCGCGCGGGACGCGAGCGGCGCCGCCCGGCCGTGGCGCCGCGACGACCTCGAGAACGAGCTGTTCCCGGGCTTCGCCCTGCTCCTGCTTGCGGCGGTCGGTGTATTCAGCTCCAGACACGAGACCGGATCGCGGTTGGGATGGGCCGCGCTCGCCCTTGCGTCGATCGGGTTGGTGTTGTCGCTCGGCACCGGCGGCACGGGCCCGGTGTTCGCGTGGCTCCATCGCTTCGTCTTCGGCTTTCAGGCCGTGCGTGCGCCGGCGCGCCTCGGCATTCTCGTGGCCTGCGGTCTGGCGATTCTCGCCGCGCGTGGCGCGACGACGATCGAGCGGCGCTACGGACGACGATGGGCCGTCGTGCTCCTCGCGGTGATGTGCGTCGAGTACGCGTCGATGCCCTGGCCGCTGGTCGCCCGCCCGGCACTGAGGACGGCAGTCGGGCAGTGGCTCGCCACGGCTCCGGGCGATGGGGTGGTCTTGTACCTGCCGCTGACCAACGACGCCCGCGCGAACACGGTGTCGATGGTCGATTCGCTGCAGCACGGGCGGCCCATCGTCAACGGATACTCGGGGCAACGGCCGTCCTTCTTCCCCGGGCTCGTGGACACCTTCAGCGCGTTTCCGACCGCGGACGCGTTGTGGGCCCTGCACGATCTCGAGGTCCGGTTCGTCGTGACCCCCGCGCCGCTGGCGGCCGACGTGTCGCCCGACGACTCGCGTCGGGGCCTGCTGGCTGCTCGAGACGCTCCGCTCGTCGAGCGGGCGAGGTTTCCCGATGCCGTCATCTACGAGCTGTCCTGGTCGCCAGAAATCGAGGCACGGCTGACGCCCCCGGCGCCGCCCGCGCCTCCGCCGCCGGGGCCGCTGACCTTCCACGTGGGAGAGCACCTGACCTATGACGTGCGATGGGTCAGCGGTCCGATGGGAGTGTCGGCAGGGCAGGTGAGTCTCGGCGTCGAGCAGGGGCCGGCGGGCGACCGTCCGCTGCGGTTCTTTGCGACCGCGGAAACCGCGCCGTGGATCGCCCAGTTCTTCGAGGCACGCGATCGATTCGAAACGGAGGCGGCGGGCGACCTGCTCCCGCGCGTTGCCCGACGCATGTTACACGAGGGCCGCCGCGAGCTGACGCGCGACGCCACGTTCGATGCGCAGTCCGGGATGGTGCACGTGGGCCCCCCCAACGGCGCCACGATGGCGTTCCGGTTCTCGCCAGGGACGCGCGACCCGCTGACCGCGTTCTTCTACATTCGAACGCTGCCGCTGGCGGCGGGCGACTCGATCGTCCTGCCCATCAACGACAACGGCCGCAACTACACCGTGAACGTCCGAGTCATCGGCCCGGAGCGGATTTCGCTCGGAGGACAGACGGTAGACGCGCTCCGGATCGAGCCCGCGGTCGTCGCACGGGTGTCGCGGCACGCGCCGATCGAGGTGGTCGTCTGGCTCAGTCCGGATCCCGCGCACCGTGTGCTCGCCGCCGATATCGGCGCCAGGTTCGGCCGCGTGCGGCTGGAGCTGACCGGCGCCCCTTGAATCTGGGCTCCGCAGTCGCAGATACTTCAGGCGATCTCATCCAGACTTCCCGAGCCGCCGTGGGACACAAGGCCGACATGACTGTCACTCATCACAAGAACGTGGGGATTCTGGTCGGCGGCGGGCCGGCCCCCGGTATCAACAGCGTCATCAGCGCGGCGACGATTCGGGCCGAGCTGGAGGGGATCGACGTCGTCGGAATTCGCGACGGCTTCGAATGGCTGATGCAGGGAAACGTCGAGCACGTGACGCCCCTCACGATCGAGACCGTCAGCCGCATTCACTTCCGCGGCGGCTCGTACATCGGCATCTCGCGGGCCAACCCGACACTCGACCCCGCTCACCTCGAGAACACCGTGATCTCGCTGCTGCGTCTGAACGTCTCGCAGCTCATCACCATCGGCGGCGACGACACGGCCTTTTCGGCCATGAAGCTCGAGGAGAAATCCCAGGGCCGTATCCGCGTGGTCCACGTACCGAAGACGATCGACAACGACCTGGACCTTCCGCCCTACGTGGATACGTTCGGGTACCAGACGGCGCGGCATTACGGCGTCGAGATCGTCAAGAACCTGATGGTCGACGCGAAGACGACCTCGCGCTGGTATCTGGTGATCGCGATGGGGCGCAAGGCCGGGCACCTGGCGCTCGGGATCGGCAAGGCGGCGGGCGCGACGCTCACGATGATCCCCGAGGAGTTCGCGGGGCAGCCGATCCCGCTCAAGGCCATGGTGGACACGCTCGTGGGCGCGATCATCAAGCGCCTGAGCTACGGCCGCCGCGACGGAGTCGCCATCATCGCGGAAGGACTCGTCCTCGACATCGACCCGGCCGACCTCGAGGCGCTCGAGGACGTGGAGCGCGACGCGCACGGCCACGTGCGCATCGCCGAGGTGAACATCGGCGAGATCCTGAAGGCGGAGGTGTCGAAGCGCCTGAAGTCGTTCGGCCTGAAGGCCACGCTCGTCGCGAAGAACATCGGATACGAGTTGCGGTGCGCTGATCCGGTCCCGGCCGACATGGAGTACACGCGGGACCTGGGGTACTGCGCCGCCAAGTATCTTCTGTCGGGCGGGAACGGCGTGATGATCTCGATGCAGGGCGGCCATTTCGTGCCGGTCCCGTTCGCCCAGCTGGTCGATCCGAAGTCCGGGCGCACCAAAGTGCGCCTCGTCGACGTCCACTCCACGCGCTATGCGATCGCCCGGCGATACATGCTCCGCCTCCGCCGTGACGACTTCGACGACCCGCACGAGCTCGCCAAGTTCGCCGCGAGCGCGGGCCTGTCGCTCCTGGAATTCCGGAAGCAGTTCGAGTACCTCGTCCAGTACGAGCCGCCGCCGCTGGCCATGGACTCCCACATGGGCGGATTCGTCGAGACCCCGGGCACCTGATCGCCGCAGCCTGATTGACGATCGCTGGAAGGCTCGGGCGGCAGTCCAGTCCGTCTCGGTCAACGCGCTCAGAACGGATACTGCTTCATGTTCGACGCGTCGATCGCGATCCAGCCGGAGCCGGCGAGTGCGTGCGGAGTTCCGGGAATGGCCTTCAAGTTGCCATAGCCCGGCAGACCGAGATCGAGGCCGGGTCCGATCTTCTCGCCCTTGATCAGCATCAGCGCCAGGGTGTCTTGCGCCTGGCCGGCGACCAGTGGATCCCAGAGAAAAATCTTGTCGACCGCGCCGTCGTGAAGGAATTCGCCTGCAACCGAGGGCAGGCTCGTGCCCATGACGCAGGTCCTGGCCTGCACACCAGCCTCGCGGACCGCCCTCCCGATGCCTGCCACGTCCACCACGGAACTGCCTTCAAAGCCCTTGAGATCAGGATGCGCTGCCAGCAGCTTCTTCGCTTCCTGATAGGCCGTCTCGAGGCTCTCTCCGGTTTCAACCGGCGGCGAGAGTCGGACAACCTTCGGATACTGTTGCTTCGCGCGCTCGTACGCCGCCGTTGCCCACCGCATGTGGCTTCGAGCAGTCGTGTGGCCGACGAACGCGACATACGTGCCGCTGCCGCCCATGCACGACGCAAGGTCGTCCATGAGGTGCGATCCGAACGCGAGGTTGTCGAACGCCTCGATGTCGACGTCGGCGTTCACCTGGTTGCTCGCCTCGTGCGTGACGACCTTTATTCCCGCCGCGCGGGCCTGCTTCAAGACATCCTCGAGCGCTTCCGGAGAATTCGGCACAACCGTAATGGCGTCAGGCTTCTCCACAATCAGCTTTCGAATGATGTCGGCCTGCTTCTGCGGATCGGCATCGTCGGCGCCCACCATGGTGGCGTCGACCTCGTGCCGGGCCGCAAACTGCTTGATGCCTTCCTCCATGCGCTCGAACCACACGATTCCGGTTCGCTTGACAACCGTGACGATCCGGGGCTTCGCCGCTGCGGCGTCGTTGCGCGCGCCCTGGCGTGAGGCATCTGCCGCGGCTGCAGCGACCAGAATGAGCGCCAGGCCGGCTACGAGTACGCGCCGTGATTCGGGGGTCATGTTTTCGCCCACCTCAAAAAGCTGCCGCTGTCATCGTAGGGGCGAGGTAGACGGAAGCCACGTGGAATTCATCGAGCGGCCGGCTTTCGCCGCTTGCTCAATATCTCCTCCACCTGCGCTCGCGGCACGGGCAGCTTGTCGATGTTCTCCCGCAGCCAGCCGGTGAAGTCGTCCTCGATGGGCGCCGTCCAGGTCGCGTCGATCTGCCCCGCCGTGTACTTGCCTTCGCGCAGTCGCTGATGCCCGAACAGGTCCTGCAGGTGCGTCAGCTCCGAGGATTGGACCACCCGCTCGGCGAGCTGCGGCGGGATGAAGATCACGCCGCCGTCGCGGCCCAGCACCACATCGCCCGGCATCACGGTGGCCTGGCCGATCCGAATCGGCGTGTTGATGCCGATCATCGTCGAGTTCAGCCGCGGGCCGCTCGTCGAGAAGTGATGCGACGGATCGTACGCGCGCACGAACGCGACGAAGTCGTCGAGCTCGTTCAGGCCGCGGATGTCCCGCACCGCGCCGTCATAGACGATGCCGTTGTGGCTGCGCGCGTAGATGGCATTGCCGACGTTGTCGCCGATCGACGGCCCGTCCTGCTTCAGGCCGAAGTGATCGCACACGTACACGTCGCGAGGCTGCAGCATGTCCACCGGCCACGCGTTCTCGCCTCCGACGCGTCCGTCCTGCTTGCCCTGCTGTTCGATCACCTTGTGGATATCGGGACGGCCGGGGAGCCATTGCGCCGTCAGCGCGCGCCCGACCAGCACCTTGCCCGGATGAATCAGGAACCACCCGTCCTCGTACTGATGGTTGAACCCGGCGGCGCGCAGCTCCGCCCAGGCCTCCTCCAGCGTGACGTTCTTCATCCGCTCGAGGATCCCGTCGGGCACCTTGGGCCGGCCATCGGGAAACCGCTCGCCTGTCCACTCGGGGGTGTATTTAGTCAGCAGCTCGGGAGTGAGCACTCCGGGTTGCGCGGAGGCCGCTACGCTCGTCGCCGCGAGCAGGGACGCGGCGAGTGCCAATCGCGCCGGTCCGCGGCGCACGTCAAGACGCATGGGATCCTCTCAGCCTCGGGTTGACGGCTCGAACCACGGCGTGCCGGGCACTTGCGCTTTCCTGGCGGCTTCGTCGTTCATCTCGACGCCGAGGCCCGCCCGATCGCCGAGCGCGATATAGCCCTTGTCGATGATCTCGCCTTCCTTCACCCAGCTACGCCAGAGATCCAGCGAGTCGATCCAGTGCCATTCCTGAACGAGGAAGTTCGGGATCGCGGCGCATACGTGTGCCGTAGCCATCATGCCAATCGGCGACGTGACCGCGTGCGGCGCGACCGGCACGTAGTAGGTGTGCGCGAGATCGGCGATCTTCCGCCCCTCGAGCAGGCCGCCGCACTTCTGCAGGTCGGGCATGATGATGTCGGCGGCGCGCTTCTCGAGCACCTCGCGGAAGCCCCACCGCAGATAGAGATTCTCGCCGCAGCAGATCGGCGTGCTCGTCGATTCCCGGATGTCGCGCATGGCGTCGATGTTCTCCGCCGGGACGGGCTCCTCCAGCCACATCAGCTTGAACGGCTCGAGCTCCTTCGCGACGCGCTTGCCGGTGCCCACGTCGTACCGCGCGTGCATGTCCACCGCCAGATCGAAATGCTTGGGATAGAGATCGCGCGTGAACCCGACCTTCGCGACCATGTGATCGACCTCGCCGTTCGACGCGGTCCAGTTGACGCGGTCGAACCGCGCCGGATCCGTCGCATCGTCGATGTCGATCTTCGCGGCGGTGAAGCCGAGATCCTGGATTTGCCGGATCCGCGCCTTCGACTGGTCGTCGCCAGGTACCATCTCGCGGGAGCCGGAATCGCAGTAGACGCGCACGCGGTCGCGCACCTTGCCGCCGAGCAGCTGGTACACCGGCAGACCCAGCGCCTTGCCAGCCAGATCCCAGAGCGCGATTTCGATGCCGGTCAGCGCCGTCACGTATTGGCCGGACTGCGCTCCGGCGAAGACGCCCGACGTGCGAATGCGCTCGAAGGCGGCCTCGACGTTGAGCGGATCCTGGCCGACGAGCAGCCGCGAGAACGACCGGATGAGCGGGACGCTGCCCATCGCGGCGTCCGTGC
Organism: Acidobacteriota bacterium; assembly: GCA_046735235.1. Lineage (GTDB taxonomy): Bacteria > Acidobacteriota > Vicinamibacteria > Vicinamibacterales > JAENWD01 > JAENWD01. The sequence goes on along the minus strand of JBKPSY010000183.1, from coordinate 17,569 downwards.
TCTCCCCCTGACCGAAGAGCCCTTGATCGGTGTAGACACGCACGTGCACCTGATAGCCGTGCACCCGCACTTCTGCCGTGCGTACTTCAGTGATTTTCAGTCTGGGCCTGTTGTACGGCGTGCTGGCCGTCTGCACCGCCGACGCGAGCGACGGCCATCCCGCGGCGCCTGCAATCGACAGCAGTCCGCCCTTCAACAGCGCTCTGCGACCCGGATTCGGCATCGAGTCCTCCGCACCACCCGCGCATACCCTAGTTCAGGCGAGTGGCGACCGCAAGGGCTGTCGAATCCCTTGGCGCGACCTCGGTGACTTGTCGCCACCCGGTCGCACTGTCCAGCCGGTGTCGCGGAAATCAGTTGCAGGATGAACTGACGACTCGCAGCGAGTGGAGCTTCAGTTCCCGGGTGGCGAGTTGGCCCGTAGCGGCGACGCGGTGGCCGACGTTCGTCGTGAGCGCCGCGCGATCCGGAGGATCCACGAGCATCACAGGCGCCGGGTGCTTCTTCAAAAAGCCCGTCCGCCAGCTGCGCGCCTTCGGCGCGTCGCCGCCCTCCACGTCAGCCAGGCGGAAGGTATCGCCGTCGGTGCTGACTTCGAGGCAGCCCGTGATCGTCACGAGAGCCGGCAGAACGGCTTCCGTCGAAGGCGACGGGGGAGAAGGCAACGGTTCTGGCGCCGGGGGCTTTTCAGTGAAGTCGTTCTTCCGGGATATTTCGGGAACCGCTGGCGCGACGGAGACCGTCGCCGCCGATTTCGCCGCGGCCTTCCTGGAGGGTTTCTTCGACGGCTCGCTCGCAGCCCGCGTCGTGACGACAAGCGGTCGTTCGACAGGAGCGACGTTCGGAACCGGCGCCGGTGCGATCGTCGGCGTGCTCGGCGCGACGTCGCCAGCGGCGCGTTCCGCGTGTTCGTCCGAGCTCGCTGCCGCGGTCGCCGCGGGATGACGTGGGAACGCCGTTGCCGCGACGACGAGCACGACCGCGGCCACCAGGACGAGTGCTCGCAGCGTCGTCGCTCGCTGCGCTGGCGCCGGCGAATCTTTCGCGGTCGGTGGCTTCGCGGCGCTCTTGGCCGGTGCTTTCTTCACGAGGGGCCGCGCCCGCTTCGTGGTCCGGGCGGTCTTCTTGGCCCCTGGGCCCCGCTTCCCGCCGACATCCGCCGACACCTCGAACGTCCAGCGCACGCGCCGGCCCGGTCGGATGGGGACAATACGCTTGGCCACGCCACCGAAGACCGCAATGCACGTGCCGGCCGTTTTCCTCCGGAGTTCCTCGATCGCGTGCAGACCGGTTACAAAACGGTCGTTGAAGATGCGGTCTTTGTTACCGTGAGACGGGGTCAAAACGGCAGAAGGTCAGAGGCGAGCATCGTCAACTCAGGGGGCACGTCGCGATCGATATCCGCATATCCAGGAAAGCCCCCGCACCGAAACGCCAGGCGAAGATACTCGACGAACGAGACATCGAAGCGCGCGTGCTGCACGCGGCCATCGGCGAAAGGCGCTGGCATTCCGATCGCGTATGAATCGCCGCCGCTGACGTCAGCCTTGTGCAAGTCGTCGGGGGCGAGCAGGATTTCATCGGCGTCTTCCTCGCCTTCGAGCGCTTCGAGCACGTCAGCTGCTCCATAAATCCAGAGCGGGTCGGAGGCGATGTCCCCGCCATCGGGCGCGATGGACGGATGGCGGCCCACCAGGCACACGGCGCCGACGATCTCGTAGAACGCGCGCAGCGAGAGCGGCAGCGGTCCGGCGCGTCGTTCGATCGCCTTCAGCGTTGCATCCGCTCGGCCCGATGGCGCAACGTGCGGCGACGCAAAGCCGTGCTTGTTGCCAGTGAAGTGGTACCCGATGGCGCGCAGGCGCTCGATGAGGCTGTCCGCGTTGACTGCGACGCGGCGCATCGTTTCCCCGGCCACCGCCATGGCGTCGGCGGCCTGCGGATCGGCGCGGACGGCTTCGCCGCGCGCCTCGAGCTCGCGCCACACGGCGACGTGGTCGCCTGCGATATAGCGATCGAACAATGGCAACGCGCCGCCAGCCGCCGATCGCAACCGTTCGAGCCGTGCGTCGGGGTCGGCGGGCAACCGCTCGGTGAGCAGCGCGCTCGCCGGCGTACGACGCGCACTGGACGCGACCGCGGCCTGCACCTTCCGCGGATCGATTGCCTTGCCGGCTTTGGCGTACACAGACCAGCCGTCGCGGTAAATGATCGCCGGACCATCCGAGCGATCCGGAAGACCAGAGGCATTCAAATGGAGCTCTGAGGGTCGCTCGCTCAGGATCGCCATGCCCTGGAACGGCCACCACGGGCCTGTGGCCATCGCCAAGTCCCAGGAGCCGCGTAGCACGTCCGGGACCGCGCCCGTCGCGGCCTCTTCGTCGGCGACCATTTGCGACCACGTGTATTGCGTGAAGTCCGACGAGCCAATCAGCGTTCCCATGATCCCGGCGAACAGACCCGATGTGATCACGCCGCGATCATTGGCGCCCCAGAAGGCCGACTCGGCAGCCGCCAGCGGATCGTCGCCGCGCGGCGTCGCGAAGAGCGAGCCCACGCCGCCGTGAATCAAGATGCGCGCGGACAGCCGGGCCTGGTGAAGCGCCATGCCGGCCGGACCCATCGCGAGCTGGACGTTCAGCGGCGCGCCAGCCTGCGACAGCACGTCCCGCAACGACGAGACGCCGAGCGCGGCCTGCAACGCGCGCTCGGCTTGTTCCAAGGGCGCGCGGGTCTTCGGTGAGCGCCGTTCAGATGCGAGGAGCACGGCACGGGCCGGATTGAAGCGCTCGACAAGCAGCGCGACGGCGTGCGACGCCCGGAAGGGGGAGTCGAACCAGCAGCATCGCGGTGCCACCAGTCCAGCCGCCGAGTAGATTCTGCCAACTGCCGCTTCGGCTGCGGCGCGGTCCGATGCGGCCGTTTGTCGAAGCGCCGTCAGCCAACGCGTGAATCGACTGGAATCGAGAGACATCTGCGTTACTCAGGCACGCGGCTGGTCCGGACGCGCGGTGACCCCATAGAGCGTCGCTGCTCCAAGGAGTCCCGCCACGGACATGATTTTCCAGGCGAGGTCGTAGCTGTGCCACGCATCGAAGATTCTGCCTGTAATCCACGGGCCGCCCCACTGGCCCACCGAGTAGCCCATGATGATCAGCGCCAGCAACTTCCCGAGGGACGCCGTCCCGAAACACTCCGCCGTGACGAGCGGAATCAGCACGTAGTCCGCGCCCATCGAGAAGCCGAACACTGCGGCGAAGACCCAGACGGCCGCCGGTGCCCGCGCCATCCCGAGCAACAGCACCGATGCGCTGAGGACGGCATAGAAGAGCGCCGTGGTGTTCTTCTTGTTGAAGCGATCCGCCAGATACCCCACCACGACGCGGCCGCCCAGGCTTGACGCCAGCAGCGCCGTCAAGAAGCGCGAAGCGGTCGCGCGCGAGTACCCCGTGTCCTCGAGGAAGAGAATGAAGTGTTGAATCACCGAGCCGATCGCGCCGATCACCAGCGCCGATCCGCCCACGATGCGCCAGAAATTGGCGGTGCGAATCGCGTCGCTGACTCCGCTCGCCGGGGAGACGCCGATGGCCATCCCTTCGGCCGCATCAAGTCGTCCCGCTCCATCCGGCAGAAGACCGAGATCCGCCGGAACCGAGCGGGTGATCCAGATCCCGACGGGGAAGAGCACCACCAGAATGACCAGACCGACGATCTCCAGTGCATGCCGCCAGCCGCACGCCTGCACCAGGAAATTGATCGAGAGCGGGGCGACGACGCCACCGAGTCCGAGGCCGAGATAGGCATAACCCATCGCGCGCCCGCGACGAGCGCGAAACCAGCGAGCCACGAGCACTTGATTGGCGATGGGCCCGGCAAGGACGTAGCCGACGACTTCCGTGCCGCACAGCAGTTCGTACTGCCACAGCCTCGTCATGCTCCCCATGAGGATGAGGGACACCCCCACGAAGCCGATGCCCACCAGAATCACGCGTCGAGCGCCAAGCCGGTCGATCACGGCTCCCGCCAGCAATCCGAAGGGCAAGCCCACCAGCAGGAACCCGACCAGGAATCCCTCCGTGACCTGTGCGCGCGTGAAGCCGAGAGACTCCACTAGCGCGGGATAGAACACCGGGAACCCGTAGAAGATGATGCCGACCCCGAAAAAGAGATTCAGAAATGCGGCGGCGACAATCCACCAGCCGTAGAAGATGCGCGTGGGCTCCCGATCGGTCATGGGGCGTCGTTAGCCGAACTCGGGGCCGAGAATCGCGCACAGAAGCTCTGGCCGACCCGGGTAGTCGTTCGAGCCGCGAAACATTCGAATGAGCGGACGCGAGTAGCTGAACCCAAAGAACCTGAGCAGATCGCCAGACGCCGCGTGTGCATTCGGGCAATCGGCGATCTGCGTCTCTCGCGACGAGCCCGCCACAAAGCCCTCCAGCAACTGACGAGCAGTGTCGGGATCGCTTGCCATCCATGGACCGAGATGATCGGCGAAGGAGCCTCGCCGGCCGAGCGCATAGCCTGCAAGCGTTCCGTCCTTGAGAATTCCAAGCGTGAGTTCTGGCGCCTCTTCGTGCAAAGACCGCAGCAGGCCGCTGCGATCGGCGCCAAACACCTGTCGATCGAATTCAAAGATGCCCTCGAGGAGCGCCGGAGAGGCCGATTCCCTCACGCCGGTCCGCGGCTGCTTCGCCGTGCCGGCGGGCTGCCGCCGGGTCCATCGCCCGATTTCGTACTCCGACCGGAACCCCAATTTCTCGTAGAGAGGTCTTCCTTGCGGGGTCGCGTCGAGCTTGAGCGCTGAAAGATCCAACTCGTCGAGGTAACGAATCGCCCGTTCGAGCAGCGCGGTGCCGAAACCTCGGCCGCGATACTCGGGATCTACCAGCACCATGCCAATCCACGCGAATCGGTCCTCGAAGGCAATGGTCGTCACGGTGCCGCAGACCTGCGCGCCGACTTCAGCGACGAAGCACCCCTCGGGGCTGCGCTCGAGAAACCGCCGCCAATCTGCAGCCGTCTGGTTCCATCCCGCAAGCTCCTTCAACCGCATCCCCGCAGGAATGTCCGCGCTCGTCATCAGGCGCAGCCGCATGGCGCCGGTATTCACGTCGGGATTGTAAGCCGATGAGCTCACCGGACTGCCGGCGTACAATCGGCACGGACGGAGTCCCGAGTGTCAACCTCTCACGGCAACGCCTCGATCCGCGACATCGAAGAGCTCGACCACTTGCTGAGCCAGCCGACCGAGGACGTGACGCGTGCGCTCGAGTCGCTCGAAGGCGATGTCCTCATCCTGGGCGTGGGCGGCAAGATGGGACCGACGCTGGCCCGCATGGCGAGGCGGGCGTCCGACGCCGCCGGCAGCTCCCGCCGCGTGATTGGCGTCTCGCGATTTTCTTCGCCGGCCCTGTCAACGCAGCTGCAATCGTGGGGCGTGGAGACGGTGACCTGTGATCTGATGAACCGGCAGGCGCTCGCCGATCTTCCCGATGCCGCCAACGTCATCTTCATGGCCGGCATGAAGTTCGGATCCACCGGTCAGGAAGCGCTGACCTGGGCCATGAACAGCTTCCTGCCCGGGATGGTGAGCGAGCGATTTCCGACGAGTCGCATCGTGGTGTTTTCGACCGGCAACGTCTACGGGTTGTCACCAATCTCTCGTGGCGGGTCGGTGGAGGCAGACACTCCAAACCCGGTCGGCGAATACGCCATGAGCTGCCTCGGGCGCGAGCGGATCTTCGAGCACTTCAGCCGCGCGAACCACACGAGTATGTCCATTCTCCGGCTGAACTACTCGACGGAGCTCCGCTACGGCGTTCTGGTGGACATCGCGCAGCGCGTCTACGCCGGGCACCCGGTTCCCCTGTCCATGGGCTACCTGAACGCCATCTGGCAGGGCGACGCCTGTGCCATGAGCCTGCAGTCTCTCGCGTGCGCGTCGGTGCCCCCGTTCGTGATGAACATCGCAGGGCCGGAGTTGCTGAGCGTGCGACATGTGGCCGAGCGGTTTGGCGAATGTCTGCACAAGCCCGTTCGTTTCGAAGGCCGCGAATCAGACGACGCCTTGTTGAGCAATGCGCGACGGGCGGAAGATTTGTTCGGCCGTCCTCGAGTGGACGCCGAGCGGATGATCGCCTGGATCGCCGATTGGGTTGCTCGGGGCGGAGAGACCCTCGCCAAGCCCACGCACTTCGAGGAACGGTCGGGCCGCTTCTAGCCACTGTCGGAGAATCCGAAGCGCGGGCGCTCGTCATGACACAACTGGATCAGAAGCGACGACAAGTGCTCGCGCGAGGCACCGTCATCCCTGCGCACCCCCTGGCGCTCACCGCGGACCGCCGGCTCGACGAGCGACGCCAGCGTGCGCTGACGCGGTATTACATCGCCTCGGGCGCCGGCGGCCTGGCTGTCGGCGTGCACACGACGCAGTTCGCCATCCGTGAGCCTCGGATCGGGCTGTTTGCTCCGGTGCTGGAGTTGGCGGCGGAGGAAATGGACCGCGCCGACCGCACCAGGCCGGAGCCGTTGCTCCGGATCGGCGGCATCTGCGGCGAGACGGCACAGGCCGTCTGCGAAGCGCAGCTCCTGGCGGATCTGCGATACGACGCCGGCCTGTTGAGCCTGGCCGCCATGAAGAGCGCTGATGACGCCGCCGTCCTGACTCACTGCCGACGGGTGGCGGAGGTCGTTCCGGTCGTCGGGTTCTACCTGCAACCGGCCGTCGGGGGCCGCGTGCTCTCGTATCAGTTCTGGCGCGCGTTCGCCGAAATCCAGAACGTCATCGCCATCAAGATCGCGCCTTTCAACCGGTACCAGACGCTCGACGTGATGCGTGCCGTTGTCGAATCCGGACGCGACATCGCGCTCTACACCGGCAACGACGACAACATCGTCCTCGATCTCGTGACGCCGTTTGTCTTCCACGCCAACGGGCGGCCGCAGGAGCGGCGGCTCGTAGGGGGACTTCTGGGCCATTGGGCCGTCTGGACTCATCGTGCCGTGGAACTCCTGCAGCAGTGCCAGGCCGTCGGGCGAGAGTCGGCCGGTGTCTCGAGCGACCTGTTGCGGCGGAGTGTCGAAGTGACCGACAGCAACGCCGCGTTGTTCGACGCCGCGCACGGCTTTGCCGGGTGTATCGCGGGTCTGCACGAGGTCTTGCGCCGGCAAGGGCTGCTGGACGGCATCTGGTGCCTCGATCCGCACGAGACGCTGAGTCCAGGGCAGGCGGAGGAGATCACCCGCGTGTCGAAGGCATATCCCCACCTGACCGACGATGACTTTGTCCGCGAAGGGCTCGAGCACTGGCTTAAGCCCTGAGGTCGAGTAGAACGCGGCCGCGGCGCGCCACACCGTTCGCGCTAGAATTCGAGCGTTGCCGCTCCTGACGCTCACCCCAGGCACGCGTCTCGGCCGCTACGAGATTCTCTCGGCGATCGGCTCGGGCGGCATGGGCGCTGTTGGCTCAGTCCAGTGATCTGGCTCAGGCTGGCGCAGCACAGGAGGGCACGGGGGCGCCATGCAACCCAACACGCAGGTCTCATCGCTTCAAGGTGGGCTGCTGGTCGGGTTCTTCGCGCTCTTCTTCTACGTGTGGGGTACGACCAACCTTGAAGGCCTGATGAACTACCCCTTCTGGCGCGAGATGGGGCAGATGATGTCCAACGACGATTTCATCAGGCTGCGCGCCGACCACGGCTGGAAAATCTTCCCGCTGCTCGTCGTTCCGCTCCTGTTGCTCTTCATCGTGACGATCGCCCTCGTCTTTCTCGCTCCCGTGTGGCTTCCGCGTTGGACGCTCTTGGTCGTCCTCGCCATCGAGCTGCTCTACATGGCCGTGACGATCTTCCTGGAGATCCCAATCCACCGCAGCCATGAGACTCTGGGCTACGATCTCGCGCTCTTCGATCGGCTCATCGCGATCGACATCTGGCTGCGCAAGCTGCCACGGCTGATCGAAGCGCCGTGTGTCGTCTACTTGCTCTGGCGCGCGTTGATGCGCTAGTTGTTCCGGAGCGCAATGTCGCTACCTGCCCTCCGGGGTGAACTTCCGAACCGATCCGTGGAAGCCACCGTGATCGCCATGACCTGGCGTCAGGCGTCGAGCCATTGTGTTGGAAGTCCTGCGCGCAGTCGAGCAGGATGCTGGAGTAGGGCTACCGTTCCGCCGGCGGCGCCGGACGCGTGGCGCCACATCGGGCAAGGACCTTCTTGAATCGCGGATCCTCGACGTACGGATCCCACTTCGCATCTACTGGCAGAAAGACGAGGTGAACGTCTCGAGCGTCTACGGCGCGCTCCAGCCACGTGAAGACTTCATCCCGGTCGCCCAGCCCGGCATGTACGAGAGCCAGGCCGTACGGCGGCACATAGTGGTCGCGCGACTGCGATTCGAGCGTCTTCAGGATCTCGCGCGCCTCCGAGGTACGGCCCGCCTTCGCAAGAAAGTAACCTTCCAATGAGAGGACCTTGCTGTTGTTCCCCGACAGCTGCCCCGCGGCGGCAAGTGCCTGGAGGGCCTGAGTCGTCTGTCCCAATTGCCCGTAGGCCTGTCCGAGCATGACGTGTCCGATCCAGAAGCCCGGAGCCAATTCGGTCGCCCGGCGCGCGTGATCCAGGGCTGCCGCATAGTCCCGGGCCTCGAAGTCGATTTGTGAGGAAAGCGCATGCGTGATCGGCTCGAGCGGGTCGAGCTCGCGCGCGCGCCGCATCACGGCCCGCGCCTCGTCGTATCGGCCGAGGCGCGTGAGGGCGTGGCCAAGCATGACCAGGGGATCGGCCGTGTGCGGGTCCAGGGCGCTCGCGCTGCGGTCCGACGCCTCTGCCGCCGCCCAGTCGAACTCGAACCAGAACGCGACGATGGCGAGCGCGTGTCGGACCTCGGCGACGTCAGGCCCGGCCTGAAACGCCTTCTTTGCCGCCTCGCGGGCGAGTTCAGCCACCGCCGTCGGCGGTGCGTCGCCGTTGATCGGGCTGTTGCCGTACGTGGTGGCGATGGCCGCCCAGGCGAGCGCGTAGCCGGGGTCCACCTTGATCGCGTCCTGGTAATACTGGAGCGCGCGAGCGTTGGTGTCGGGCCGCCGTTGCCGTTCAAAGTACCGCCCGCGAAGGTAGAGATCGTATGCCTCAGGGTTCCTGGTTTGCCGGCGTGAGAGCCCGCTCACGCGTTCGGGTGTGAGCCGCAGACTGATTTGCTCGGCGATGGCGGAACTCAGCTCCAATTGCGTGGCAAGCACGCTGGTCGGTTCGCGGTCGTAGGACTTGGACCACATCTGAACCTGATCGGAGGCTTTCACGAGCCGTGATGTCACGCGGAAACGACCGCCTTCGCTGCGGATCGACCCTTCGACAAGGTAGTCGGCCCCGAGCTCCTGGCCGATCTGAGTCATCGATTTCTTCGTGCCCCGATAGCCGAGCGTCGACGTGCGTGCGATCACGCTGATGCCGGGGTCCACCTGTCCCAGTGCGGCGATGGTCTCTTCCGCAATCCCGTCGGAAAGGTAGTCGCGGTCCGGATCGCTGCTGAAGTTTTCGAACGGAAGCACGGCCACGGTGACATGCGTACCGCCCGTCGGCTGCGGCTCACGCCGAAGCGCGTACCACGCTGCGACAGTGCCCAGCGCCGCGACGGCTGTCAACGCTGCCAGCACCACGATCGATCGCAAGCGACGGGAACGAGGTCCCGTTGCCGGGGCGGTGGTGCTTGCCGGTGTCGGCAACGGTGTTCGCCCGATCGCTCCGCTGTCGAGGTCCTCTTTCAGCGCCCGAAGGTCGTTTCGAAGGTCTTTGCCGGTCTGATAGCGTTCGTCGGGGTCCTTCGCGAGGCACCGTTTCACGATGCGCGAGAATGCCGGCGGAAGATCTGGCCGCAAGTCGGCGGGCGACGCTGGCGTGTCTTTCAGAATTGCAGAGAGCAGCGACACGTGCGTCTCGCCACTGAACGGCCTCCGGCCTGTCGCCATCTCGAAAAGCAGGATGCCCATCGCGAAGATGTCCGACCGCGAATCGACAGGCTTGCCCTGCGCCTGCTCAGGCGACATGTAGGCGACGGTGCCCACGATTCTCCCTTCCTCGGTGACCTGCGCGGCGGTCATGGTTGCGGCAGTGAAGCCCTCGACCGGGAAGTCGGCGGCCGCTTTCGCCAGCCCGAAGTCGACCACCTTCACGCGCCCCTCGTCGCTGACCATGACGTTGGCGGGCTTGAGATCGCGGTGGGTGATGCCGCGTTGATGGGCGGCGCCGAGCGCGTCGGCCAACGGAATGGCAACTCTCAACAGATCGTCGAGCGACATTCCCTGCGGAGGGATGAGCTCGGCCAGCGTGCGGCCCTCGATCAGCTCCATTGTCAGAAAGAGCAGACCGTCGTGTTCCTCCACGGAATGGATCGTGACGATGTTCGGGTGGTTGAGCGCCGCCACCGCGCGCGCCTCACGTTCAAAGCGGCCGCGGCGCGAGGGATCCGACGACGTCTCGTGCGCCAGCACTTTGAGTGCGACCCTGCGACCGAGCTTCGTGTCTTCCGCAAGATACACTTCGCCCATGCCGCCGGCGCCGATGGCGCCGAGGAGACGGTAGTGAGCCAGAGTGGCCGGCACCATACGGGCGTGAGTGTACCATCGGTGATCGGCTAGTCGGCGACGGCCGCCGGGCTCATCGATGGCGCGTGAACGGCCATAGCTGCTAGGCGCGTTGTTCGGCGAGTGCTCGCTGAAAGAAGCTGGGCGGAACGCGCTAGAATTCGACGGGTTGCCACTGCTGACACTCGCCCCAGGCACGCGTCTCGGCCGCTACGAGATTCTCTCGGCGATCGGCGCGGGCGGCATGGGCGAGGTCTATCGCGCCCACGACCCCACCCTCGATCGTCAGGTCGCGATCAAGCTGCTGCCTCCCGAGACGGCTGCCGATCCGTCCGCACGCCAGCGGCTCCGTCGTGAAGCGATGGCGGTGGCGGCGATCGATCACCCGTACATCTGCAAGATCTTCGAGATTGGCGAGCATGACGCCGCGCTCTTCCTGGTGATGGAGTACGTCCCTGGCGACACGCTCGATCACCGTCTGCAGAGCGGCCGATTGCCGGCCGCTGAGGCACTCCGCCTGGGCGGCGAGATCGCAGAAGCGCTCGAGGAAGCGCACGCGCGACGGTTCGTGCATCGTGACCTGAAGCCCGCCAACATCATGGTGACCCCGCGCGGGCACGTGAAGGTGATGGACTTCGGCCTCGCGAGGCAGGTCGAGGACATGCCGGCGCCCGACCAGGCGACGCGCGAGCTCCCCGCGTCCCGCCTGACTGCCGCCGGGATGATCGTCGGCACGCCGGACTACATGTCGCCGGAGCAGGTGAAGGGCCTCGAGCTCGATTCCCGATCCGACCTGTTTTCGTTCGGCGTGATCCTCGCGGAGATGCTCGGCGGACGGCATCCATTCCGCCAGGCGTCGATCGGCGAGACGCTCGCCGCCGTGCTGCGGGAACCTCCCGCGCTCGCGGACGACATGCCGCAGCCCCTGAAGGCAGTCGTCAGCCGACTGCTGGCCAAGAATCCTCAGGACCGGCACACGTCGGCCGCGGAAGTGCGAGCCGACCTGACACGGCTGGCGTCGTCGTCTGACACGATCGCCATTGCGCCGGTCGTGCGACCCGCGTCCGGCGTTCGAAAGCGCGCAGCGTGGGCCGCGTTGGCGATCGCGCTGACTCTGGCCGGCTACCTCGCCGTGAAGGCCAGGCCGCGGCCGCCCGTGCCTGCGGCGCCCGAGTCCCAGGCGCTCATCCGATCGATCGCCGTCCTTCCGCTCGACAACTACTCCGGCGATCCCAGCCAGGACTACTTCGCCGAAGGCATGACCGACGAGTTGACGGCGAAGCTCGCGTCGATCAGTCAGCTGCGCGTCATCTCGCGCGGATCGGTGATGCAGTTCCGCGGCAAGGATCGTCCGCCCACGCCTGAAATCGCGGCGAAGCTCAATGTCGACGCGTTCATCGAGGGGAACGTGTCTCGCGATGGCGACAAGGTGCATATCACCGCGCAATTGATCGACGCGCGGGCGGACAAGCACCTGTGGGCCAAGAGCTTCGACGGCAGTTCCCGCGATGTGCTGGCGCTTCAGACGGACCTCGCGTCGGCAATCGCGCGAGAGGTGAACGTGCGGTTGACGCCGAGCGAGCAGTCGAGGCTGGCCGCCGCGGCGAGCCTCGACCCCGCGGCGCACGACGCCTATCTCAGGGGCCGCTACTTCTTCAATCGGCCAAGCGACGACAACCTGCGCAAGGCGATCGCGCAATTCGAGGAGGCCGCCAGGTTGAGCCCGGAGTTTTCCCTGGCGTTCTCCGGCATGTCGGACGCCTACCTCTGGGCCGGCTACAACGAGGGCTTTCTCACGGCCACCGCCGCAAAAGAGAGGGCCAGGACCTCGGCGGAAAAGGCCGTGCAGCTGGACGACGGATCCGCCGAAGCGCATACGTCGCTGGCGGTCTTCAAGCTCTTCTACGGGTTCGACTGGGAGGGATGCGAACGAGAATTCAGGCGCGCGATCGCGCTCAACCCGAACTACTCGTTTGCGCACGACCAGTTCGGCATGGCGCTCGCCTTTCAGGGACGGTTCGACCAGGCGATCGCCGAGGGCGCGCGCGCGATCGAACTGGATCCGTTGTCTCCCCAGGTCCTGATCGACGCGACCATGCCGTTCCTGTTTCAACGGAAGCTGACCGAGGCCAAGGCGTTGTCGCGAAAGGCCGCCGAGCTCGACCCGACGTTCTTCTTCCCCGTCATGATCGACGGGTGGGGCAACCTCGAGGCGAGGCGGTACAACGACGCGATCCCGTTTCTGGAGAAGGCAAAGACGATGGAGGCGCCGCCGTTCGTGTCGGCGTTTCTGGCGTTTGCTTATGGCGCCGCGGGCGAGCGCGCGCGCGCGATGGCGGAGCTAGGGCACCTCAAGAAGATGTCGCCCGACGGCACGGTGCTGCCGTTCAACATGGCGCTGGTGGACCTGGGTCTGGGCGACCGTGCGGGCGCGCTGAACAACCTGGAACAGGCCTGGGCCGCCGATTCCCAGATGATGGCGTGGCTGGGACAGGACCGGATCTTCGACCCGCTTCGGGCCGACCCTCGATTCGTCGCGCTGCTGAAGAAATTGCGTTTGCAGCGATAGGAGTGGTCGTCATCTCGCCGTGCCCTTTTTGTCATGTGGGCGAAGGGCGAGATGTCTTGGAATCAAACGACGTGTGTTTGGCGACGCTACACGGTCAGATCACCTATTCCGCGCTGAACGACTATTGCTTAAGTTATAGACGTCTCGTCTCGGCGCGAGCTTTGCAGCTGACCTTGTCATGCCTGTCGAGCCGGTCCGCTTCTCAGCCACCGATGTGATTCCACCAGACCCGTTCGTGACAGTCTGCCCCTCGTGTGGCAACGAACGTCACGCCCGGCCGCCGCGGAACGGCTGGAGCCGCCACTACCTGTGCGCCGAATGCGGCACGGTGTGGATGCTCGACGACGATCCGCACGCGCCTGAGCTGGAAGCGCGCTCCTAAGTCCAGCTTCCAGCTCAGCGTTGTGTCCCTCTTCTCTGATTACTTCAACTGCTCCCACAGAAACGTGTAGGTCAGCGCCACGCGGGTTGCCTGCTGCTCGTGCGTCACGCTGGCGTGGTGCCCGCCTTCCGTGTTCTCGAAGTACCGCACGTCGTAGCCCATCTCCTCCATGCGCGCGACGAGCTTTCTCGCGTGACCCGGATGCACGCGGTCGTCGCGCGTGGACGAGTACACGAAGGTCGGCGGATAGGACTGGCCGGGCCGCAGGTTCTGGTAGGGCGAGTACGTGCCGAGGAACGCCCAGTCCGCCGGCACGTCCGGATCGCCGTACTCGGCCATCCAGCTGGCACCGGCCAGGAGGTGGCTGTACCGCTTCATGTCCACCAGCGGGCTGCCGCAGACGATCGCGCCGTAGAGCTCGGGATGGCGAATCATCGTGGACGCGACCAGCAGACCGCCGTTGCTGCGGCCTTCAATCCCGATGTGCCGTGCGGACGTGATCTTCCGCGCCACGAGATCGCGCGCCACGGCCTCGAAGTCCTCGAACGTCTTCACGTGGTTCGCCTTGAGCGTCTGCGTGTGCCACGACGGTCCGAACTCGCCTCCACCGCGGATGTTCGGCAAGACGAACACGCCGCCGCGCTCCAGCCAGAGCTTGCCGTAGACCCCGCGCAGGTCCTCGTACGATCCGGAGTACGATGGCGTGAGCGAGTTCTCGAAGCCGCCGTACGAGAACATCCACACGGGATGGCTGCCGTCCAGCGTCAGGTCTTTCGACCCGACGACGAAATACGGGATCCGGGTGCCGTCCACGGAGATCGCCCACAGTTGCTGGACCGCGAAGCGGCTGCCGTCGAACGTGGGCTGCTGCGCCGTCACCTGTCTCGGATCCGTGCCGCCCGACGGCAGGTAGTAGAGGGCCGGCGGCGTGAGGAACGACTCGTACTCGGCAAAGACCTCGCCCGTTTCGTCGCTCGTGCTCATCATGTGGAGCGCGCCGTTGTCGGGAAACGGGATGGGCTCGCGGCGGACGCCTGACGCGCCTGGCTGGATCCGATAGAGACGGCCGCGCACGTTGTCGAGCATCGTGACGAGGATGCCCTGCGGCATCGGCTCGACCCCGCTCACCACTTCGCTCGTCGTCGGCGTCACGAGCACTGTCACGTCATCGGCACCGCCTCGGAATGCCGCGGGGTTGGCCAGGATCACTGATCCGTTCGGATAGGTCGTCCCACCGCGCGTCCAGTCTTCCTTCAGCGACACGACGAGTTTGCCGTCGTACCCGCCGTCGATGCGCGCCGTCTCGGGAAGGTCCAGGCGCTTCAGGTCGCCGCCCACGATCTGGAAGACGTGCGATCGCCATGTCGTGAGCTGTTCGTTGACGAGATCGATGTCGCCTCCGGCCGTACGAATCCGGTGCGCCTGTGCCGAGACCGACGTGACGGCTGTCTCGTAAATCGTCTTCGCATCGGCCAGCGGCGTGCCGCGCTTCCAGAGCTTCGCCGCGCGTGGATAGCCGGAGTCGGTCAGCGTGCCCGCGCCGAAGTCGGTGCCGACGTAGAGCGTGTCCTGGTCCACCCAGCCGGCGCGGCTCTTTGCCGTCGGCACGAAGAAGCCGCCGTCGACGAACGACAGCGTGTCGGCGTTGAACTCGCGCCGCTCGACGGCGTCGCCGCCGCCCGGCGCCAGGCTCACCAGGCAGTGCACGTAGGACGGGGAAAGGCAGGTGATGCCGCCGAAGGCCCACGGTTTGTTCTCGCGCGCCGAGAGGGCGTCGACGTCGAGAACGGGTTGCCACTGCGGCGTGCCCTCCCGGAACGACGCCGCCGTCGCACGCCGGTACAGCCCGCGCGGGTGGCTCTTGTCCTGCCACAGGTTGTAGACGTAGTCGCCGCGCTGCGCGATGTCGGGCACGCGTGACTGCGAATCCAGCACCGCAAGCGCCTCGGGATAGAGCGTCTTGTAGAGCGGGTCCGCCGAATAGCGCGCCAGGGTCTTGTCGTTCTGCTCGTGGACCCACTGCAGGGCCCGCGCGCCCTCGACGTCCTCGAGCCATTGCCACGGGTCGTCGGCGGCGGGAGCAGCCTGTTGGGGTCGTACGGCGTTGGCCGCGCGAACCGGCGTCGCGCGGCCCGGCGCGAGGAAGATGGCGGTGAGCGTCAGAATCAGCGAGAGGCGGATGGACGGCGGCAGGACAGGCACCGCCGTCCATTCTAGAAGACGCGCGCTCTTCTGCGCGTGGCAGCGTGTGCGGCTACTCCGGCGTCGGCGCGACGACGACACGGGTCTTCGAGAGCAGCTCGAACGCGCGCTGCCGGCGCTCGGTGAAGAGGGCGAAGAGCACGTCGATCCAGTAGAACTGGCACAGCACCGGCAGTTGCCGCACGACGGCCTGCCCGCCGCTGATGCGCGCGCCGTCTTCCCGCACCACAATCATCCCGAACAGACGCTTGCCGAGCGTCTGGCCCGATTGCCACTCGGCGACGACCGTGTAAATCCAGAAGACCAGCCAGCCGCCAGCCAGAGTGATCACGATGGCGAACGGGAAGAACCCGTTGCCCCACACGAGCCATCCGGCCGCGGCGATCGGGATCGTCATGGCGAGCGGCAGGCAGGCATCCACCAGCTTCGCTGCGGCGCGGGCGCCAAGCCCGGCGCTGATCAGCGGCACCTCGGACAGATACGACGCCGCCAGTTGAGCGGGCGCACCGAGGCCGCGAAGCACGGTCTCGAGCGGCTGCCCGCTCTCGAGGCGTTCGGCGATGTGTCCGCGGAGCTCCGTGGCAATCTGCGCACGGCGCGGTGTCGCCGCGGGCATCGCATCCAGCACGTTCCTGATGTAGTCGTCGGCAGTCATCGTCATGATGTCGGTTCCCCTTCGGAGCGCAGCAGGTCCGTCATGGCCTTCGCAAACGTGGTCCATTCACGGGTCAACCGCGCCAGCTCCGCGCGTCCGGGCTCCGTCAGGTCGTAGTACTTCCGCGGCACGCCGCGGCCCGGCGTCTCCCAGCGGACGGTCACGAACCCCGCGCGCTCCAGGCGGTAGAGGACGGGGTAGAGCGTCCCGTCGGTGATCTCCAGCGCGCCGTTGGTCCGGGCCGTCAGCTTCGAGACGATCTCGTAGCCGTAGGCCTCGCCGCTGGACAGCAGGTGGAGGATGGCCAGCTCCAGCGACCCGCGCCGCAGCTCGCGGTCGATGCCTTTCCTGTCCGGCTGGGCTGTGGGCTCAGGGCTCATGGGTGCAGTGTATCGCCATATGTCTTGTTACGCAAGATATATGGTCGAAGTTCCGCAGAGAGCACGTGTACCGCCCGACGGTCGCTTTCCCTCAGAAGCAGTCGGCGAGATCGAAGAAGTCGATCGGCTGAACTAGGGCATGAATTAGGGCAATAGTGTCTGCCAGTTCAGCACTACGACCAGCGATGAAGTGGCAAGCGCGGGGTCGGACTTCGGGATCACCGCGACGAAGCGTTGGCCATCATGGGTGACATCGAACCCTTCGATCGGCAGTGGACCGGTGACCAGCACCTGCGGGTGTGCCGGGGCGAGCGTGTCGCCCGTGACGGTCACCGGCACACTGACAATGCGTCCGGCGAAGTCGAGATAGAAGATCTCGCGTCCATCTGCACGCCATCGTGCCCCCGTGCCTCCACCTGTTGACATACGGATTGGCTCGGCCGATCGGCCGACCGCTTGGACGTACACCTCGAGCCGGCCGGAGACGTCGGAATCGTAGGCCAGCCAGTGGCCGTCCCGAGAGAACGCTGGCCTGCTTTCGACAAAGCGCGTTCGAATGAGCGGCTCGGGAGTGGTGGACCCGCTCCGGAGCAGCAAAATGTCGCCGCGCTCATTGAAGGCGATCGAGCCATCGGGAGCGACGTCCGGCTGGTGCTGAATGTCCTCCTTCAGCGGGAGAATCGCCGTTGCAGGATTGCTGTCGGCGAGGAACTTCCGGCTGAGGCGCGGCGGACCGGTCGAAGTCCTCATCTCGACCAGTGACCGCCCATCCGGCCACCACGTCGGCCAGTTGTCCATGTC
>JBKPSY010000182.1:0-14404 GCA_046735235.1 Acidobacteriota bacterium | reverse complement strand
AGGCTGCGTGGCGGGCGTCGCCGGGCCGCTCTGCTGCGCGGGCGTCGTCTGCGGCGGCGCGGGCTTGGGAGCCGCCGGCGCGGGCGCCGGGGCCGACTGCACCGGCTTGGGCAGCGGCACCGAGCCGAGCACCGAGGCTGGACCGCGCTGGCCGATCACCGACAGCGCCAGCGCGCCGACGACGAACAATCCAGCGCAGACCCACGTGACCTTCGTCAGCAGCGTCGCGCCCGTGCGGGCGCCAAACGCCGCCTGGCTGCTGCCGCCGCCGAAAGCCGACGCGATGTCGCCGCCCTTGCCCTGCTGGATGAGCACCACCAGCATCAGGACCAGGCAGGTCAGCACGTAAAGCGTTGCTACAAGGTAATAGAGCATGACTCGGTCATCTCGGGACGACCGGAGGTGGCCACCCGAAACACCTAGTCTAGCAGGACGGGGGCGGCCAGGTCGAGCGGGCCACACGGGTCAGGCAGGCGACGCGGGTCAGGCAGGTCCGACGGGTCAGGCAGGTCGGACGGGTCGGTCAGGTCGGACGGGTCGGTCAGGTCGGACGGGTCGGTCGCTCAGGCGGGGCGGTCGGGTCCCGCGGACATGCGGCGCCGCGAGGCCCACGCAGCGGCGCCGAGCACCAGGACGTTGGCGACGACGACCGGCGTGGCTTGCATCAGGACGCCGTAGCCAATCCAGATCGACGCGCCAACCATCTGCACGCGGCGCAGCATCTCCGGCTGCTTGAACGCGTACGATCCGACGAACACCGCCGTCGCCGTCCAGCCCACGAGGTCTGCCAGGTTCATGCGCATTGGCTCCCCGTCACGCGACGGCCGGCGGCAGCTCGCGCACGGTGACCCAGTCGGTGCGCGCCTTCTCCCATTCCTGCAGGGTGAGGCCATACGACTCGAACAGCGCTCGGATCTCCGCCGGACGCCAGTTGGCGATCTGCTCGAGGACGGGCACGAGCACGCTGAGCGCGTTGTCGCTGAGCACCGTGCGACGCGCGATGCGCGCGATGTGCTTGTTTTCCGAGACGGCAATCGTGAAGCCGTCGCGGTTGTTCACGTGCAGCATCACGTGGACGTCGGAGCTGCCGTCGCCCACGTAGATGGTGCGATCGGGCGAGATGTGCAGCTCCTCCTCGAGGCGCTCCACCGCCGCGACCTTGCCGTAGCCGGCCGGGACGCGAGCGACCGACCGTACCTCGCCCGACGCGGACTCGTAATCGAGCTCGGTGCCGACGATGTGATCGGCCGGGACGATGCCGTCGAGCGCGGAAAGCACGATCTCGCGAGGCGCCGCGGAGATCACGTAGAACGAGAACTTGAAGCCCTCGATCCCGCGGCCGAGGAAATCCACCAGCTGCGGGATGTGCGAGCGCAGCCGCACACGGCGGCCGGCCTCGCGCAGATGCTCCACGCGAACGCTGCGAAACTCCGGGTCATGCCGAATCAGGTACGCGAGCTCGCCGCCCTGCTGCACCAGATTGCTCTGGGCCAGACCGGCGACCTTCTCGTCGAATCGGGTCACGCCGAGCAGGTCGGCCAGCACCCGCCCCGAGTCGTGAAAGCTCAGGGTCTGGTCGAAGTCCGAGGCGAAGAGGAAGTGCTTGGTCGAATCAACGGGGCCGGTCGTCATAGGGCCTCCGGGAAGTGCGAAGTGATAAGTGCAAAGTGAGAAATGGGAATAAGGGCCACAAGTAGATATATCAAGTTACTCGGCAATTCTAGCGTGTCTCTGCAGTCTGGTCAAGTTGTCAGACAATAAGTACTTATTGAACAGTTACTTACATATTACATCCGGATGTGAAGCTGTCTTGACATCGATACAAAGTTGTCATACCATCCATTCGCTGATGGCGTCTGAAATCGTCCACGAGCCCAAGTATCGCCAGGTGTACGACGCCCTGCTGCGACAGATCACGGCGGGTCGCGTCGGTCCGGCGGGCCGCCTGCCGAGCGAGGCGGAGCTGGTGCAGCAGTTCGGCGCGTCCCGGATCACCATCGCCCGCGCGCTGCGCGAGCTGCAGCTGGCGGGACTCGTCGATCGGCGCGCTGGCTCAGGGACGTACGTGCGGCAGGCTCGCGCGTCGGGCCGGCCGCTGGCGCTCGGCGCTCTGATGCCCGATTTCGGCGAGGTCGAGATCTTCGGGCCGATCAGCCGCGGCATGCTCGAAGCGCCAGACGCCCAGTCGCACGCAATCGTGTGGCCCGGTACCGGCGCCGCCGGCGCAGGCCGCGAGGCTGACGCCTGGGCCGGGTGTCAGCAGCTGATCGCGCGGCGCGTCGACGGCGTCTTCTTCGCCCCGCTCGAGCGCACGCCGAATCGCGTCGCGGTGAACCGGCGCATCGCCGACGCGTTTGCCGCTGCGCGGGTGCCGGTCGTCCTCGTCGATCGCTCGATCGAGCCGTTTCCGCAACGCGGCCGCCACGATCTCGTCGGCCTCGACAACCGGCGGGCCGGAGCGATCGTCACGAGCTATCTCCTCGATCTGGAGTGCACGCGCATCGCGTTCGTCGGTGAGCCCGACGCGGCGTCCACAGTCGATGCGCGCCAGTCGGGCTATCGCGAGGCGCTCGAACGACGCGGGCTGACGGCGACCGACGACCTCGTCCTGCGCGGCGATCCATCGGATTCTTCGCTTGTCGCGACACTGATGGCCCGGCAGTCGCCCGACGCGATTGTCGCCGCGACGGATCGCACGGCGGGCCTGTTCATGCGGACGGTGATGGATCTCGGCTACCGCGTGCCGTCCGACGTGAGGATCGTCGGCATCGACGACGCAGAGTATGCGGGGCTGCTGCCCGTCCCGCTGACGACGCTGAGGCAGCCGTGCCGGGAGATCGGGGTCGCGGCAATGGCGGCGCTCGTCGAGCGGATTGCCGCGCCGGATCTGCCCGCGCGCGACATCCTCCTGCACGGGAGGTTGGTTGTGAGGCAGTCGACGTAGGAACGGGCCGCTTCGCGGCGGGGCCGCGCTTCGCGCGGCGTTGGCTGAAGCCCCGCCCTACGTACCGCGGGCAGGCCTGAAGGTACCGCGGGCAGGCCTGAAGGCCTGCGCTACATACGAGAACGCGAGACGATTTCGAAGAAGCTCTTGATTTCGAGCGAGGCGCCGCCGACGAGTGCGCCGTCCACGTCGGGCTGGGCGATCAGATCTTTCGTGTTGTCGGGCTTGACGCTGCCGCCGTAGATCACGTGGCACTCGTCGGCGGCTGGCGCGCCGAACCACTGGCGCAGCCGCTGGCGGATGTGCGCGTGCGCTTCCTGCGCCTGCGCCGCCGTCGCCGTTCGACCCGTGCCAATCGCCCAGACGGGCTCGTAGGCGATCACGAGCGCGCCGACCTGCTCGCCGGTGATGCCGTCGAACCCCGCCTTGATCTGGCGATCGAGCACGGACAGCGTCTCGCCGCCCTCGCGCTCGGCCAGCGTCTCGCCGATGCACACGATCGGCACGAGGCCCGAGGCAATCGCGGCGCCGATTTTCCGGTTCACGCTCTGGTCGGTCTCGCCGAACAGCGTGCGCCGCTCGGAGTGGCCGATGATCACGTACTCGCCGCCGGCCTCCTTGATCATCGGCCCGCTGATCTCGCCCGTGAACGCGCCGTCACGCTCCCAGTGCAGGTTCTGCGCCGCCACGCCGATGGTCGAGTTCCTCGCCGCCTCGGCCGCGGCGTGCAAGGCCGTGAACGGCGGCGCGATGACGATCTCGACGTCCTCGACGTCCTTCACCAGGCTCCGGAATTCCTTTACGTACACGACCGTGTCGTGCACGGTCTTGAACATCTTCCAGTTGCCGGCGATGAAGGGATGGCGCATGGCTACTTGTCGGTGAGGGCCGCCACGCCGGGCAATTCCTGCCCGCCGAGGAACTCGAGCGAGGCGCCGCCGCCCGTGGAGATGTGGGTGATTTGGTCGGCGACGCCGACCTTGTTGATGGCCGAGATCGAATCGCCGCCGCCGACGACCGTCGTCCCCTTCACGCCCGCGACGGCGCGCGCGACGGCCTCGGTGCCGTGCGCGAACTCCGGGATCTCGAACACGCCCATCGGGCCGTTCCAGACCACGGTGTGCGCGCCCTTCAGGATGCCCGCGTACTTCTCGGCAGTCTTCGGGCCGATGTCGAGGCCCATGCGATCGCCGATCGCCGCGTCGCTGACGGCCAGCACCTCGGTCGGTGCGCCGGCTTCGAGCTTCGGCGCGACGACGTGATCGAGCGGCAGTTCAAGCGCCACGCCGCGCTCTTTCGCGCGCGAAGCGACGTCCTTCGCGCTGTCGAGGCGATCGTGCTCGACGAGCGACTTGCCCACGGGCAGGCCCTGCGCCTTGAAGAACGTGTAGGCCATGGCGCCGCCGATGAGCAGCGTGTCGACCTTGGTCAGCAGGTTCTCGATGACCTCGATCTTGTCCGAGACCTTGGCGCCGCCGATGATCGCGACAAACGGCCGCACCGGGCTGTTGACCGCCTCGCCCAGGTACTTCAGCTCCTTGTCCATCAGGAAGCCGGCTGCCCCTCTGCCCATCGCGCGAACCATCGCGTGCACCGACGCGTGCGCGCGGTGCGCCGACCCGAACGCGTCGTTCACGTAGAGATCCGCCAGCGACGCCAGCTGCTTCGCGAACGCCGGGTCGTCCTTCTCTTCTTCCGCATGGAAACGCAGGTTCTCGAGCAGAACGACCTTGTCGCCCTTTTGCGCCTCGGCGACCGCGTTCTGCGCCGCCTCGCCGATGCAATCGTTCGCGAAGACCACTTTCCGGCCGAGCAGCTCGGAAAGCCGGCCGACGATCGGCTGCAGGCTGAACTCGGGCGCCACCTTGCCCTTCGGGCGCCCGAGATGCGACGCGAGGATCACGGTCGCGCCCTTGTCGAGCGCGTACTTGATCGTGGGGAGCGACGCCTTGATCCGCGTGTCGTCTCCAATCACGCCGTTCTTGATCGGCACGTTGAAGTCCACGCGGATGAAGACACGCTTCCCGCCCAGATCCAGATCCGAGATCGACAGCTTCACTACTTACAGCCCCTTGTTTCGGAGCATCAGCGCCAGATCCACGCAGCGGCTCGAGTAGCCCCACTCGTTGTCGTACCAGGACATGATCTTGGCGAAGTCGCCGTCCATCACGTGGGTGTAGCCGGAATCGACAATCGAGGAGTGGCCGTTGCCGCGGAAGTCGATCGACACCAGCGGCGCGTCCTCGACGGCCAGGATGCCCATCAGCGATCCCGAGGCCGCCTTCTTGAACGCCGCGTTCACTTCCTCGGCGGTCGTCTTCTTGTTCAGCTGCACGACCAGGTCCACGACCGAGACATTGGCCGTCGGCACGCGCATCGCGATGCCATCGAGCTTGCCCTTCAGCTCGGGCAGCACCTCGCCGAGCGCGGACGCCGCGCCGGTGGACGTCGGGATGATCGAGAGCGCCGCCGCGCGCGCGCGCCGCAGGTCCTTGTGCGGCAGGTCCAGCAGGTTCTGGTCGTTCGTGTACGAGTGCACGGTCGTCATCCAGCCGCGGACGATGCCGAACTGCTCATGGAGCACCTTGGCGACCGGCGCGAGGCAGTTCGTGGTGCACGACGCGTTCGAGATGATGTGGTGCTTCGCCGGGTCGTACTTGTCGGCGTTCACGCCCATGACGAGCGTGACGTCCGGCTTCTTGGCCGGCGCGGTGATGATGACCTTCTTGGCGCCCGCCGCCAGGTGCTTGGCCGCGGCGTCCCGATCCGTGAACCGGCCGGTGGACTCGAAGACGATGTCGACGCCGAGCTCTTTCCACGGGAGCTCCGAAGGGTCCTTCACGGACAGCACTTTCAGCGCTTCGCCCGCGACGTGAATCGCATCGCCGGTGGCGGTCACTTCCTGGTGCAGGTTTCCCAGGATCGAGTCGTACTTCAGGAGGTGCGCGAGGGTCTTGGTGTCGGTCAGATCGTTGACCGCGACGAAGTCCAGCTCTGCATTGCCGAGGGCGGCCCGGAGGATGTTCCGGCCGATCCGTCCAAACCCATTGATGCCGACTTTCAGACCCATCGAGAGTGCCTCCGCATGAAGCGACACGCGCCCTGAGAAAAGCGCGGCCTATTTGCTGTGCTCGTAAACCAGAGATTGTAGATGGCGAGCTTGCACA
Organism: Acidobacteriota bacterium; assembly: GCA_046735235.1. GTDB lineage: Bacteria > Acidobacteriota > Vicinamibacteria > Vicinamibacterales > JAENWD01 > JAENWD01. The sequence goes on along the minus strand of JBKPSY010000182.1, from coordinate 8,293 downwards.
GGGTCAAACCCGCGACTATACTCGGTGCTCGGTAAGGCCCGCGTTTTCCACGCGTTAGCAGCGATCAACTCCCCGGATGTACGCCGTCTACAGCGCCCTGCTGGCCCTGACCCTCGTCGTGGGTGCGCCCTGGTTCCTTTACCAGGCCGTGCGGCGGCGGAAGTATCTCGACGGGCTCGGTCAACGCTTCGGCGCCCTCCCCGTGTCGTTCAACCTGGACGGGGAGCCCTCTATTTGGATTCACGCGGTGTCCGTCGGCGAGGTGCTGGCGGCCCGGCCGCTGGCCGACGAGCTGAAGAGCCGGTATCCCGGGCTGAAGCTGTTCGTGTCGACGACGACCACCGCCGGGCAGCACCTGGCAAAACGTCAGATTCACGAAGCCGATGGCCACTTCTACTTCCCGATCGACTTCGGGTGGGTCGTGCGGCGCGTCTTCGATCGCGTGCGTCCGCGCCTGTTCGTGCTGATGGAAGGGGAAATCTGGCCGAACGTCCTGCGCGAGTGCTCGCGGCGTGAGGTGAAAACGCTCGTCGTGAACGGACGCGTCTCGACGCGGTCGTTCGCGCGTTATCGGCTGATTCGCCCGCTGCTGCGGCGCGTGCTCGCCGGCGTCGGGTCGTTCTGCATGCAGAGCGACGAGTCCGCGCGCCGCATCAAGGAGCTCGGCGCCGATCCCGCGCGCGTCATGATCACCGGCAGCCTCAAGTTCGACGCCGCCGCGCTGACCGCCACCACGTCGCCGCAGGGCCGCCCGCGCGATCGCGTGCTGCGGTACTTCCGCGTGCCCCACGACCGCATGGTGATTGTCGCCGGCAGCACGATGCGCGGCGAGGAGCTGCCCGTGCTGCGCGCGTTCCGCCGCATCAAGCTCGCGATGCCGTCGGCGCTGCTCATCGTCGCGCCGCGTCATCAGGACCGGTTCACCGAGGTCACACACATCGCGCGGGGCGAAGGCTTCTCCGTGCTTCGGCGATCCGAGCTGGGCGTGGACGCGGATCCGCGCGCCGACGTCGTCGTGCTCGACTCGATTGGCGAGCTGGCCTCGATCTACCAGATCGCGACTGTCGCGTTCGTCGGCGGCAGCCTCGTGCCCGTCGGCGGCCACAATATCCTCGAGCCCGCCGTCCACGGACGGCCCGTCGTCTTCGGCCCTTACATGTCGAACTTCGCCGAGATCGCCGAGATGTTCCTCGCCAGCGGCGCGGCCGTGCAAGTGGCGTCCGAATCCGATCTCGAGTCGATGCTCATCGCGCTCACGACCGACCCGGTGCGGCGGGCGGCGCTCGGCGCCGCGGCGCGAGCGCTCGTGGACGCCAACCGCGGCGCCACTGCGCGGACGCTCGACGTCGTGGCGCGCCTGCTGCCGCGGCCCGCGGTCGTGCGCCCGTTCCGCAGGGTTCACTGAGTGATGACCACGGCCAACACGGCAGGCCCGTGCTGACCTTCGCCAGCCGCCTTTACGCCCTCGGGGCTCGCGCCCGCCGCTCCGCGATTGGACGCGACCCGAATGCCGTCCGTCGGCTCGACCGCCCCGTCGTCAGCGTCGGCAACCTGTCGGTGGGCGGCACCGGCAAGACGCCGCTTGTCGGCTGGATCGCGGCGCGGCTGATCGAGGTCGGCGAGCGTCCCGCGATCCTCAGCCGCGGCTACGGGCGATACGATCCGGACGATGGCGTCACGGTGGTGAGCGATGGGGTGAGACTGCGCGCCGATCTCGCGCGGGCCGGCGACGAGCCGCTGATGCTCGCGCGTACCCTGCCGAAATGCCGCGTGCTCGTTTGCGCAGATCGCTATCTGGCCGGGCGCGTCGCCGAACTGCACCTGGCCGCGACGGTGCACCTCCTGGACGACGGGTTCCAGCACTTCGAGCTTGCGCGCGCCGTGGATCTGCTGGTGATCGATCCGGCGGATTTCGAGCGGCCGATGACGCTGCCGGGCGGCCGGCTTCGCGAGTCCGAAAAGACCGCCTCGCTCGCCCACGCGCTCGTCGTCGCCGGCGACGCCAGTACCCGCATCGGGATGTCCGAGCGGCTTGGCGTCGAGCATGCGTTCAGCCTCGTGCGTCAGGTCGGCGTCGCAGTAGAGGAAACCGCCAGGGGCCCGCAGCCGGTCCCCCCTCCCGCGCGGGTCGTCGTCGTGTCGGGAATTGCGCGTCCGGGGCGATTCGAAGAGGAATCGAAGGCAGCCGGATACGATGTCGCGGCGTCGATCGCCTTTGCCGATCACCATGCCTATGTCGCCGCGGACATCGCGCGCATCGCGGAAGCCGTGCGAACCAGCGGCGCGGTGTGTGTGCTCACGACGGAGAAGGACCTGATGCGGCTGCTCCCGCTCAGGCCGCTGCCGTTTCGCGTGGCGGTGCGGCCGCTCCACGTGCGCGTCGAGCCCGACGCCTTCATGCCGTGGCTGCTCGAGCGGCTTTCCGCCGCGCGTGAGGCGCCCGTTCGGCCCGGGCTCGTCGAAGCGGCATCGACTTCCGGAGGCCCGGCGTGAGGCATCGCCTCGAGCACGGCGCCGTCGCCGTCGTCGCGGCGATCGTTCGCGTGCTGCCGATCTCGGTGATCCGCGGACTTGGCGCCCTGCTGGGCCTGACGTTCTACGCCTTCGACCGCGTGCATCGGCGTGTCGCCGACACCAACCTCGCCACGGCGTTTCCCAAGCGCACGACGGCCGAGCGCCGCGCCATCACGCGTGCCATGTTCATGCACTTCGGGCGCCTGCTGCTCGAGCTGCTGCGCTTCTCGACGCTGTCGCCCGAGGCCATCCGTCGCGTTCTCGAGTCCGAAGGCGAGGAGCGTGCCCGCGCGGCCTACTCGCAGGGCAAGGGGGTCCTTTTTTTCACCGGACATTTCGGCTACTGGGAGATGCAGGCGATCGGCCATGGCCTGACCATGCAGCCGGTCGGCGTGCTCGCGCGATCGCTCGACAACCCGATGCTCAACACGCTGCTCGAGCAGGTGCGCTCGAAGACGGGCAACTGGGTCATCTACCGGCAGGGCGCGGTGCGGAAAGTCCTGCGCGCGCTGGCGGCCGGCCAGGGCGTCGCGATGCTCATCGACCAGCACCTGCACAGCCCCGATGCGATCTACGTGGACTTCTTCGAACGGCCGGCGGCCACCACGTCGATGCTGGCGGCGCTGGCGCTGCGGACCGGCGCGCCGGTCGTGCCGGTGTTCGCCCTGCCGCTGCCCGGGGGACGCTACAAGCTGATTTACGAGCATCCGGTACCGCCGCCCGACCCGGATTCACCCGACGCAATCCGCGAGTTCACGCAGCGTTGCACCGACGTGCTCGAGATGTACGTCCGTCGCTACCCGTCGTACTGGCTCTGGATGCACCGGCGCTGGCGCGATGCGCCGTTGCCGGAATCCACGCCGGGGATGTTCCCGCACGCACGGCCTGACACGGGAGCCGTCGAGTGAGCGACGTGCCGTCGCGTGCGGTCGTGCTGGCGCCGAACTGGCTTGGAGACGTCGTGATGGCGTTGCCGGCGATCGCAAGCTTTCGCGCGCTGTGGCCGACTGCCCATCTTTCGCTGGCCGCACGCGCGTCCGTCGCGCCGCTGCTCTCGCTGGTGGACGGCGTCGACGCAGTCGTCGTGCTCGAAGGACGCCGCGGCAGGCTCGGCGTGATCTCGGGCGGGCCCGACCGGGACACGCTCGCGAACGGCCGTTTCGACGTCGCGGTGCTGCTGCCGAACTCGTTCCAGGCCGCGCTCCTTGCGCGGCGCGCGGGGATTTCAGAGCGGTGGGGCTATCGGACCGATCTTCGCGGGCCGCTGCTGACCCGGGCGATCCCGCGCCGTCCGTCGGTGCATCACGGCGAGTACTACCTGGCGCTGGCGACCGCGCTCGGCGGGCCCTCCGTGCCGCTGGTCGCATCCTTGCGGCGCGATGCCGCGGCCGAGGCGCGCGCGGTGGAGTTGCTGAGATCCCACGGCTGGTCCGAAGGCCGCCCGTTCGTCGCGTTCGCCCCGGGCGCCGCATTCGGATCCGCCAAGCGATGGCCTCCGGAACGGGTCGGGCTCGTTGCGGCGCGCGTCGCGCGTGAGCACGCGGCCATCCCCGTGCTCGTCGGTGCCGCAGGCGATCGCGACACGGCGGGCGAGGTGCGAGCCGCCTATCTGGCCGCCGGGGGGCCTGGCCACGGCTCGTTGATCGACCTCACGGGAGAAACCGACCTGCGCACGCTGGTGGCGGTGCTCTCGCGCGCGGCGGCGGTCGTCTCGAACGACTCGGGCGCGATGCACATCGCCGGCGCGGTCGGCGTGCCCGTTGCCGGCATCTTCGGCCCGACCGACGAGCACCGCACGTCTCCGCTGCCGCATCCCGGACACGCGCGCCGCGCCCTCGTCGCCGGCGACGGATGGTGCCGCCCCTGTGAGCTGCGCCAGTGCCCGCTCGACCACCGCTGCATGCGGAGCATTTCAGCCGACCGCGTGACGGACGCGCTCGGAGACCTGCTCGGTCGCGGCGGCGCCACCGTACCGGCCGCATGACACCGGCCGTCTTTCTGGATCGCGACGGCACGCTGATCGAAGAGCGGAACTACCTGGATCGGCTGGATTTGATGGCGCTGTTTCCGGGCGTCGGCGCGGCCCTCGCCCGGCTTCGGGACGCCGGGTTTGCGCTGGTGCTCGTCACCAACCAGGCGGGCGTCGCGCGCGGCTACTTCGACGAGACCTTCGTCCGGGCTGCGCACCAGCATTTGGCGGCGCTCTTCGCCCGCGACGGGATCGTCCTCGACGGATACTATTACTGCCCGCACCATCCAGAGGGCGTCGTCGAGGGCTACCGGCGTGTGTGCCGATGCCGAAAGCCGGCGCCGGGGATGGTGGAAGACGCGGCGCGCGATCTCGACCTCGACGTCGCGCGCTCGTTCGTGATCGGCGACAAGTGGCTCGACGTTGAACTGGCGAAGAACGCCGGTGCGAGGGGAATTCTCGTGCGGACCGGCTATGGCGCGGAAATCGAGGCGGAGCCTCCCCACGGCCTGCAGCCCTTCGCCATCGTCAACACGCTGGCCGATGCGGCGGATGTGATCGTGGCCGATGCGCGGATCCCGCGCCAGCCCGAGTGACGGCATGCCCAGACGACCGACAGTAGCCCCCCCGACTCCCGAGCGCCTCCAGTCGCTCGTGCGTGCGTTTCGCGGCCGCACCGTGGCCGTCCTCGGCGACCTGCTCGCCGACGAGTTCATCTACGGCCGCGTCGAGCGCGTCTCACGCGAAGCGCCGGTGCTGATCCTGCGCTACGACCAGACGATCGTCGTCCCGGGCGGCGCGGGCAACGCCGCGGCGAACGTCGCGGCGCTCGGGGGACGCGCGGTGCTGACTGCGCGTGTCGGCCAGGACGGCGCCGGCCGTCGCGTGGTGGCGAGCCTGCCGCGCGGCGTGCGCCGCGACGTGCTCGTGCGGCCGCGCGGCTACGAGACGCCGCTCAAGACGCGGATTCTCGCCGGCGGCGTCCATTCCGCGAAACAGCAGGTCGTGCGGATCGATCGCATCCAGGCGTCCGGGCCAGACGCGGCGACGGCGCGCGCGTTTGTCGCGGCCGCGCGACGCGCGATCAAGAGCGCCGACGCGGTGCTGGTGTCGGACTACGGCTCCGGCCTGATCACGCCAGCCCTGGTCGAGACGCTCCGCCGTGACCTGTCGCGCGCCTCACGCGGGCGCCGGGTGCCGATCCTGGTGGACTCGCGCCACGAGACGCTGCGGTATCACGGCGTCACGGCGTGCACGCCCAACGAGAGCGAAGTCGAGCAGTTGCTCGGTGTTTCCATCGACGATCGCGCCGACGTGCTCGAGCGGGCCGGACGGGCGGTGCTGAAGCGGACCGGGATGGAGGCGGTGCTCATCACGCGCGGCAGCCGCGGGATGGCGCTGTTTCAACCCGACGCGCCGACGGAGCACATCGCCATCTTCGGATCCGACGAGATCGCCGACGTCACCGGCGCGGGCGACACGGTGATCGCGACCCTGACGCTGGCGCTGGCCGCGGGCGCGACGTTCTCGGAGGCCGCGCGGCTCGCGAACTACGCGGGTGGGCTCGTGGTGATGAAGCGCGGGACGGCCACGGTCTCGCCGGCGGAGCTCGCGTCGGCGATTGGCCGCGACGCGGCACGCTGATGCCGGTGGTGTCGATCGAAGAGCTCGAGCGCCTCGTGGCGGCGGATCGGGCGTCCGGCCAGACGATCGCGTTTGCCAACGGCGTCTTCGACCTGCTGCATGTCGGTCACGTGCGCTATCTGCAGGCGGCGGCGGAAGAAGCCGATCGCCTTGTCGTCGCCGTTAACGCCGACGCCTCAGTACGCCGCCTGAAAGGGCCGTCGCGGCCGATCCTCGACGAGACGGCACGGGCCGAGATGATCGCCGCGCTGCGCGGGGTGGACTACGTCGTCCTCTTCGACGCGGACACCGTGGGCGACCTGCTCACGCGGCTGAAGCCCGACGTGCACTGCAAAGGCACCGATTACACCGTCGAGACCGTGCCCGAGCGCGCGATCGTGGAGGCGTACGGCGGACGGACGGCGATCTGCGGCGATCCCAAAGACCACTCGACCCGCGACCTCGTGAAGAGGATTCTCGGGTGACGTTGCTCGTCGTCCGGCTCGGGGCGCTTGGGGACATCGTGCATACCGTGCCCGCGGTGGCGGCGATCACGCGCGCGCTGCCGGGCACCCGCATCGACTGGCTGGTGGAGCAGAAGCACCGGTCGGTCCTGGATCTCTTCGACCTGGACGTGCGTCCGATCGCGATCGAGGGCGGCTCGGTGGGCGCGTTCCTCGGCGCGATGCGCGGTCTCCGCGCGAACGGGTACGACGTCGCGCTGGATTTTCAGGGATTGCTGAAATCGGCGATTCTCGCCCGAGGCTCGGGCGCGCGCCGCGTCGTCGGGTTCTCGCGCGACGCGCTGCGCGAGCCGATGGCCCGTCGCTTCTACACCGAAGACGTCACCCCCGGAACCGCGCGTCATGTCATCGCGAAGAACCTCGAGCTGGTGCGCGCCGTGGGCGTCGAGTCAGGCGAGATTCGCGTGCCCCTCAAGCCGTCCAGCGAAGCGCGCTCGAATGAGCGGCTGGCGCTGTTGAACCCCGGCGCCGGCTGGCCGAACAAGCAGTGGGCGCCAAATCGCTTCGGCGCGCTCGCAGCCGGTCTCCGCGCGTCGCGCAACCTGCGCTCGGTCGTCACCTGGGGACCGGGCGAGGAAGCGCTCGCGCGCGCCGTAGTGGACTCATCTCACGGCGCGGCGGAGCTTGCGCCCGCCACGACCCTGCCGCACCTCATGACGCTGCTCGCGTCTGCGGCGCTGGTGGTCTCCGGCGACACCGGTCCGATTCATCTCGCGGCGGCGGCGGGCACGCCGATCGTCGGCCTCTACGGGCCGACCGATCCCGCGCGCAACGGGCCCTGGTCCGTCTCGGACGTCACCGTGTCGCGGTTTTCCGGATGCGAGTGCCACCACAAGCGGCGGTGCCATCGCGCCACGCGCTGTCTCGACGACATCACCGTGGACGAGGTGCTCGCGGCGGCTGAGGCGCGCCTCGATCGCGCGGCGGGGAAGCACGCGTGATGGAAGCCCTGGCGCGAGCCCTCGCCCGACGTCGCGTGACGCTCGGGTTCGTCTTCGCGATCGCCGTGCTCTACTTCGCTGCGCCGTCGCGCGAGTCGCTGATCGCGGGTGCCGCGATCGGAGCGCTCGGCGAAGCGATCCGTATCTGGGCAGCCGGCCATCTCGAAAAGAGCCGCGAAGTCACCACGTCGGGCCCGTATCGCTTCACGCGACACCCGCTCTACCTCGGATCGTCGATCATGGCGCTCGGCATCGCCGTCGGCTGCCGGTCGATCCTCGTCGCGGGTCTCGTGTTTCTCTACATGGCCTCGACGATCGGCGCGGCAATCCGGACGGAAGAGGCATTTCTTCGAGCGCGCTTCGGTGACGCCTACGACGCGTACGCCGAAGCACGCGCGCCGAGGGTGCAGCGCCGCTTCTCGTTCGAGCGCGCCTGGCGAAACAAGGAATACCGGGCCCTGATCGGGCTGTTCGTGGCGCTTCTGCTGCTCGTTTTCCGGGCGTGGCTGGCGCGCTGAGCGGTCGATTGACGGGCTTGTCGCCGGCTGGCTATAATCTGTTGTTCGGTGCGTGGTAAGGACGCTGCCTGTAGGCCGGGCGGTTAGCTCAGTTGGTAGAGCACCGGCTTTACACGCCGGCTGTCACAGGTTCGAGTCCTGTACCGCCCACCAAAAAGTCGGGGTCGTAGTTCAGTTGGTTAGAACGCTGCCCTGTCACGGCAG
>JBKPSY010000181.1:0-4981 GCA_046735235.1 Acidobacteriota bacterium | reverse complement strand
GTCCGCGTCCTCGAGTGGAACTTTCAGAAGCCGCCGTACTTCATCGAGAGCGAATATGGAGGTGAGAACCTCGCCGAATGGGCGGATGCGCAGGGCGGCCTCTCCGCCGTTCCTCTCGCCACTCGGATAGAGATCGTGGCCGAGATCGCAGAGGCGGTGGCCACCGCGCATGCCGCCGGCGTGCTGCATCGCGACTTGAAACCGGCCAACATCCTGGTCAAGCGGTCGCCGGGCGGTGTCCGGCAGATCAAGGTGGCCGACTTCGGCAGCGCCTCCCTGACCGACTCTTCACGCCTCAGGGCGCTTGGCATCACCAGCGTGACGGTGACCGGAGCTGAGTCGCTGACCGGCACCGTGTTGTATCTCGCCCCCGAAGTCATTGCCGGAGCGCCCGCAACCGCGCTGTCCGACGTGTACGCGCTCGGAGTGATCCTGTATCAGGCCATCGCGGGAGACTTCCGGCGACCCGTCTCGACGGGCTGGGACGACGCCATCCAGGATCCGGTGTTGCGCGAGGACATCGCCTCGGCGACTTACGGAGACCCGACCAGGCGCATCCGCGGTGCGGCGGAAGTGGCCGCCCGTCTCCGATCGCTCGACGCACGCCGCACGGAACGCGCGCGCCTCGACGAGGGGCGTGCGCGACAGGAAGCTGCCGAACGCAGGCACGCGCAGTCGCGCATCCGTCGTCCGTGGATTGCCCTCGCCGCGATGGCAATCAGCGCGCTCCTCGTCATCGGCGGCATCTACGTTCGGAAAGCGTCAACTGCGATCACCGCTCCGGTGAAGACTGTCGCCGTGCTTCCCTTGCAGGACGTTCGCAACCCGAACGCCACCGACTACCTCGGCCTGGCATTGGCCGACGAGCTGGCCACTGCGCTGAGTTATGCGCGCGGGCTGTCCGTGCGTCCCTTCTCGGCAACGCAGAAATTCCTCCAGGCCGGCGTCGATCCGCGAAAGGCCGGCGCCGAGATGAAGGCGGATTCCATTGTCACGGGACACTTCGTTCGCGATGCCGGCCAGTTGCAGGTCACGCTCGAAGCCATAGAGGCCAGTACCGGCCGCCTGTTGTGGCGCGACACCATCGATGCGTCCGGCCACGACATGCTCGAGCTCCGCGCGCGCATCACCGCCCGCGCCCAGGGCCCGTTGGCCTCGGCGCTCGGAGCGCCCGCGTTCAGCACCGACAGCGGCACCACTCCGCGCAACGAAGCCGCCTACGACCTGTATCTCCGCGCGGTGGCGATCCCGCAGGGCACGGTGGACAACAAGCGGGCGATTGCGTGGCTCGAACAGTCGGTCGCGCTCGATCCGGGCTTTGCGCCCGCATGGTTCTGGCTCGGCCGGCGGTACTACGTCGAAGGGCGATACGGCACCGGCGGCAGCTCGACGGTGGAGCGCGCGTTCGTAGCCGTCGGCCGCTCGGTTGCACTGGCGCCGAACTACATCGCGGGCAGCGCGTACCTCACCGGCATGTATGCGGAAGGCGGCGACATCGCCAAAGCGATTGACGAGGCACGCGACCTCATTCGGCGGCGGCCAGACAACGCCGATGTCCACTACATCATGAGCTACGCGCTGCGGTATGCGGGTCAGTGGGACGAAGCCGCCGCGGAATGCAACAAGGCCTACACGATCGATCGTCACACCTGGAACGGCGGTCTGCGATCGTGCGCGATCCTGTTCGCTGCGCGTGGCGACTATCCCCGCGCTCATGATTTCCTGAACCTTGATCCGGAATCGGATGTCGGCCGCGCGCTGTCGATTGCGACCTTGCTCCGCGAGGGCAAGGACGAGCAGGCCATCAGGCTCGGACCTCCGCACGTCCCGCAGTGGGCGAGCTACGACATGGTCGTCGCCTGCGCACGGCACGCCCCGGCCGCAGAGATCGCCAGGATGGCCGGTACTGTGACTCCGTCAGGAGATCCGGAAGCGAATTACTTGTTCGCGGCGAACCTCGCCTACTGCGGGCAAACCCCCGCTGCGCTCGCGCTTCTTCAACGCGCCGTGGAGAGCAACTACTGCTCGTATCCGGCCGTGGACTCCGACGTCTTCTTTGCGAAGGTTCGAGACGCGCCCGAGTTTGCTAAGGTGCGGGCGGAAGCGATCGCCTGCCAGAAGCGCTTCTTGACCAGGAGCCATTAAGGCGATCTCCGATCGCGGACTCGCCGAAGCCTTGGCGAAGGCGGTCAGGCCTGCCAGGCATGGCCCGTCTCTCACGCCTCGCGGATGTCGAAGCGCGTGATCAAGCCGTTCTCGATCCTGAAGATGTGGCCGACCATCTGGTCAACCAACAACGCTCCCTGGAGATCGCGCACTGTCTGGTGGACCTCGACGATCGTCTCGCCGTCCGACCCTGTCGAAAAGGCAGTCGGCTCGACGTGCGGGTCGAGCATTGCCCATTGCCGGGTCCAATAGCTCCGGACGGCCTCACGCCCGGCAACGTGCCCTCCCTCCATGCCATTAGCCCAGGTGACATCAGGGTGCAGTGCCGCGAGCACGGCCTCGATGTCCCGAGCGTTGAAGCGCTCATAGACCTGCTCGAGAAATTTCACGTCGATGGACATCTTGAGTCTCTGGGTCAGTTCACCGGACGCCCCAGTCCACCTCCAGATCCGCGACGCGCTTGAACGGCGACAGCTTGCCGACCGGCTTTCCCGATCCTCCGCTGATCAGCAGCACGGCCGTGTTGCCGTTGACGACCGCGGCCTTGCCGTCCGCTGAGATCTCGGCCCGGTCGAAGTTGTAGTCCTTGCTCGACCAGTTCTGCACGACCTCGTGCGTCGTCAGGTCGATCGCATGGACCGCCGTCGTGCTGGTCACCAGCGCCACGCCCGCCCCGGGCATGAAATCGACGGCATAACCATCCGCGCCCACCTTCTCGATGACTCTGCCGGTCTCGGTGTCGGCCAGCGTGACATCGGAGGTCTGGCGGTTGATGACGTAAACGACCTTGCTGTCCGGAGTGATCGCCAGCGACTGATCCGGGTCCCGCACGGTGTACTCGGTGTAGGAGTAGTGCGACTTGCCTTTCTCCCGTGCCGCGCGGATGCCCGCGGCCTTCGAGCTCTCGGTGGCGGCAGACGCGTCGAGCGCCGCCGCGAGGCGCGACATCGAGCTGCCGGTGACACGCTTGTCGATCAGGCCGCCCTTCTCGTTGTCGTACGTGTAGAGATTCTGCTGATACACGGAAAGCGCGCGACGCCCGTCCGGCGTGATGTCGAACGTGATCGTCGCGAGGCCGCGATCGCGCCACTCGCCGAGCTTGCCGAGGTCGTGCGTGCCGAATGTCGTGACGCCCGCGCCGCTGACGATGAAGAGGCGCTTGCCGTCGGCCGTCGCGCGCACGAGCTCGGGGTACGGCAGTGTCGCCATTGGCCCGACGACGCTGGCGCCCCGGAACGCGCGCAGCTCGCCCGGCTGGTCCTTCGCGCCTTTCACTGGCGTGGGATCGCTGAGCAGCAGCAGCTGTCCGCCGCCTTCGTCCAGCACGAACCCGCGCGGCTTCGATCCCACGTCGTGGACGGTTTCGACTTTGCGGCTCGCGAGCGACACCACGTGCACGCGCCCGTTGACGTTCTTGTCCGGGTTGCCGGATGGCTTGCCCTTGTCCAGGAGATAGACGAACTTGCCGCTGGGGGCGAGGACGGGGTTTCTCGGATCGCCCTCGAGCGTCAGCGTGGCGACGCTCGTCGAGGTCTTGAGATCGATCAGCTGGAGCTCGGCCGCCGCCGATTTCGGCGTGTCGCGGTGCGACAGGACGATCGCCGTCGCGCCATCGGGCGTGGCGAAGAACGCGGATACCGGCCTTGCGAGCGGGACGCGTCCCGCGACTTTGCCGCCCGCCAGATCGACCGTTACGAGCTCGCGCGGCTGGTTCTCGTCGCCCTTCTTGCTGACGTATCCCGGGCAGATCACCGCAAGCCGACCGCCCGCGGCGCTCAGCATCGTCGTCGTCTCGAGTCCGCTTCCGAGCTCGACGCGCGCGCGCGTCGCAAGCGTGCCGGCATCGAGAATCGTGGCGGAGGACTTCGTCTTCGCCTGGAATCCCGCGTCGCCGGCATCTTTGCCTGTGCCGCGATCGAGGACGACCAGAAGCTTGCTGTCAGGCGTCCGCAGAAGGATCGACGGCGACCCCTCCAGCGGTGCCGTGCGCACGACGGTGCCAGAGAGGTCGAGTGCGGTCACCGATGGGGCCCACTGGTCGAGCACGAACACGCGGCCGGGGCGGGCCTGGGCGTGAGCAGGGGACTGAACCGTGACTATCGCGATCCCAACCGCCGCGAGGGCGGGAAGCAGGCGCATGCGAATCTCCGATCTGCCGTGAGGCGTCGGATTGTCGCACGAACTCAGGCGCGCATGCTCTTCCCCTGTTCTTCATTCTTCATTTTCCGTTCGTCGTTCGTCGTTCCTGTGCCTCGCGGTACGCGCGCGCAGCGCGCAGGCCAATGATCCGTTTCCCCGCCGCGCTCTTCTGCCCCGGTCCCTTGCCGTGCGGCGATGCGTGCTCGATCTCCGCGTTCATCTCGGCGCCGACAAGGAGAGCGATCCCTGACACGTAGAACCACAGCAGCACCACTATGACGCCGCCGACCGTGCCATAAGAGCCCTCGTAATCGGTGAACTTCGCGACGTAGAGCTTGAAGACGAGCGATGCGATCAGCCATAGCAGCGTGGCGGCAACCGCGCCGGGCGTGATCCACGCCCAGTCCTGCTCGGCGTCGGGGCCGAAGTAGTATACGAGGCCGACGCCGAAGACGACGAGCGCGAAGACGAGCGGCCACTGCACGATGAGCCAGGTCCACTCGAAGGGAGCGCCCCAGCCGGTGGTCTGCCCGAGGTGCCGGGCAAATGTCGGCCCGGCGAGCACCAGCGTGAGCGCAATAAGGACGAGCAGCGCGACGCCGAGCGTGAGGCCGACAGCGATGATCCGGACCTTCCACCACGGCCGCGCCTCGTCGATGTCGTACGCGCGGTTGAG
>JBKPSY010000180.1:0-18028 GCA_046735235.1 Acidobacteriota bacterium | reverse complement strand
GGCCGTCAGCGCCGGCCGCCAAGCCGTCGACGGCACTGCCGACCAGGCCCGCCGCGCCGCAGGTCGCCCCCGCGGCGCCGTCCAAGCCGCCCAAACCGCAACCGAAGCCCCAACCGAGCCCTCCGACGGGCGGTGGGCGGTGAAGACGCTCATCAACGTCATCGCGCTCGTGGTGGCCGTCAGCCTGCAGACCAAGCTCGGCAACATGCTGATGCTCGGCACGGCGCCGCTCGACCTGACGCTCATCGCCGTCGTCTACATCGCGATGACCTCCGGGCCCACGGTGGGACTGCTCGCCGGGATGTGCGCCGGCCTCGGGCAGGACGCCCTGAGCGGTGGCATCATGATGGGGAAGCACACCTCGATGATCGGGATCGGGAGCCTGGCCAACACCGTCGTCGGATACGTCGTGGGTCAGGCCAGCACGCAATTCATCGTCACGGGCGTCCTCCCGCGGTTCGTGACGTTTTTCGGGAGCACGATCATCCACGCGGTGATCTTCATGGGTCTGTACGAGCTGCTCGGCATCGCGCACTTTGGCTTTCCGTGGGCAGGAGTGCTCGGGCAGGCGGCCGCGAACGCGATCGTGGGCGTCGTGATTCTGCAGGCGCTCGAGCTGATTCCGGGTGCGGCGGAGCGGCGTCAGAACGAGCGCGCCAACGGGTTCCGCGCGACGCGCCGGCTGGAGTAGGCCATGGCCATGAGTCGACAGTCTGAGGAGCGGAAAGTCTCGTTCATCCGGCTCACCGTGCTGCGGGTGGCCGTGGTCGCGGCCTTCCTGGTCTTGGCCGGCACGTTCTGGTTCTTCCAGATCATCGAGCACGAGCAGTTTCGTGAGATGGCGGAGAACAACCACCAGCGCGAGCTTGCGCTTCGCGCGCCGCGCGGCGTCCTCTTCGATCGCAACGGCCGCGTGCTCGTCGAGAACCGGCCGACGTTCAACGTCTCGATCGTTCGCTTGAAGACGACCGATCTCGACCGCACCGTGCATCTGGTGGCGGAGGTTGCGGGCGTCGACGAGCGCGGCGTGCGCGACATCGTCGATCGCCACCGGCGCGAGCCCTCGTACCGCCCGATCGTCGTCATCGAGAACGCGACGCTCGCGCAGGTAGCGGCCATCAGCGCCCGGCGCCTCGATTACGAGCTGCCGGACGTCGTCGTGCAGCAGGTGCCGACGCGCCAGTACCCGGAAGACGAGCTCGGCGCGCATCTGTTCGGTTATGTGGGCGAGGCAACCGACCAGCAAGTGGACGCGGATTCGGCGCTGAAGAGCGGCGCTGTCGTGGGGCAGGCCGGTTTCGAGAAGGCGCACAACGCGCTGCTGATGGGCCAGGACGGCGCGCGTACCGTGATCGTCAACAGCGTCGGCCGCGAGATGGGCGAGCTCGAGCGGGTGGAGCCTGTCGAAGGGCGCCGGCTGCGGCTGACCGTCGACTACGACATCCAGAAGGCGATCGAGGACGGCTTTGCGGCGTCCGGGTTCAACGGCGCGGCGGTAGTGCTCGACCCGCGCACTGGCGAGGTGCTTGGCTTCACGAGCCGTCCGGCGTACGACCCGAACGCGTTCGCGGCCGGCATCGACCGCGTCACGTGGGCCTCCCTGAACACCGATGATCTGCGGCCGCTGCAGAACCGCGCGATTCAGGGGCGCTACTCGCCGGGCTCGACCTTCAAGATGGCCGTTGCGCTGGCCGCGCTTGAAGAAGGGATTATCACGCCGGACTTCAAGGTGCACTGCGCCGGCGGCGCCAACTTCTACGGCCGGTATTTCAAGTGCTGGAAGAAGGGGGGCCACGGCGCCATCGACCTGCGCCACGCCATCGAGCAGTCGTGCGACGTGTTCTTCTACACCGTCGGCAACATGCTCGGCGTCGATCGCATCCACAAGTGGGCGACGTTGCTCGGCCTCGGCGCGATCAGCGGTATCGATCTGCCGAACGAGGTCGCCGGCCTCGTGCCGTCCACCGCGTGGAAGAAGCAGCGCACCGGGGAGAAGTGGTACGCGGGCGAGACCATCTCGGTGTCCATCGGCCAGGGCCAGGTATCGGTGACGCCCGTGTCGATGGCCGTCTACATGGCGACGCTGGCCAACGGCGGCGTGCGCGTGACCCCGCACCTCATCAAGGCGGAGGACACCGGGAGCGGCTGGGCGCCCGTGCCGACGCCGGCACCGCAGTCCACGATCGAGATGAAGCCGGAGATCCTCGGGGCCATCCGCGACGGCCTCTGGATGGTCGTCAACGCCGCAGGCACCGGCGGCACCGCCCGCATCGCCGGGAAGGACGTGTGCGGCAAGACCGGGTCGGCGCAGGTCATCTCGAACCAGGGCCGCGCGGCGGCCTCGCGCAGCGGAAAGGACCTGCGCGACAACGGCTGGTTCGTGTTCTTCGCGCCGCGCGACAAGCCACGGATCGCCGGCGTCGTCTTTCTCGAGCACGGCATCCACGGCGGCAACGCCGCGCGCGTCGCGCATCACATCCTGGACACGTTCTTCGCGAAGGAGGACGGCCGGCCGCTGCCGCCGCCGCCCACTCACGAGGGGCTGCACCTCGACTTCTCGGATCCGATGGGCCATCACACCTCGCCCGTCGAGGGCAACTGATTTTACGTGGCGTTCATCGAGCGTCGGCTGACCTTCCACCTCGACTGGTTGCTCCTGGTGACGGTGCTGATCATCGTCGCCATGGGCATCACGATGATCTACAGCGCGACGCAGACCACCACGCCGCGCCTCTACATCTCGCAGCTCTACGCGCTCGCGCTCGGCCTGCTGGCGATGCTCGTCGCGCTGACGATCGACTACCGCACGCTCGCGGACAAGTCGCACTGGATCTACGGCTTCACCATTCTCCTGCTGCTCTACGTGGCGTTTTTCGGCGTCGTCCGCGGCGGCGCGCGGCGATGGATCCCCCTCGGGTTCTTCAACCTGCAGCCGTCGGAGTTCGCCAAGCTGGCCGTCGCGCTCGTGCTGGCGAAGTTCTTCGGCGAGAGCCGGCGGATGCAGCCGACCGGCGGCGACCTGATGACGGGCGCCGCGCTGACGGTTGTCCCGTTCCTGCTGATTGCGCGGCAGCCGGATCTGGGCACCGCGGTGACGCTCATCCCCGTCTACCTGGCTGTCGCGTACGTCGCCGGCCTGCCGATGCGCATTCTCGGCATTCTCGCGCTCGCTGCGGTGCTCGCGGCGCCGGTCGTCTGGAAGTTCGGGCTCAAGGACTACCAGAAGTCGCGAATCATGATGTTCATCGACCCGTCGAAAGACACGCGGGGCGCGGGCTACCAGCAGATCCAGGCCCGCATCACCGTCGGGTCGGGCGGGTTGTGGGGCAAAGGGTTCATGAAGGGGACGCAGGGGCAGCTGCGCTTCCTGCCGGTGGCCTCGACGGATTTCATCTTCTCGGCGTGGGCCGAGGAACAGGGCTTCGTGGGCGTGCTCATCGCCCTCGGGTTGTATCTGCTCGTCATCACGCGCTCCCTGGAGGCGGCGCGACTCTCCAAGGACCGGCTCGGGTCGTTTCTCGTGCTCGGGATCCTGGCGAGCTTCACGTTCCAGGTGTTCTACAACGTCACCATGTCCGCCGGCCTGGCTCCGGTGAAGGGATTGACGCTGCCGCTCATGAGCTACGGCGGCTCGTCCCTCATCGCGACGCTCACGGGCTTCGGGTTGATCCTGAACGTCCGCATGCGGCGATTCACGAATTGAGGCCCCGCGCCTGTAGCGCAGGCCTTCAGGCCTGCCCATGCGGCTGGCCACCAGAGATTTGAGGGCTGAATGACCAAGGAGATGATCATCTCCTCGAACGATCACGAAACCCGCGTCGCCATCCTCGAGGACGACCTCGTCGCAGAGCTGTTCGTCGAACGCGAACGCCAGCGCGGCGTCGTCGGCAACATCTACAAGGGCCGGGTGTCGAAAGTGCTGCCCGGCATGCAGTCGGCGTTCGTGGACATCGGCCTCGAACGTGACGGATTTCTCTACGTCTCGGACGTGCTCGCGAACCTCGAGGACGTGGACGACGGGGATGAGGCGGAGGAGGCGAAAGAGGGCAAGGGAGGCGAGGGGGGCAAGGGGGGCGAGGGAGGTAAGGGGCGGCGCGGCGCCAGGCCGCAGGAGCCTCGCGAGGAGCCTCGCATCGAGCAGCTGCTGCACGAAGGACAGGAAATCGTCGTGCAGGTCGTCAAGGAGCCGCTCGGCACGAAGGGCGCGCGCCTGACGTCCCACGCCTCGCTGGCCGGACGGTTCCTGGTCTTCATGCCGACGGTGGACCACGTCGGCGTCTCGAGGAAGATCGACTCGCGCGAGGAGCGCTCCCGCCTGCGCTCCATCGTGCGGGATTTCCGCGAGAAGGAAGGGTTCAAGGGCGGCATCATCATCCGCACCGCCGCGTCGGGCCGTCCGAGCGAGGACATCCTCAGCGACCTGCAGTACTTCAACCGGATCTGGAGGGAGAACCTGCAGAAGCTCGACACGATGAAGGCGCCGGCGGTCGTGTACCGCGAGCAGAGCCTCGTCGCGAAGCTGCTTCGCGACCTGCTGACCGACGACTACACGGCCATTCGCATCGACAGCTACCAGGAATACCAGCGCGTGCAGGAGCTGGTCGATCGGATGATGCCGTCGCTCGCCAGCAAGGTGAAGCACTACAACAAGAACTTCCCGATCTTCGAGGAGTACGGCGTCCAGGCCGAGCTCGACAAGGCGCTTCGCAGCAAGGTGTGGCTGAAGTCCGGCGGCTCGATCGTGATCAATCAGACCGAGGCGCTCGTGGCGGTGGACGTCAACACCGGCCGCTACGTCGGCAAGCGGACGGCCGGCCGGCTCGAAGACACCATCGTGAAGACGAACCTCGAGGCGGCCCGCGAGATCGTCCGCCAGATGCGCCTGCGCGATCTCGGCGGCATCATCGTGCTCGACTTCATCGACATGGAGGAGAAGAAGAACCGCCAGAAGGTCTTCCAGGCCATCGAGCAGGAATTGCGGCGCGACCGCGCGCCGTCAAAGGCGGTGCAGGTGTCCGACTTCGGGCTGATTGTCGTCACCCGGAAGCGGGTCAAGCAGAGCCTCGAGCGCGTGCTGACCGAGCCCTGCCCGTACTGCTCGGGCAGCGGCGTCATCAAGTCGAGCTCGACGATCTGCTACGAGATCCTTGCGGAAGTGAAGAAGCTGAACATGGACCTGAACGGCCACGGCGTGGTGCTGCGCGTGAACCCCGACATCGCGCGGGCGCTGAAGGAAGAGGAAGCCGGCGTCCTGCGGGATCTGCAGTCAGCGCTCGGACGGCCGCTCACCCTGAAACCCGACGTCCATCTGCATCATGAGCAGTTCGACCTCATGGCCGTCGGATAGATGAAAAATGAAGAATGACTACGTCTCGCGAGATTGTTCACTCGTCATTTGTGCATTCTGACATTTTTCATTTGTCTTTCTTGCCGGCTTTCTGTTTTTGCGCCGGGCCCGCTTTCCCAACCGTGACGTCGCCGCTGAACGTCCGGACGACGACCAGGGCGCTGCCGTCGCCGAAGGTGCCACGGATTTCGTGATTCCCGGGCAGGCCCGGCATGCCGCCGCCGTGCGGCGTCTGCGACATCGTGATCGGCAGGTCCGTCCGGACCTCCCCGTTGAAAGTCTTGGCCGTCAGCTCGAAACCGGCATCACCCACCAGCCAGAGGTTGACGTCCCCAGAGTGGCTGTTCAGCTCGTAGCGGCCCCCCTTCGCCAGTGGTCCCGTGTAGCCGACCGATCCGTTCACGGTCTTGATCTGCGCGCGGTCGCAGGTGATGTTCGTGAGCGTCACATCGCCGCTCACCGTGGTGATCTCGACCGCTCGGGCCTTGAGCTCCCTCGCCACGAAGTCGCCGCTCACCGTTCCTCCAGTGAACGTATCCGGCGTGCCCGCCTCGTCCATCCGCACGTCGCCTGACACGGTCGCCAGATGCGTCAGTCGTGGCGTGCCCGACGCCTGCACGTCGCCGCTCGTCGAGTCCACCTGCACGTCGCCGTGCACGTTCGAGACGTTGATGTCGCCCGAGATCGTCCGCACGTTCAGCGACGCGTCAGTCGGCATCTCCACCTTGTAGTCGACTTCGGCTTCGGAGTCGCGCCGCCCGAACTCGGTCCTGACCTCGACGCGGTCGGCGGTCTGGCGCATGGCGATGTTGATGTCGTTCAAGGCCTGTTTCGCCTCGGCACCGCGGGCTCGCTTCGTCGCCACGACCGTGATTTGATCACCGCTCACGCCGATGACGATGACGTCGCCGGACAGGTTCGAGACGTCCAGCGAGGCGCCCGCCCCGACCTTGAACGTCTTCGAGATCGTCTCGACCGCCTCGGGACCCCGCCGGCTGTCTTCGAAGCGCTCGAACCACGCCGCGCGCTCCGGCGCGACGCGCACGATGCGCACCACCGGCGGCGCGGGAGGCTGAGCGGCGACCGGCGCCGAGGTCAGCGCGAGAACGGCGAACGACGAAAGCAGACGAGCGGTGATGAGTCTCACGATGGGTCGGGTCCTTGTCACGATTTGTTCAGGCCGTCGGCAATGCGCGCCGCTTCCGCCTGGTTGCCCTTGCGCATCTCGTTGATGAGCGAGATGGTGTCCTGTAGCAGCGCGATTTTCGAGCGAAACGCCTCGAAGAGGCTCTCCTGCGCCATTTCGTTGGCCGGCTGCGCCTTGAGCGCGGCGCGGCTCTCGCCGATCGCCGAGTCGATGAGCAGCAGGTTCTTCTGCAGGATGGCCGCATCCTGCGGGTTCAGCGTGCGGCGGTCCTTCGCCAGCGTCTCGAGCTTCTGGATTGCATTCTCGTAGTGCGATTCGGCCTGCTGCAGCTCCGACTGCAGCGATTTCAGGTCGGCGGAGTCGGCGGTCTGCCCGCCCGACTGCGGTGCAGGCTGGGCCGGCGCCTGCGTCGCGGGCGCCGCGTTCTCGGCGACCTGCGACTCGGCGGATCGCCCTCGACGCACGAGCATCGTGATGGCCACGGCCGCCAGGAGCACCGCGGCGACCGCCAGCGTCACCTTGATCCACTCGCGCGAGCGGGCCGCCGAACGATCGATGGCCTGAACCGGGAGCCGGCGCGCGATCGCGGTCCACACGCGCTCGGGCGGATCGAGCGTCGGCAGGCTGCGCGAGGCACGCCGCACGACCTCGAGATCCTCGGCGAGCGCGGCACACGACACGCAGGTTGCCAGGTGCGCGTGGAGCTCGGCGCGGGCGGCGCTATCCAGGTCGCCGTCCACCAGCCCGCCGATGCGTTCGCGCGCGAGATCGCAGGTCATGATCGAGTCACAAACCCATCGCCGGCCGCGAGGCCAGCATCGCGCGGATCTTCAACCGCGCCTTGTGCACCTGGGACTTCGAGGTCCCTTCCGCGATGCCGAGCAGCCGCGCCACTTCCGCGTGCTCGAACCCTTCCACGTCGTGCAGCACGAATGCCGCCCGATAGCCGGGCGGCAATCTTTCGATGGCCCGCTCGAGATCCAGCTGCTCGACGCGCAGTCCCGGCGCCGATCGCGCCGGCATCACGGCGTCGTCGAGTTCCTCGGTGGCCTGGCGGTCCCGATGCTGTCGGCTGCGCAGGAAGTCCACGCAGCAGTTCGCCGCCAGCCGGTAGATC
The DNA here is from genome assembly GCA_046735235.1 of Acidobacteriota bacterium. GTDB lineage: Bacteria > Acidobacteriota > Vicinamibacteria > Vicinamibacterales > JAENWD01 > JAENWD01. Next base: position 10,417 of record JBKPSY010000180.1, on the reverse strand, counting down.
CACGTGCCGAGCGACGCCTCGCCCTTGAAGCCTTCGAGTTTCCGGTGGACGAGGAGGAAGATCTCCTGCAGCAGGTCCTCGCCGTCGGCCCGGGACCCCGTCATTCGGCAGGCCAGGCTGAACACCCGCGGCGCGTGCCGGCGGTAGACGGCCTCGAACGCGGCCGCGTCGCCCTGGCGGCATCGCGCCACGAGCGCCGACTCGGCGGCATTCTCGGCATCTGTTCGGTTAGACGGCGGCATCGGCTGCTGGCGTTGCCCGGGCACGGCCGGCGGGCCACTCTTGAATCTACGAGGCCGCGAGCCTGAGGTTCACTGTCCATTCGACCGGGGCCAGCGGACGTCGTGAAACCGCCGCACGCGGCCGCTGGCGACGATCAGGCCCTCGCTCCTGAGCAGGGCCGCCTTCAGGGGCTCGTTCCCGCCGTAGCCGCCCAAGCGGCCTTCCGCGGCAATCACGCGGTGATACGGCGCCTGGCCGAGCCGTCCGCCGCGCATCAAGTTCCCGACAGCTCGCGCGGCCCGCGGACGTCCAGCCAGCCGTGCGACATCGCCGTACGTGGCGACACGACCGGGGGGAATGCGACGGACGACGGCGAGCACACGACGAGCGAACTGAGTCGCCCCGTCGTACTTAGACGAGGTTGGTCGTGTGTCGCGTTGCCTTGCGCCCGGCACCTTTTTGCACCCTGCATCCAAGAGCAGGCCTGAAGGCCTGCGCTACAGGCGATCTGCTTCTGGCCTGGCCCCTGATCCCTATTGAACCGGCAGCGCTTCTTTCAGCACCTGCCCCGTCGCCGTCGGGAGCGGCACTCCGGTGATGCGCGACAACGTCGGGGCAATATCGGCCGGTGAACACGTCTCGGTGAAGTGCCCCTTCGCGATGTGGCCTCCGAAGAACACCAGCGGCACCCGCTGGTCGTAGGGATACGGGCTCCCGTGCGTTGTGGCGTTCCCGGGAATCAACGTCTTGTCTTCGGAGACGAAGATCCAGTTCGGCTTCTGGATGACGAGAAGATCGCCGCTCCTGCCCCGGAAGTAGCTCTTGCGCGCGGCCGTGACCTCGGCGTCCTCGGGCACGGCGGGATCGGGTGGCGCGGCCAGCGTGCGGCCGTCGATCACTTCCTTCACCCCTTCCTGCGCCGACAGGACCTTGATCACCTCCGCGAGCAGATCGGGATCCGCAGCGATGCGATCGAAGACACCCATCCGGAAATAGAACTCCGCATACGCCTCGATGGCGACCCAGTGGCCGGGACCGAACTTTTTCGAGACGACGGCGTCGGCCAGCGCCATCAGATTCGTCATCTTCAGGCGGCCGGCCTCCTTGCCCTCCGCGGTCAGCTGCTCCGGGATCGTCGCGACGCCATGATCGGCCGTGAAGGCGAGCACGTAGTTGTCGCGGCCCACTTTCTTGTCGAGCGTGTCGAGCAGAGCGCCGAGAGCGTCGTCGAGGCGCAGCAGCATGTCCTGGACCTCGTGGCTGCGTGGGCCGAAGTCGTGGCCGACGACGTCGAGCGAGGAGAAGCTGACGGCGAGGTAGTCGGTGGCTGCCCCTCGTCCGAGCTTCAACGAGTCGACGGTGGCGCTGGCCAGCCGTCCGATGTACGCGTCCGCAAACGGGCTCTCGCCCCACGCCTCGTAGAAGAAGGTGGTGGGTTTGCCCGAGCGCGGCTGCATCATGTGCGGGAACTTCGTGTCCCACTCCGACGGCGGCTTCTCCGCGACGCCGTCGTCCGCATACTTGTAGTCCTTCGCCTTGCCGAGACGCTCCCACGCCTTGCCGAAGTCCTCCAGAATGGGGTGGGCATCGAGGTATCGAGCGATGGACGGCTCGGGCGACGTGCTGTATGTCGTAGACGAGCTCAGGCCACCGCCCTGGATCCACAGGACGACGTCGCCCTTCTGCCCCGCGAGCATCGTCGCCGACGCGCGCTTCAGCGACAGCGTCACGACGCGGCCCTGGCCGTGGGTGGCCTCGCTCAGCGCGCTGGCGAAGGTCGGCACCTTCAGCAGGCGCGCGCCGCCGCCGGGTCCACGTTGTCGGTTGCCGTCGTAGGGCACCTCCTGCGCCGTGGGGTCCGCGCTGCAGGAGACCAGCTGTTGCGAGTCGCGGTCCCACCACTGGTTGTTGACGATCCCGTGCGCCGCAGGCAGTGTGCCGGTGGCGATCGTCGCGTGTCCGGCGCAGGTGAGCGTCGTCAGGTACGGATACGCGGCCTCCGTGAACCACGCGCCCTCGTCGAAGATGCGGCGCAGCCCCTTGGTCCACCTGCCGCCGTATTCCTCCACGTAATCGCGGCGCATCTGATCCACGACGATGATGACGACAAGCTTCGGGGGGACCGGATCCGCCGTCGAGGGGCGAGGCACGGAGAACAACACAAGTACGACGAGCGCGACGAGTCGGGTCATTTGAAGGTTCCGAGTGGAGAGCTGGGCGCCGCGTACACCGCCGCGCCGCCGACGACCGTATCGAGCACTGTCGTCGTGAGGATCTCGGCCGGTGGAGCGGTCATGATATCCCGCGACAACACGACGAAGTCGGCGAACTTGCCCGCCTCGAGGGAGCCGAGATCGCGCTCGGCGTGCGCGGCGTACGCGGCGCCAATCGTGAACGCGGCCAGCGCCTCGTCGCGCGTCAGGCGCTGCTCCGCGGCCCAGCCGTCAGCGGGATGTCCCGTCTTGTCCTGCCGGGTGACGGCGGCGTAGAAGCCAGGCAGCGGATCGGGGCGTTCGACGGGGAAGTCGGATCCGGCCGCGACGCGTGCGCCGCTCTTCAGCAGCTTCTGCCAGACGTACGCCTCCTCGGCCACGCGCGCGGCCCCAAGACGCGCGGGCGCCCACGGCATGTCCGACGTGCAGTGCGTGGGCTGCATCGATGCGATGACGCCGAGCGCCGCGAAGCGCGGCACGTCCGGGGTGGCCAGAATCTGCGCGTGTTCGATGCGCGGCCTGAGCGCACGCATGGCGGGCACCTCGGCCTCGACCCGCTCGTAGATGTCGAGCATCTCGCGGTTCGCGCGGTCGCCGATCGCATGCGTGCACGGCTGAAATCCCGCCCGCGCCGCCGCTTTCGTCGTGGCTTCGAGGGCCGCTGGCGCCGTGACGAGCAGACCGCGGTTGCCTGGCTCGTCGCTGTAGTCGGCGAGCAGCGCCGCGCCGCGAGAGCCGAGCGCCCCGTCGGCGAACATCTTTACCGCGCGAACGTTCAATCGCTGGGACGGATCGACGAGCGGGCCGCGCGCGAGCCACTCACGCGTCGTCCTGGACGAATTGCTGATCATCACGTAGAGCCGCGTGTTCAGTCGATGGGCCGCGACCAGCCGCTGATACGCCGCGATCGTCGCACTCGAGGCGCCGGCGTCGTGGACCATGGTCAACCCGACGCGCGACAATTCGCGATCCGCGGCAAGAATGGCCGCTTCGAGCTCCGCCGTCGTGGGGTTTGGTACGACGCGCTCCACGAGCGACTGCGCTCCGTCCACGAGCACACCGGTCGGCGCGCCGGACGCGTCTCTGATCAGGCGGCCGCCTGCCGGATCCGGTGTGGTCTTCGTGATGCCCGCCAGCCTCATCGCGCGGCTGTTCACCCACGTCGCGTGTCCGTCGACGCGCTGCAGCGCCACGGGATGGTTGCGCGACACCGCGTCGAGGTCAGCCGCCGTCGGCCACGACTGCACTGGCCATCGATTCTGATCCCAGCCGAAGCCTTCGATCCAATGACCGACGGCCGTGTGGGACGCGCGCGCCGCGACGAGGGAGGCGATGTGCGCGACATCGCGACTGTCCGTGAGCTCGAGCTGCGAGAGTCCCGTGCCCAGCGAGGCCACGTGACCGTGGGCGTCTTGCAGGCCCGGCACGACGGTCGCGCCCGCCAGATCGAACACGCGCGTCGAGGGGCCGCGAAGCGCTTCGACCTCCTTCCGCGTGCCGACTCGCAGAATTCGATCGCCGGCAACCGCCAGCGCCTCGGCCTTGGGCTGCGTCGGATTGGCCGTGTAGATCGTGCCGCCGACGAGGATCAGCGTGGCGCCCGAATTCTGTTCGGCGCCTCGGAGTGCCACCCCAAGGACGACTGCGAGCAACAACCCAACGATTGGCAACTTCACCTGCACGTTTACTCCTGCACTCTGGAGCCCGCATCCGAAGGCAGGCCTGAAGGCCTGCGCTACAGAAGGCCTGACCTCTGACCCCTGATCCCTGGGCCCTAGATCAGCGTGAGCGGATCGATGTCGTAGTCCTTCGGATCGACCGGCGTCTCGACCGACTCTGGCCATTCGCCTTCGGGCGTGCTCTCCCAGAGGTTGACATCGTATTGGCGCTCGAGCGGCTGGCCGTCGCGCCCGAACACCACGCGCACGCGCGGCCGGTGCGGATCGGGCGCGTAGACCCGCAGGACGACGGCAATCTCGCCGGTGTTGAGGCGCACGAGGTTGCCCGGCGGGTAGATGCCGATCAGCTGCACGAAGCGACGCACGAGGTGCGGATCGAATTGCTGGCCGGCGTTGCCTTCGAGCACGGCCTTGATGCGATCGGTCGGGAACGACTTCTGGTACACCCGCTGCGATCGCATGGCGTCGTAGACGTCCGAGATCGAGCAGAGCACCGTCGCCAGGTTCAGCGTGTCGCGTTTCACTCCCGCTGGATATCCCGTGCCGTCGCGGCGCAAATGGTGCTCGAAGGCGACGACCGGCGCAATCGTCGGAATCTCGGGCGTACGCCGCAGGATCTCCGCCCCGTCCACGACGTGGCGCTTCATGATCGCGAACTCGGCGTCGGTGAGCTTGGCCGGCTTGTTCAGGACTTCCGCGGGTGTCCGCACCTTGCCGATGTCGTGCATCAACCCGGCGAGGCCGAACTCGCGGAGGAGCGGTCCGTCGATCCCCACGGCGCGGGCCTGGCCCATCGTCAGGATCGACACGTTCACCATGTGCGTGAACGTGTAGTTGTCGTACGACTTCAAGGCCGTCAGCGCCACCAGCGCCGTCCGGTTCTGCGCGACCGCCTGGGCCAGCGTGTCGACCATCCCGCGCGCGGCGCCCGGGTCAGGCCGCCCTTCGTGGTCGCTCTGGTCCCACAGCCGCTCGGCCATCTTCACGGCATCCGCGTACATCGTGCGGATGGCCGCGGTGTCGGCGAGCGCCGTGTCCACGCGCTGCTCGACTTGAATCCGTCCGACCTGAATGTGCGGCGTCACCGGCAGCTCCAGCTGCCCCGAGCTGTCGCGCCGGTCGAGCGAGGCGAGGGCTGTCACGAGCGCGTTGACCTCGTCGTGCCCGACCTCGCGATCGATGACGATGCGCTCGACGCCGGCGGCCTGGAGCCGTCGCAGCAGATCCGTCATCGTGTCGCTGGCCTTCGGCACGGGCACGTCTCCGACGACGAACTCATCGCCGACGACGCCGAGAGTCACCGAGCGCTGCTTGCCGAGGACCAGGCCGATGACCTCGAAGAGCGCGACCGTGTTCCTGGCGACGAGAGGGTGCGTCGGCGAGTAGAGCTGGGCCCCGCGGAGCGCCGACGCAAAGCGCCGGAGCAGCTCGTCGGCCAGCTGGACGCGGCGGTTGTGGTCGATCACGACGGCTCCTTGCCGCTCGAGCCCTGCGGCAGGCGGGCCAGGGCGTGACGCGCGGCCGCCCGGACGCCACGTGTGCCGCTCACGGAGGCTTCCTGCAACGCGTTGACGGCCTCAGGCGCGCGCGTCGCCACGAGCGCGTCGGCGGCCAGCCCGCGGATGGCGGACGTCCGGAACGGCGCCCACCATTCGCCGTCGTAGAGCGCGACTTTCAGCGGAGCGACAGCCTCCGGCCCGCCGAGCGTCCCCAGCGTCTCCATGGCCGCCTCGTAGACCGTTCTGAGCGTGCGCCGGTACTCGCGGTTCTTCAGGATGTGGCCGAAGAGGGGGATGGCGCGCTCGTCGCGCGACGCCAGAATCGCGCCGCTGATCGCCTCGCGTGACTGCTCGTTGCCCTTCGCGAGCGCCTGCTCGAGCACGGCGAAGGCCTCGTCGGTGCCGATGTTGACGATCGCCCGGATGGCCTCGCGCTGGACGTTCGGCTCGTTGTCGTCGATGAGCCGCGCGAGCTCCGGCAGCGCCGCGTTGCCGCCGAATTCGCGCAGCAGGTGAATCGCCGTGCGTCGCACGGCCGGGTTCGGGGACGACTTCAGCTGCTCGACGGCGTCCTGGCCGCGGCTGCCGAAGCTCACAAGGATGTCGGTCAGCCGGCGGAACGCCCGTCCGCGCTCCTCGGCAGCCAAGGCTTCGGCCAGCGGCCGGATGATGCCGCCGCCGAGCGCGTGGCACAGCGTCTTGGCCAGTTCGGCCACATCGTCGTCGACCGTGCGGAGGTGGCCGACCATCGACAGCATCAGCTGGCCCGACGCGAGCTTGTCGACGGCCGCCGCCGCAAACGGGCGACGATCGGGCCGGCCTTCGCCGCCCGCGTGCGCGGCGATTGCCTGCGCGAGCGGCATGGCCGACTCGAAGTCGCCAAGCAGCACCAGGTCGTCCACGTGCGCGGCGGCGGGCTCGAGCACGTCGCGCCACTTGTCGAGGTCTTCCTCGATGCGCAGCAGGTCGAGCAGCAGTTGCAGATCGAAGCGCCGGACTTCGGCGTCCGTGACCGTGGCCATCCACGCCGCGATGCGCTCGGGCGGATCGTCGCTGACCCGGTCGACGTCGATCGCCTGCGCGCGAGCGGTCGTGAGCTCGCGTGCGTACTCCGCCGACACGAACTTGTCGTCCCGGTACGAGAGCAGCATCTCGCTGGCGCGATGCCAGAGATCGTTGAACCTGGCCTCGCGGCCAAGCGGCGTCTTCGAGACCTCGGCTTCGGCGAGCTCCACCAGCGTGGACCGGCGTTCGGTTTCCGGCACCAGCGCCTGGAACGCCTGCGCGAGGCGTCCTGTGGCGCCGCGCTCGGAGACGACCGAACCGGCGACGAACCGCGCAATCGTCTGGTCGCTCATGCGATCGACCATCTGCCCGACCACGTCGACGCCGCCCTGGGGTGCCTGATAGCGCTGCGTGAGCAGTTCGAGCATCACTTCGGGCGAAAGGCGGCTCGCGGCGGAGGCCGCGTTGGACATCACCGAATCGAGCCGTCCAGGGTCGGTGTCGAGGACGGCTCGCGTCATCAGACGGAGGAGGCGAATGAGTGCCTGGGCCTGTCCGCGGACGCCGCTGTCGGCCGCGCCTTCGTCGATGCGGCTGGCGAGCTCGCCGAGACGCGCCGGATCGCCGGCAATCTCAAGCAGCGTCCTGACCGTTTCCTCGTCGAGGTCGACGGCGTCGCCCTCGAGGCAGTGGCGCAGGATCGTGTCCCATGCAGCGTCGAGGCCGCCCTTCCGCTCGCGGAGCACCTCGCCGTAGTCGATCTCGCGAATTTGAAGATGCTGCCCGCCTGTCGCGCCCCACAGTCGACCGAAGCCGCCCTCGAGCAGCACCTCCTCAGGCGGTCGCGCGACGAGCAGCAGGAAGCCGCGCCACGCGGCTGGCTCGGCGCCGTTCAGGACCTTCAGTTCGCCCACGAGGTGGTCGTGCAGCAGCTTGGCGAGCTCGCCCACCGCCGGGTCTTCGCGGCCGGGCGCGCGGCCGTCGATCGTCAGCGCGCCGGGCTGGACGGTGATCGCGAGCGGTCCCAGTGCGGTGGCGCGATGCGCCGACTCGACCAGGCGCGACAGCGCGCCCGTGATGGCCGGATGGCCGTCAGGATAAAGCGTGACGGACCGCGTCGCGGCCTTGCATGCGCGGGCGAACGCGATCAGGCGTTCGGCAACGTCGGGAGAGAGGGGCTCGGGCGATCCCTGCGGCATCAGAGCGTCGGGGTGAACGCGTGGGACCTTTGACGCATTCTACCCGAGGACTGTCGAAGCAGGGACCGGTGCTCAGTGCCTGGTGCAGGGTGCTCGGTGCGGTCCCTTGGTGCCTGGTGCAGTGCCCCTGTTCGGTGGACCCGGCACGAGGCACGAAGGCACCGCACCCGGCACGAGGCACCAAGCACCAGGCACGTCGATCCTCTATACTGCTCCCCTTCATGCGGGCCGTCGATCTCATCATCCGGAAGCGCGACGGCGGCCGCCTTTCCTCGGACGAGATCGGCTGGTTCGTCGACGGCGTCACCAGCGGCGCCATTCCCGAGTATCAGATCTCCGCGCTGTTGATGGCGATCGTCTGGCGTGGCCTCGACGAGGACGAGACCGTCTGCCTGACCGAGGCGATGGTGCGCTCGGGAGGCCGCGTCGATCTGTCCGGACTCTCGGGCGTGAAGGTCGGCAAGCACAGCACAGGCGGCGTCGGCGACACGATCTCGCTGGTGCTGGTGCCGCTGCTCGCAGCGTGCGGCGCGCTCGTGCCGAAGAGTTCGGGCCGTGCCCTCGGGTACACTGGCGGCACCATCGACAAGCTCGAGTCGATCCCCGGCTTCCGGGTCACCATGACGTCGGACGAGTTCCTCGCGCAGGTTGCCGAGATTGGCTGCGCGATGGTCGGCCAGTCGAAGGATCTCGCGCCGGCCGACAAGAAGCTCTACGCGCTCAGGGATGTCACGGGCACCGTCGAGAGCCTGCCGCTCATCGCCTCGTCGATCATGAGCAAGAAGATCGCCGAGGGCACCGACGCGCTCGTGCTGGACGTGAAGGTCGGCGGCGGCGCGTTCATGAAGACCCTGGAGACCGCGCGGCGTCTGGCGGAGGCGATGGTCGCCATCGGGAACCGCAACGGGCTTCGCACGCGCGCCGTCCTCACGGACATGGACGCGCCGCTCGGCGCGGCTATCGGCAACGCCCTCGAGGTCATCGAGGCCATCGAGACTCTGAAGGATCGCGGGCCCGCTGATCTGCGGGAGTTGAGCCTGGTGCTGGCGAGCCACCTGCTCGTCCAGGCGGGGCTTCAGCCTGACCTCACCGCGGCGCGCGCGCGGGCCGAGTCCGTGCTGGCGAGCGGCGCCGGCCTGGAGAAGTTCCGGCAGCTCATCGAGCGTCAGGGCGGCGATCCTTCGGTCGTCGACGACTACGCCCGCTTTCCTGGGCCGGTGCGCCGCGCGACACTACAGGCGCCTTCCGCAGGGTACGTCATCCGAATCCGGGCGGAGGAGATCGGCCGCGCCTCGATGCTGCTTGGCGCGGGGCGCACGCGCGTCGACGCGCCAATCGATTACGGCGCCGGGATCATGCTGCGGGCCAAGCCGGGCGATCGGGTGTCCGCCGGTGACGCGCTGGCCGACCTTGCCGTTGGCGCGCACGCGCAGGTGGAGCAGGCTCTCCAGCTCGCCGCCTCCGCCTATGTCATCGCCGCGGAGCCACCCGCGCCCGTGCCGCTCGTCCTGGACGTCGTCGCCTGATCGCCACTCGCCTATGCCCTCAAACCGCACTCTTCGCATCGCGTGTGCCGCCGTCGCGGCCGCGCTGGCCGCGCTGGCGTATGCCGTTCAGGGCCTCGTGGACCCGAGAGTCCAGGCCCTCACCGGCATCCTGACGTTCCTGCTGCTCATCGCGGCGTGCTCGTCGAACCTGCGCGCGGTCAACTTCCGCACGGTCGTGTGGGGCATCGCGCTCCAGCTGCTGCTCGCGTTGTTCATCCTGAAGTTCGAGATCTTCGGCTACAGGCCTGGCTATGCGTTCTTCAGCGGCCTGGCCGGCGTGGCGAAGCGATTCCTCGAGTTCACGAGCGCGGGTTCGACGTTCGTCTTCGGCGATCTCGCGCGGCCCGAGGTGCTCGGCAAGGCCGTGCCGAACGGGTTCGTGTTCGCCTTCACGGCGCTGCCGACCATCATCTTCATCAGCTCGTTCTTCACGGTTCTCTATTACTACGGCGTCCTGCAGCGGATCGTCGCGATCATGGCGCGCGCCATGATGTACGTGATGCGGACGAGCGGTGCAGAGACGCTCTCGGTCGCGGCCAACGTCTTCATGGGCCAGACCGAGGCGCCCCTGATCGTCAAGCCATACGTGCCGCGCATGACCGAGTCCGAACTGCTCACGATGATGGTGGGCGGCATGGCGCACATCTCCGGCGGCGTCATGGCGGTGTACATCGGACTTGGCGCCGATCCGGTCGCCATTCTCACCACGAGCGTCATGGCGGCGCCGTGCTCGCTGTACCTCTCGAAGCTGCTGCTTCCCGAGATGAACGAGCCCGAGACACGCGGCCGCGTGAAGATGGTGGTCGAGAAACAACACATCAATGTCATCGACGCCGCGGCGTCGGGCGCGTCCGACGGGATGACGCTGGCGATCAACGTCGCCGCGATGCTGATCGCGTTTCTGGCGTTCATCGCGCTGTTCGACTTCGTGCTCGGCCTGATCAACCCCGCGCTGACGCTCGCGAAGGTATTTTCGGTGGTGTTCGCGCCGGCGGCCGTCCTGATGGGTGTGCCGAGCGCGGACGTCGGCTACATGGCCGACTTGCTTGGCAC
>JBKPSY010000179.1:0-4555 GCA_046735235.1 Acidobacteriota bacterium | reverse complement strand
GGGCACCGCCTCCGCCAATCTCCGCGCGACTGGCAGCCCCGCGAGTCCTCGGATTGACGGCGAGCTCTCCGTGCAGAACGGCGCCTTTACGGTCGACCCGCTCGAAACGGCGTTCAGTCAGCTCAACGCCCACGTGGTGTTCGCGGGGGATCACGTGCGCGTCGACACGCTGCGGATGCTCGACGACGGCGGCGATCCGCTGGAGGTGACCGGTGGCATCGTCTTGAAAGGCGAACAGGTGGGTGCGGTGGACTTGACCGCGAAGGCCGAGCACTTCCGGCTGATTAGCGGCAAGCTGGCGGACCTTCAGGCCAACCTCAACCTGCATGTCGCCGGCGAGCCATTGGCGCCCCGCGTCGAAGGGAGCCTGCAAGTCCACGAGGGAAGGATCGAGATCGATCGCCTACTCGAGAATCTCCAAATCGGCCTCTACTCGACCGAAGCGCAGGGCGCGAATCAGGCAGGGGCGTCGACCACCGCAAATACCTCGCTGGCGTCCTCGCTGCCCAGCGCGCTTGCACTGAACGTCCGGGTTCGCGTTCCGGACAATCTCGTCGTCCGCGGAAACAGCGTGCGCATTGGCGGCCGCGGAATGAGCCTCGGCAACGTCAACATCACGCTCGGCGGCGATCTCCACGCGGAGAAAGCCGAGGGCGGCGAGGCGCGGATTACGGGAGACATCCATACCATCCGCGGGTTCTACGAGCTCGAAGGGCGGCGATTCGACGTGTCGCGCGATGGCAAGGTGATCTTCAACGGTCCGGACCCGACGGACCCGGCACTCGACGTGACGGCTACGCGCGATATCTCCGGAGTACAAGCGGCCGTCCGCGTGCAGGGCACGGTCCAACGGCCTGCGATCACGCTGTCGAGCACGCCTCCGCTCGATCAGGCCGACGTTCTTTCGCTCATCGTCTTCAACCGGCCCATCAACGAACTCGGGCAAGGCGAGCAAGCCTCGCTGGCGCAAACGGCGCAATCCATGATCGGCGGCGCCGTGGCGGGGCCGCTGGCGCAATCGCTCCGCAATGTCCTGAACGTAGACCTGCTAGACATCCAGGCCGTGTCGAGCGAAGGCTCGCCAAGCCTCACGATCGGCAATCAGATCAGCGAGCGCGTGTTCCTGCAATTCCGACAGCTGTTCGGATCGGCCGAGACCACCCAGATCGTGCTCGAGTACGAGCTCTCCAACCACTTCCGCCTAGAGAGCGCGTTCACCGAAGGCGGCACCAACGGACAGGCGGGGGCAACGCGTCCTGATCAGACCGGCGTCGACCTCATCTGGACGCTGAGGCGCAGCGGTCCGTGATGGCGACTGGAGCACGCGGCGCTCGACGGCCCAACCCCCGTACGAGCGCCTGCTGGCCACAACGAGAGCTGGCGTGTTATCGCAGCCCTGAGAACTTACATTAGCCCGGTCCGGCTGATTGTGGGCATGCGCCTCCAAAAGCCTGATGGCTCGCCTCATTCGTGGCGCAGTGCGAGCATCGGATCAACTCGCGCGGCGCGGCGCGCGGGGATGTGGCACGCGAGCAGAGCGACAACGGCCACAAGAAGCCCTGATGAGGCAAACGTCATAGTATCGGTCTCACTGACGCCAAAGAGTTGCGCCTTGAGCACGCGCGTGAATGCCAGACCGAGCGCCGTGCCCACAACGAGGCCCGCCAGTGTGAGCCGGAATCCCTGACCAAGAACGAGACGGTAGATGCCCTCCTTCTCCGCGCCGAGCGCCCTGCGGATGCCGATTTCCCGCGTGCGTTGGCGAGTAGTGTAAGCCACAACACCATAGATGCCGACGGCGGCGAGCAGCATGGCAAGAAGACCGAACGAGGCGGCAAACGTAGCCGCGACGCGGCCGAACAGTGTGCCGAGCTGCATGGTGACGGACAGCGGATTCACGTTGAACAGCGGCAACTCCGGATTGAGCTGATGGATGGTCGCTTCCACAGCGGAAGCCATGGCAAGCGGATCGCCAGTCGTGCGCACGTGAATGGTGGTGTCGTGCGTAGGGCTGTAGGCCTGGTAATTCGGCAAATAGATGACAGGCTCGGTCGGCGAGGTGAGCAAGCGGTATTTGGCATTGCGAGCAACCCCGACAACGGTGAAGCGATGACCGTCGTCCATCACCTGCTTTCCGAGAGCGTTTGCACCCGGCCAATAGCGATCGACAAACGCCTGGTTGACGACGGCAACGGGTTGCGATTCCGCCGTATCCGCTGCGGTGAATTCACGCCCAGAAATCACGGAGGTGCGCAGAGTGCGAAAGTAGTACGGCCCCACAATCGCTCGGCTGATCTCCATCGATTCGTGTGGTTGTGGAACGTAGCCTTCAATCTGCAGATAGTCGGAGTGGATGCTGAAGCTCAGGGGTGAAAAATCAGCCAGGGTCACGGATTCGACCCCGGGAAGCGCCGAGAGCCTGTCGAGCACCTGCCGGTCGAACGCCGCACCCGTCGCGCGGGTGTAACCAGCTGGCGAGAGCTCGTAAGAAGCAAGCAGCAGATGACTTGCGTCGAATCCCGGATCCGATTGCTGTGCTTTCTGAAGGCTGCGGGTGAAGAGTCCCGCGCAGACCAGGAGCACGAGCGAGAGTGACATCTGCGCCACCACGAGGCCACTCAAGAGACGAGACTTGTGCAAAGTCAGCGAGACGCTGGTCGCTTCCTCCTTGAGAACAGATTGCACCGGCAGGCTCGAAGACCGCAGGGCCGGAAGAACACCCGAGATGATCGCCGCGAGGAGGGAAACCGCAATCGTGACGAACAGCACGCGCTGATCGATGTGCTCGTTGTGCGTCAGCGGAAGAGAGCTGGGCGGAAAGAAAGCGACGATGCTGCGAGAAGTCCACACCGTAATCGCGATGGCCGCGGTACCGCCGAGCAGGCCAAGCAGCAGGCTCTCGATCACAAACTGGCGGATGATCCGTTCGCGTGCAGCGCCCATTCCCAGCCGGATGGCAATCTCGCGGCGGCGTCCGACCGCACGCACCAACAGAAGACTGGCGACGTTGGCGCAGGCCAGCAGGAGCAGGACCCCGGCGAGCCCCAGCAACATCGGCAGAATCTTGTAGAGATAACCGTTGATGCCGAAAGGAGAGCGCCAGAGGGGGTCGAGAGAAATCTCGTTCGGACTATCCCGGTGATCCTCCGGGAAGCGCTCGGCGATTCCCCGCATGAGCAGGTTCAGTTCGGCCTGCGCCTGATTCGTCGTGACACCCGGGCGAAGCTTTCCGAGCACGTTCAGCCAGAAAACACCGCGATAATCGGGACGGCTAAACCCCCACACATCACGATCCATCGAGACAGGAATCCACAGCTCGGCGCGAAGCCCGGGTGCACAGCCAGTGAAATCCCGCGGGGCTACCCCAACAACGGTGTAGGGATGGCGATTGATCTGAATCGTCTTGCCGACGATTTGCGGATCACGCGCGAAATGGTTCTGCCAGACGGCGTCACCGATGACTGTCACCGCAGCGCCGGCGTGCAGCGTTCCTTCTACCGGAAGAAAAGCGCGGCCGAGAATCGGGTGGACGCCGAGAACATCAAAATAGTTCGCGGTGGTCAGGGCCCCGTAAATGCGCTCCGGCTTCGCGACTCCCGTGAGAGACATGTAGTCATCGTGATAGCCGAGAAGTCCGGAAAACGTTTGAGTGCGCTCGCTGAGGTCACGAAGGTCGGGATAAGAAAATGGCGGCGTGGGATGATCGGTGCGATCGCCGCGCATGACGGTGACAAGGTCGCTCGTGTGAGCGACTCCCGGAATCGGGTTCAGCAAGGTAGCGCTGATCCAGCTGAGCACAGTGGTATTGGCGGCGATGCCGAGCGCCAGTGTGAGAACGGCCACCGTCGTAAAGCCTGGATTCTTTCGCAGCATGCGAGCAGCAAAGCGGAGATCTTGCCACGATGTTTCCACCAGGGACTCCCACCCAGCCGCCCCCACGGTCTCCTTGGCAAGTTCGGGGCTGCCCCTCTCCAAACGCACTTCTCGCCGCGCATCCTCCAGACTCATACCGCTTTTGATCTTTTCCTCAGCTGCCATCTCCAGGAAGCCAGTCAATTCCTCGTCCAATTCCCGGTCTACCTGTGCTCTTCGGAACAATGACCTGAGTCCGGCGGCCAGGCTACGAATCAGCGACATGGCTTCCTACGCCTCCAAAATCCTCGCAATTGCGGCGACTTGCCTCCCCCACTCTCGTGTTTCGGTGCTGAGCCTTTTTCGCCCGCGCTCGCTCAATAGGTAATACTTTGCGCGTCGGTTGTTCTCGGACAGCTTCCATTCACTTCGGATAAGGCCGCCTCGCTCTAGTCGCTGAAGGGCCACAAAGAGTGATCCGGCGTTTACGCGAAAAACCCCTTTGCTGATCTGCTCAATCCGTTGGGCTATTCCGTAGCCATGCATTGGCTCCAGCGCCAGAGTCTTCATGATGAGCATATCGAGCGTTCCTTGGACTACTTCGCCGGTTTTGTCCTTCATGAAAGAGCCTTCCTTCTGACAATCAAGAGAAGCATACGCCTCTCCACCTGATTGTCAAGAGGAGGAGGGAGGTTATGAGGGC
>JBKPSY010000178.1:0-13646 GCA_046735235.1 Acidobacteriota bacterium | reverse complement strand
GGCCATGCACGTCAAGAATCCCCGCCGGTTCACGCCGTCGTTGTTGTGGTCGTGCAGGAGCTCGTCACTCTTGTTCTCAGACATCGTCGTTCCTCTTGATCACCCGGGTTCGCCGGCTGTCACGCTCCGCGTCGTGCGGTTGAACGTGCGGTCGGTATGGCCACTCTGGACGGCGTGCGACATCTGGACAATGGACGCGCGCTGGAACGTTGGTCCCCCTGCAACCGTCACTCGACACGGGGCTTGCGCGGTCAGCTCCCCTGCCACACGCCCGTCGGACGTGTGGTACGCTGCCACCTCAGGTTCACCTCGATATGAGCGCGGACGATCGGGCCGGGCGACGGCTCGTCTTTGGAGTCTTCGAGCTGGATCTCAGCGCTGGCGAATTGCGCAAGCGAGGCCTGCGCGTCCGGCTTCAGCAGCAGCCCGTCCAGGTTCTGGCGATGCTGCTCGATCACGCCGGCCAGGTCGTGAGCCGCGAGGAGCTGCAGAAGGCGCTCTGGCCGGCAGACACGTTCGTCGACTTCGACCATGGCCTGAACAAGGCCATCAACAAGATCCGTGAGGCCCTCGGCGATTCCGCCGAAAGCCCGCGATTCGTCGAGACCGTTGCCCGCCGCGGCT
This sequence comes from Acidobacteriota bacterium, assembly GCA_046735235.1. GTDB lineage: Bacteria > Acidobacteriota > Vicinamibacteria > Vicinamibacterales > JAENWD01 > JAENWD01. The sequence continues at coordinate 13,022 of JBKPSY010000178.1, read as the reverse complement.
ATCGCTTCATCGCCGACGTCAAGGCGGCCGACCTGCCGCCGTCTGCGAGTGTCGAGGCCGCAGCGGAGCCTCACCCGGCGGCGAGCGCCGGCGAACGCGAGGTCGAGCCGGGCGTGCTCGTGACGCCGCTGCCATCCAGGGCGAAATCACGCGCGTGGGCGATCGTTACGCTCGCGCTGATCGTGCTGCTCGGGTCCGTCGCCGCCTGGAAGCGCTATTCGGGCAGCCGTCAGTCCTCCGTCATTCGCTCCCTGGCCGTTCTCCCGCTCGAGAGCCTGTCGAGCGACGCGACTCAGGACTACTTCGCCGACGGGATGACCGACGAGCTGATCTCCGATCTCGGCCAAATCAGCGCGCTGCGCGTGATCTCGCGCACGTCGGTGATGGCCTATAAGCACAGTCGCAAGCCGCTTCCCGACATCGCGCGCGAGCTGAACGTGGATGCGGTCGTCGAAGGCACGGTGCTGCGTTCCGGAGACCAGGTCCGCATCACGGCGCAGTTGATCGAAGGCGCCACGGACCGGCACCTCTGGTCGCAGAGCTATCAGGGTGAGCTGCGTGACACGCTGGCGCTCCAGAACACCGTGGCCCGGACCATTGCCGATCAGATTCGGATCAGCGTGAACCCGCAGGAGCAGGCGGCCCTGAGAAACGTCCCGGCGGTGGACCCCGTGGCGTACGAGTCCTATCTCAGGGGACGGTTCTTCTGGAACAAGCGAACGGCGGACGGCCTGAAAGTCGCCCTCGCGTATTTCGATCAGGCGATCGACGAGGATGCGAACTACGCCCAGGCGTACTCAGGACTGGCCGACACGTACGCGCTGCTGGGCGACTGGCAGTACGCGGTGATGACGCCGAAAGAGGCCCTCCCGAAGGCGAAGGCCGCGGCGATCAAGGCCCTGGAGCTGGACGCGTCGGTCGGCGAGGCTCACAACTCACTGGCATTCTGCCTGGATGGGTTCGACTGGGACTTCGACACGGCGGGAAAGGAATTCCGTCGCGCCATCGAGCTCAATCCTGGCTACGCCACGGCGCACCACTGGTATGCGTGGCACCTCGCGTTGCTGCACCGGTATGACGAGGCAATCGTGGAAATGAGGAAGGCGGAAAGCGTCGACCCATTGTCTCTCGTGATCAACGCCGATCTGGCGGAGTTGCTGGCCCTTGCGCACTCGTATGATGAATCGATCGCGCAGAGCCAGAAGACGATCGAGATGGAGCCGAATTTCGGCCTCGCGCACAATCACCTGGGACAGGCGTACCTCCAGAAGCACATGACGGACCAGGCCATCGCCGAGCTCAAGAAAGCCGTGACGCTCTCACATCGCAGCCCGACGTGCATGGCCAACCTCGCTCGCGCTTACATGGCAGCCGGCAAGAGAGGCGACGCCGAAGCGTTGCTCGCCGAGTTGATGAAGCGGTCGAGCCCCGGCCAGTCGTACGCGTCCGAGATTGCCGTTATCGACGCCGCGCTCGGCGATTCGAATCAGGCAATGGCGTGGCTCGAGAAGGGCTACGACGAGCGGTTCAATCCCGGCGTCCTGATCCGGCCCGGATTCGATCCGCTCCGCTCGGATCCGCGGTTTCAGGACCTCGAGCGCCGCGTCGGCTTGCGCTGAGGCTCAAGCTGATCGGCTCCAAGCCGGCTGAGGTACCGCGAGCTGCGACGGGCTGCTTGCTCGCTCCCGACCCCTCGGCATATCGTTCACGCCTCGATCCCGGAGGCCGCAATGACGACGAGATTGTCTTCAGCCGGAGCCATCAGAGCAATCGCCGCCGCAGGCGCAGTGCTCGCGCTGCTCTCGATCGGCACGAGCGCCGACCAGGCGATCGATCGCGGAGACGACGACCTGGCCGGCGTCGTGCGCGGCCCGCACGGGCCCGAGGCCGGCGTCTGGGTCATCGCCGAAACACCGGACCTCGGCACGAAGTTCGTGCGGATCGTGGTGACCGACGACTCGGGCCGCTATCTGATGCCCGGGTTGCCGAAGGCCACGTATCGCGTGTGGGTGCGCGGATACGGCCTCGTCGATTCACCGGCGGTGACGTCGACGCCCGGTCGGACGCTCGACCTCGATGCGGTCCCGGCGCCTGACGCAAGAGCAGCCGCGGCGTACTACCCGGCCGGCTACTGGTTCTCGATGCTTCACGTGCCGCCGGCGAGCGACTTTCCGGGCACGGCCGCCAACGGCATCTCCGGCGACATCAAGAGCCAGGCCGAGTGGCTGAGAAACCTGAAGTCGGGCGGCTGCCTCGCGTGTCATCAACTGGGCTCGCGCGGCACGCGGACAATCCCCGCAGAGCTGGGCACGTTTCCGACATCCGTCGCCGCATGGCAGCGCCGCCTGCAGTCCGGACAAGCCGGGATGGGCATGATCGGCGCGATCAACCATCTCGGGCCGCGCGCGCTGACGCTCTTCGCCGACTGGACCGACCGGATCGCCGCCGGCGAGCTGCCGCCCGCGCCCCCGCGGCCGGCCGGCATCGAGCGCAACGTCGTCATCACCGAGTGGGACTGGGCGGATCCGAAGGCGTATCTACACGATCAGGTTTCGACCGATCGGCGCAGTCCGACGGTGAACGCGAACGGCCTCATCTACGGCGCGCTGGAGCTGAGCGCCGATTACCTGCCCGTCCTCGATCCGGTCCACAACCAAATCAGCCGTGTCGAGTTGACCGTCCGGGATCCCGCCACTCCGCGGACGTCGGCCGCCATGGCGCAGCCTTCACCGTATTGGGGCAGCGAAGCGATCTGGACGAGCCGCAACAACGTCCACAACCCGATGTTCGATCGGAAGGGGCGGGTGTGGTTCACGTCGGCCGTGCGGCCGCCCGACAACCCGTCGTTCTGCGGCGCAGGATCGACCCTCGTGTCGGCGAAGCTCTTCCCCATCGCCAAGTCGTACCGGCAGCTCGCGATGTACGACCCGGCGACGAAGAAGATCACGCACATCAGCACCTGCTTCAGCACGCACCACCTGATGTTTGCCGAGGACGCCACCGACACGCTGTGGACGAGCGGCGGCGGCGACGTCGTCGGCTGGCTGAACACGAAACGCTTCGAGGAGACCGGAGACGAAGCGGCGTCCCAGGGCTGGACGGCGCTCGTCCTCGACACCAACGGCAACGGCCGGCGCGACGCGTACGTGGAGCCGGGACAGCCGCCGGATCCCTCGAAGGACACGCGCTACGCCTCGGCCTTCTACGCGGTCTCGCCGGCGCCCGATGGCTCGATCTGGGGGTCAGTCCTTGGATTCCCCGGCGCGGTCGTGCGTCTCGTGCCCGGCGCCAACCCGCCCGAGACTGCGCTCGCGGAAGTGTACGAGCCGCCGATCGACGCCGCGAAGGGGCCCGTCCACGGGTACTCGCCTCGCGGCATGGACATCGACAGAAACGGCGTCGTCTGGGCAGCGCTGGCGAGCGGACACCTCGCGAGCTTCGATCGGCGCAAGTGCACCGGACCGCTCAGCGGGCCCAAGGCGACAGGCCAGCAGTGCCCGGAGGGCTGGACGATGTATGCCGAACCGTTGCCTCAGTTCGGCGGCGTGACCGAGTCGGGCAGCGCCGAGAGCAGCTACTACACCTGGGTCGATCAGTTCGGTGCGCTTGGTCTGGGAACCAATGTTCCCATCAACACGGGCAACGAGTCTGAAGGCCTTCTCGTGCTGAAGGACGGCAAGTGGATCGTGTTGAGGGTGCCGTACCCCATCGGCTTCTACACCAAGTGGATGGACGGTCGCATCGATGATGCGGCAACAGGGTGGAAGGGACGCGGCCTCTGGGCCACGGTCAGCACACGCGCGCCGTTTCATATGGAAGGCGGAAAGGGGACGACGAGCAAAGTGCTCCACTTCCAGTTGAGGCCGAGCCCGCTGGCGCGGTGACCTGCGGCAGCACCGCAGGACTACAGCACCGCAGCACCGCTTCAGCGCGCCGTGACCGCTCTCCCGAGCGCGGCCAGCATTCCCTGCACCGTCGTGTACTTCAACCGCGGACGGCCGCAGCTCTTGCCGTTCGCCAGTTCGAGCGCATCGAGCGCCCGCCAGTCCGCGTACGAGACGGCATCGGGCTGCCGCGCGCGCACGAGCGCCTCTGCGGCGCGCGCCTCCGGCTCCGCCGGCTCGCCGACGGCACCGCCGGCAAGGTCCTCGATCATCGCCGTCACCGTTTCCACGGCATCCGGCTTGTTGGTTCCGATGACGCCGCTCGGACCGCGCTTGATCCAGCCGGCCACGTACAAGCCGGGGACTGGGCGCGACGTGCCCGGATCGATCACGCGCCCTTTTTCGTTCGGGATCACGCCCCACCGCTCGTGGAACGGGACGTCGGGAAGCGGTACGCCAAGGTACCCCACCGATCGAAACACGAGCCCGACGTCGAGATCCTCGAGCTCGCCGGTCGCCTTCGCCGAGATCTTCCCCTTGTCGTCCGCGACGAGCGCGTTGCGCACCAGGCGCAGCCTTGTGACGCGGCCCTCGGCGTCGCCAACGATTTCGACCGGCGAGACCAGGAACCGCACGTGCAGGCGCCGGGCGCGGCCCTCGGGCTTTCTCAGTGCATAGCCCTGCAGGATCTCGACCTTCCGTACGAGCTCGCGATCGTGGCTGGCGTCGAGTTCGGCCCGACTGAGCGGATCGAGTGCCACCTCGTCGGGCCGCACAATCACATCCGCGTCGGCCATCTCGCCGATTTCCTTGATCTCGGGGTTGGTGAACGCAGCCTGAGCCGGGCCGCGGCGGCCGAGCAGGAAAACCTCCCGGACACGGCTCTTGCGAAGGGCGTCGAGCGCGTAATCGGCGACGTCGGTGGCTTCGAGCTCTTCAGGCGTGCGCACGAGCATGCGGGCCACGTCGATGGCCACGTTGCCGACGCCAACGACCGCTGCGCGCTCGACGGACAGATCGAACTGGCGCTCACAGTAGTCGGGATGCCCGTTGTACCAGGCCACGAACTCTGTCGCCGGATGGCTCCCCGCGAGGTCTTCGCCCGGAATGCCCATACGCCGGTCTGTCTGCGCGCCGGTCGCGAACACGATCTGGTGGTAGTGCCGCCGCAGATCGTCCAGCGTCACGTGGCGGCCCAGCTCCACGTTGCCGAAGAAACGAAACCGCGGGTTGGCGGCTGTCGCGTCGTAGGCGCGGGTGACGGTCTTGATCTTCGCGTGATCCGGGGCGACGCCGTAGCGGACGAGCCCGTGTGGCGCCGGCAGGCGGTCGAACATGTCCACTTCGGCGTTCAGCGCGGATTGCTTGAGGAGGTGATCGGCGGCGTAAAACGCAGCGGGGCCTGCGCCGATCACCGCAACGCGCAGAGGTCGAGAAGGAGTTCCGATGGACGGCATCCGCTCACGCTCCGGGGACTGGCTCTCATGGTACGTGATCGGGGCGCCCTGCCAGTGACGGTCGATTGGGCTGGTCGGCCGACGACCCGACGACGAGGCGAACGACCTCGTCGTAGCTCCGCACCCCTTCGGGCACACGGTTCGCCTTGAGGAAGCGATCGTAGGTCTGCCAGCTGGCGCGCGCGACCGCGGGCTGCACCGTGGCCAGGCGCGCGGCGATCGCGGACAGGTCGTCGCGCGGCCCCCGGGTCAGCATCGACGCCATCGATGCCCGGACGGGAGGCGTCACGTCGCGCGCCAGGTGGAGGTAGAGGTCGAGCCACGCGCTGTACCGCGCGAGATCGTCCGAGCGCTGGCACGTCACGAAGCCCAGAAGGCTCGCCTCGCTCTCGCGCGCCCAGCCCGCCAGGTGTCCCCACTCGTGCGCGACCACGAACGGCCGCTCGATTGGCAGGACGTCCGGGTTCACGAGCACCTCGAGTCCCAGCGGATTCACCATGCCGTCTACGCCCGAGAGCCGGAAGAACGGCGACACGATGGACCGCTTCGGCCGTCCGGGCGTGGCCAGGTGCGCTGCGCCGATCGAGCGCTGAGCGTCGGCGAATGCCGGCGCGAGGCGGACGCGCACGGCGGCCAGCGTAGGCACGGCCGTTAGCAGCGCGTGCGCGGATACGTGCAGCCGGTTCAGCTCGGCGACCGCATGCGTGCCGAGCGCGTCCACGTTCGCCCGTGTCACGCGCGCGGCGTCGAAATCGAGACCCGTCGTGACGGGCAGGCGCCGGTAGTTGAGTCCCCAGAGGCCGAGGAACAGCAGGTAGGCGACGGCGACGGCCCCGATCGCGTCGAGCGCGAAGCGGCCGATGGCCCGGCCTCGATCGGGGCCCGCGGCGCGCGTGATCCGCCAGATGCGCAGGCCGATCCAGAAGAGCGCCGCGCCGATGAGCGCGTCCATCAGCGCGAACGGAAGCAGACTCGAGATCGACGTGACGATCGGCTGCAGGATGCCGTAGATGTCGCGCGAGTACCAGGCGTCGATGAGCGCGGCGTCCGACGGCGCGTACGCGAGCACGAGGGCCAGCGCGATCGCGACACCGCGCAGCCACCAGCGGTACGGGTGAACCGCGCTGGCGCGCGCCGTTCCCGACGACTTCGCCGCCTTGCGGACCGAGGCTTTCGCTGTAGGAGAAAGACCGCGCCGCCGCGGGCTCACCGATCTTCCGCTTCGAGTTCCACCGCGGTGGTGAACCTGGGCGCGATGTCGACGGGCACATCCGCGAGCTTGTCCAGCACGCGCTGCACCTCGGGCCGGACGGTGGCGGTCGCCGTCAGGGCCTTCGCGGCGGCGTAGTCGCCATGCGCCTGCAGCATCATGATGTCCCGCGTCAGGCCCTCGACCGCTGCACGGATCTTGGAGGCATTCACCGCGAACGTGCCGTCGGGCGCAACGGTGAACGCGCCGTGATCCAGCAGGTAGTTCAGCTGAATCGCGATACCCCGTCCGTGCGCCTCGGTCACGCCGAACCGGATCGAGCGGAACGTCGATGCCAGGAACGTCGTGTACATCGTCTCGCCCATCGACGCCGGGAGCTTGACGCGATCGACGAGGTGCTGCAGCGCCCAGAGGCCCGAGATGTCGGCCTTCGCCTCTTCGATCGTGCTGTAGGTGTCCTTCAGCGACTGCCGCACGGTCGTGGCCTTGCCGTCCACGGTGATGTTGTGCGGGCCGAGGCCGTGCATCAGCTCGTGCATCAGGATGTGCGTGAAGAACGCGTCGAACGAGACCTTCGCCTGGTCGGCCGTCGAGAGCGCCACCCTGGAGATCGGCACGAGCACGCGATCGAACTTCGCGTGCTGCATGTTCTTCAGCATGACCCGCTTGGCGCCCTTCTCGCGGATGACACGCTCGTCGTTCGGCAGGTTGTAAGCCGCCGTCTGGACGCCGCGGTTGCCGTCGCCAGCGGTGAAGACGACGTTGACGACGCGGATGGGAGCGAGGCCGCCGAGCTTCGGGTTCCGGAGCGACGGGTCGATTGGCAGGTGGTCCTCGATTTCCTGCAGCTCGGCACCGAAGGCAGCCAGCTTCGCGGACTCGGCGTCGTCGCGCACTGTGATGAACGACTCGAACGCGGCCTTGTAATTGAACCACTTGTCCTCGTAGACCTCGTACGGGCCGATCGTCGGCTCGATCGACGCGTCCAGCTCCATCCACGCTACGTCGCTCGCGTAGTAGTCGTTCGTCAGGAAGGCGTCTGCCCGCGCGGTCAGGAAGGCCTTGAGCGTCGGCTGCGACGTGAGCGCCGCGGCTTCGCGCAACCGCGCAGCTGCCTGGGCGAGCTCACCCTGATATTCGAGGCTGTACGGCACGAGGACGAACGGCTGCGCCGAGCCCGGCACCGCGCGGCGGATCGTCGTGAAGAAACCGGTGGCCTTCGCGTGCTCATCGGCCGGCAACCCGGCAATCCAGTGCTCGACCTCGGTCTTCGTGGCGCCGGCGGGATAGAAGTTGCCCTCGCCGGGCTTCTCCGCGGGAACTTCCGGCAGGAACGGCTTGTCCAGATCAATGCGCGACCAGCCGCCCTTGTTCAGCAGGAAGTAGTTCAGCCGGGCTCGGCCGAGCGGCGACCGCTCGGCCTCGAGGCGCATCAGCGTCGCCTCGTTGCCAGCCCAGACCTGACGCAGGAAGATCGCGTCGATCAGGTGGCTCGCCTCGACCAGCTTCGCCAGCGCTTTCCGTTCGCTCGCCGGCAGCGCCGAGACGTCGGCGCCGATGTCGACTGGCGCGAAGCGCGACGACATCTGTTCGAGCTGCTGTTGAGTGGGAAGGGGCTGGCCGTCGGCGAGAAGCATGGTTCCGAGGGAGATGACGAAGACAAGGATGACCGGTGGTGTCTGCATTCAGCGATACCCTGCACGGATGTAGCGCAGGGCTTCAGCCCTGCCCGCATCACAATGGCAGGCCTGAAGGCCTGCGCTGCACGACACCACAATGGCAGGCTGAAGGCCTGCGCTGCACGAGACCGTTCAGTGGACCCCGCTTCCGAGCTGAAGGCTTCCCGGATCGGTGCCGAGCGTGCGAATCGCCGATTCCCACATCTGCTCGGCGGGCGTATCGAAGACGACCTTGAGATCGATGTCGGTCGTGAGCCACGCGGAGGCGGCGACCTCTTCGTCCAGCTGTCCAGGCCCCCAGCCGGCATAGCCGGCGATGAGCCGCGCGCGCGACTGATTCTTCGCGATCACCGTCTGCAGCACGCGCGCTGACGTCGAGAGGTACACGCCGTCGCAGACGCGCACGGCGTTGTCGTCGAGCGCGGGGTCGCTGATCAGAATCCAGCTGCGCTCGGGCTCGACGGGCCCGCCAATCCACACTTCGACTTCCTGCTCGGTAGCCGCGTCCGGATCGTCCTGCGGGACGATGCGTGCCGTCGTCGTGACGGGACGATTCAAGACAAGCCCGAACGCGCCCTCGGTGTCGTGCTGGCACAGCAACACGACCGACCGCGCGAAGTTCGGGTCGTCGAGTTGCGGCATCGAAAGCAGCAGCGTGGGCGCAAGGGTCGGGTCCGTCATGAGGCGATCATAACGCCTCCGGCCGTCGTGGGACGGCAATTCACGTCAGGCGTTTTGTAACTGCTCGCGCGCCCAGCGCACGTGCTCCGCCACCACGGGGTCCGCGATGCTGGGCCGCGCCGGGTCGTCGTCTCCGTCGACGTCCGATGGGCGGGCACTTCGCGAGTTGGCGAGCGCCACGGCCAGGTTGCGCCGGAATTTCACGACGCCGGCGCGCTCCATCGGCGTGCCCGCCATCAGCGCCGACAGCTCGGCGTCGCTCATGCGCCAGAGCGACAGTGCGTCCGCCCGATCGAGCGCCGCCCGCGGCAGCCATTCCGGTGCCTCGGAGACGGCGGCATGACGATTCCAGGGGCAAACGTCCTGGCAGATGTCGCAGCCGTAGACGAGCGAGCCGAGCGACGAGCGAAGCGCCTCGGGGACGGCGGACTTCTGCTCGATAGTCAGGTACGAAATGCACTTTGTCGCGTCGAGCTCGCGCGCGGCGACGAGCGCGCCCGTCGGACATGCCGTGAGGCAGGCGGTGCAGCCGCCGCATTGATCGACCCCAGGCGCGTCCGGCTCGAGAGGGAGGCTGCAGATCAGGCAGCCGAGGAAGACCCACGAGCCGAGCTCGGGATCGATGAGGCAGGTGTTCTTGCCGATCCATCCGAGGCCCGCGTACTGCGCGTAAACGCGCTCCTGGATGGGGCCGGTGTCCACGTAGATCCGCGTGTCGAACGGCTCGGGATGCGCCGCGCGCATCCATTCGACGAGGGCATCGAGCCGCTGGCGGACGATCACGTGATAGTCGTCGCCCCACGCATAACGCGAGACGACGGCATCGCGGGGACCCGTGCGCTCGAACGTGTGCGCGCGGTCGGTGTTGTAGACGGTGGCGGTGACGATGACGGATTCGGCCGTGGGCTCGGCGGCGCGGACGTGGCGGCGCTTCTTCGCGGAGCGCGCGAGGTAGGTCATCGACCCCGCGTAGCCGCGGCGCAGCCACTGCTCGAGGAAGGCCTGCTCGGGAAAGGGCCCGACGGGCGCAATGCCGCAGCGGTCGAATCCCAGCGCGAGCGCGTGCGCCTTGACGTCGTCGGCGGTCATGGTCGTGCAGACGTACGGTGACACGAAAAAGACACCGGAACACGAAAAAGACACCCGGATTTCAGGATTTGCGGGATTTCAGGAAGACCTTAGCTAATCCTGAGAATCCTCGAATCCAGGTGTCTTTGTCGTGTCACCCCGCTGCTATTTCGCGAGCTGCCGCAGGACGTACGGCAGGATCCCGCCGTGGCGATACGCGACGAGCTCCTCGGGCGTGTCGATCCGGACCTTCGCCTTCAGCGTCTTGACCGACCCGTCTTCTGCCTTCGCGTTGACGGTGACCATCCCGCGCGCGGTGAGTGACGGCCCGCCGCCGACGAGCTCATAGACTTCGCGGCCCGTCAGCCCATGCCACGCCACCGACTCGCCGTCGAGGAACTGCAGCGGCAGCACGCCCATGTTCACCAGGTTGCTCCGGTGAATCCGCTCGAAGCTCTCGGCGATCACCGCCGTCACGCCGAGCAGCATCGTCCCCTTCGCCGCCCAGTCGCGTGAAGACCCGGAGCCGTATTCCTTGCCCGCGATCACGAGCAGCGGCACCTTGGCCGCCTGGTACTTCATCGAGGCGTCATAGATCGACATCACCTCGGTCCCCGGCAGGTACGTCGTCACGCCGCCTTCGGTCCCTGGCGCGAGCTGGTTCTTGAGGCGCGTGTTGGCGAACGTGCCGCGCATCATGACTTCGTGGTTGCCGCGGCGCGCGCCGTAGGAGTTGAAGTCCTTCGGCTGGACGCCGTGCTCGATCAGATACTTCCCCGCCGGGCTGTCGGCCTTGATCGACCCCGCTGGCGAGATGTGGTCCGTGGTGATGCTGTCGCCGAGGACGGCCAGCACTCGCGCGCCGGCGATGTTCTCGAGCGGCTTCGGCTCGCGCGAGATGTGCTCGAGGAATGGCGGCTTCCGCACGTAGGTCGAGTCGTCCTCCCACGCGAAGCGGTCGCCCGTCGGTACCGGCAGCGTCTTCCATCGATCGTCGCCCTCGAAGACGCTGGCGTACTGTTGCGTGAACATCGCAGACGTGACCGCGTTCAGGACGGCCTCCTGAATTTCGCGCTCGGTCGGCCAGATGTCCTTCAGGTAGACCGGCGTGCCGTCCTTGCCGGTCCCGAGCGGCTCGGTCGCGACGTCCACGTTCATCGAGCCCGCCAGCGCGTAAGCGACGACCAGCGGCGGCGACGCGAGATAGTTCGCGCGGACGTCCTGCTGGATGCGGCCCTCGAAGTTGCGGTTGCCGCTCAGCACGGACGCGACGACGAGCCCATGTTCACGCACTTCGGCCGCGATCTCGTCCGGCAGCGGCCCGCTGTTGCCGATGCAGGTCGTGCAGCCGTAGCCCACCAGGTTGAAGCCGAGCTCGTCGAGATACGTCTGCAGCCCCGCCTTCGCGAGGTACTCGGTGACCACCTTCGAGCCGGGCGCCAGGCTCGTCTTCACCCACGGCTTCGTGGTGAGGCCCTTCTCGAGCGCCTTCTTCGCGACGAGTCCGGCGCCGATCATCACGCTCGGATTCGACGTGTTCGTGCAGCTCGTGATCGCCGCGATGACGACAGAGCCGTGCTCCAACTGCGCCTTGACGGCGACCGCTGCTCCGCCGCCGCCCGCGGCGACCTTCTTCACACCCTTCTGCAGCTCGGGCAACGCAGCGGCAAACGACGTGCGCGCATTCGACAGGGCGACACGGTCCTGCGGACGCCGCGGACCGGCAAGGCTGGGGACGACAGACGCGAGGTCGAGCTCGAGCGCGTCGCTGTAATGCGCGTCCGGCGTCTGGTCGGTCCGGAAGAGTCCCTGCGCGCGCGCGTAGGCCTCGACGAGCGAGACCTGCGAGGCGTCGCGGCCCGTCAGCCGCAGGTAGTCCAGCGTCATGTCGTCGATTGGAAAAATCGCGACCGTGGCGCCATATTCGGGGCACATGTTCCCGAGCGTCACGCGATCGGCGATCGTCAGGTGCGCGAGGCCCGGCCCGTAGAACTCCACGAACTTGCCGACGACGCCTTTCTTGCGGAGCGCCTCTGTGATCGTCAGCACGAGGTCGGTCGCGGTCGCGCCCTCGGGCAGCCTGCCGCTCAAGCGATAGCCGACGACGGCCGGAATCAGCATCGAGCTCGGCTGTCCGAGCATTGCGGCCTCCGCCTCAATCCCGCCCACGCCCCAGCCGACGACCCCCAGGCCGTTCACCATGGTCGTGTGCGAGTCGGTGCCGAAGACCGTGTCGGGATACGCCACGGTCTTGCCGTCCTTCTGGTCCTTGCAGACGACACGCGCGAGATATTCGATGTTGACCTGGTGAACGATGCCGGTCTCGGGCGGAACGACGCGGAAGTTCCTGAACGCCGTCTGGCCCCAGCGGAGAAACACATAGCGCTCGCGGTTGCGGTGGTATTCGAGGTCCGCGTTCAGCTGGAAGGCGTTCGCGCTGCCGAAGTGATCCACCTGCACCGAATGGTCGATGACGAGCTCCACCGGCTGCAGCGGGTTGACCTTCTCGGGATCGCCGCCAAGCGCGGCGATGCCGTCGCGCATCGCGGCGAGATCGACGACACAAGGGACGCCCGTGAAGTCCTGGAGCAGGACGCGCGCGGGCATGAACGAGATTTCCTTCTCGACGGCGCCCGAGGGCGTCCAGCCCGCCAGGGCCTTGATGTCGTCGGCCTTGACGAACGACGCGTCCTCGCGCCGGAGCAGGTTCTCGAGCAGGATCTTCAGCGAATACGGCAGGCGCTCGACGCCGGGGTACTTGCGGGTCAGCGCCGGCAGGCTGAAGTAGTGGACGGTCTCACCGCCAACGGTGAGCGTGGACAGGCAGTCGAAGGTATTCGTCATGGCAGGAATCTCACGATCATAACGCGGGTCGGACGGGCCTGACAGGTCGGACAGGTCAGACAGGTCGGTCAGGTCGGTCAGGTCGGCTTCGCGGCTACACTTCCGCGATGACGCCTGACCTGCCACCCGCGGCGGACGAGCGCGACTTGTTCGTGCTGCGGCTGGCGCAGGCGCTCCACTCGTCGGGCTATGCGGCCCA
>JBKPSY010000177.1:0-21387 GCA_046735235.1 Acidobacteriota bacterium | reverse complement strand
GACGGACCGCTCGGCATCCGCTCGAGGATTGCGGCGGCGAGCGTCGGCGCACTCGCGATTGCCGGCGCGGCCATCGTCGTCGCGCCGCTCATCGGCAGCACACACATCAGCGTCGCGCGGGCGTTCGACTACACGGTGCTCGAGATGGCGCTGATGGGCCGGTTCCCGCATCTCGGCGCCTTTGCCGTGGAGGGGCCGGCCGACATCGCCATCGCGCGACAGGCTCTCGAGGCGACAGGGGCCGCGGCGTTCGAGGCGCGGCGGTTCTCGACGCTGAGCGGCGGCGAGAAGCAGCGCGTCATCGTCGCAGCCGCGCTGGCGCAGCAGGCAGACATCCTGCTGCTCGACGAGCCGACGGCGTCGCTGGATCCCGGGCACCAGCTCGACATCGCGGCCGTGCTCGTCGAGCTGAACCGCGTGCGGGGCCTGACGGTGGTTGTGGCGACGCATGACTTGAACCTCGCGGCGTCGATGTGCGCCGAGCTGGCGATGATGCGCGGCGGCGTCGTGATTGCGAGCGGTGCCACGCAGGACGTCCTGACCGGGCGCAACCTCGAACGCCTCTACGATCTGGACGCGGACGTCCGGTTCCACGAGCGCGCGGGACGCCTCACCGTCGTCCCGATTGCGAGGAGACGGCCGTGATGTCCGCGGACAGCGGCGCTGCGGCGCGTCGATCCGAGCTGGCTGTGAAGCCGGTGGACGGACCGCTCGGCATCCGCTCGAGGATTGCGGCGGCGAGCGTCGGCGCACTCGCGATTGCCGGCGCGGCCATCGTCGTCGCGCCGCTCATCGGCAGCACGCACATCAGCGTCGCGCGGGCGTTCGACTGGTCCGTGCCGTGGGCATCGAACGTCGACGCGCAGATTTTCTTCGTGGCCCGATTGCCGCGCGTGCTTGCCGCGGCGCTCGTCGGCAGCGCGCTGGCGGCGTCGGGCGTGATCCTGCAGGCACTGCTCCGAAACCCGCTCGCGACGCCGTTCACCCTCGGGGTGTCCGCGGGTGCCGCGCTCGGCGCGATGCTCGTGCTCGTGCTCGGCGGCGCCCTGGCCTCGCTGTCGTGGGCGTCGGTGCCGGCAGCGAGCTTTGTCGGCGCGCTCGCGGCCGTTGGCGTTGTCTATCTGCTGGCGGCCGGCCGGCATCGCGGCTTCTCGACGGGCGTGCTGCTGCTGGCCGGCGTCACGCTCAACTCGTTTCTCTCGGCGCTGATCCTGCTCGTCCAGTATTTCGCCGACATGACCCAGACGATGCAGACGCTGCGGTGGCTGTTGGGCGATCTGGACGTCGCCGGGTATCGGCCGCTGGTCGCCGCGCTGCCGATGCTGGCGATTGCCTACGTGGTCTTCCTCGCGCTGGCGCCGTCGCTGAACCTGTTGTCGCTCGGGACAGATCTGGCGGCTGCGCGCGGCGTCGACGTCGTGCGCGTGGAGCGCGTCGCGTTTCTCACCGCGTCGCTCGCAACGGGCGCTGCGGTCTCGATCGCCGGCCCCATCGGGTTCATCGGCATCGTCGTCCCGCATCTCGTGCGGATGGTCGTCGGGCCCGATCACCGGCTCGTCGTGCCGGCCTCGCTCGGGTTCGGCGCGGCATTCCTCATCGGCTGCGATCTCATCTCGCGTACCGTTCTCGCGCCAATCGAGCTGCCCGTCGGCATCGTCACTGCCCTGATCGGCGGTCCATTCTTCCTCTGGCTCCTGGTTCGCCAGTCATGAGCGTACTAAGTGTACAAGGGGGACTGTCCCCACTCAGGGGTGTTTGTTCCAAGATGGGACACTTTCTGCTGCTGTTTCTGCTCGCGGTTGGGACGACGAGCGCGCAGATTCGGCCAACTCGAATAATTTCCGTTGTACCTGCGGCGACGGAAATTCTGTTCGCCATCGGCGCGGGGCCCCGCGTCGTCGCCGTCAGCAGTTTCGACCACGAGCCGCCGGACGTGAACCAGCTGCCGCGCGTCGGCGCGCTCATGGACCCCGACGTCGAGCGCATCCTCTCGCTGAAGCCGGACCTGATTGTCATCTACGGATCGCAGCACGATCTGGCGCAGCAGATGTCCCGCGCCGGGATCCCGGAGTTCGCATTCGTCCACGGCGGCCTCGCCGACATCCTGACGACGATCACGGCACTCGGCGAGCGCACCGACACTCGTGACGCGGCCACCCGGCTCGTCGCGTCGATTCGCTCGCGGCTCGACGCCATCAGCGGGCGCGTCGCCGGCAAGCCCCGTCCCCGCACGCTCATCGTCTTCGGGCGCGACCCTGGGGCGCTCCGGAATCTTTACGCGAGCGGCGGCATCGGCTTCCTGCACGACATGCTCGAGGCCGCCGGCGGCGCGGACGTCTTCGCCGACATCAAGCGCGAGTCGGTGCAGGCGACATCAGAGACGCTCATCGCCCGCGCTCCTGACGTCATCATCGAGATTCGCGCCAGCGATGAGGCTGTTCCAAATCCTGATGACTGGAACGCGCTGCCTTCGATTCCGGCGGTCCGGCAGCACCGGATCGTCGCACTCATCGGCACGGAGCTCGTCACGGCCGGCCCGAGGGTGGCCGCAGCCACCGAACGGATTGCGCGCGCCATTCATCCCGAGGCGTTTTGACGGATCGGTACCCGCGTCGAATCGTCTGCCTCACCGAGGAAACCACCGAGACCCTGTACCTGCTCGGGGAGGGCGATCGCGTCGTCGGTGTGTCCGGCTACACTGTGCGACCGCCGGAGGCCCGCCAGAAACCGCGCATCTCGAGCTTCCTGCACGCCAGGTTCGACGCCATCGAGGCCCTGCATCCGGACTTGATTCTTGCGTTTTCCGATCTGCAGGCGGACGTGACGAGCGAGCTGGTGCGTCGCGGCCACCCGGTCTACACGTTCAATCAGCGTTCGGTGGACGAGATTCTGCAGATGATTCTGATCGTCGGCGGACTCGTAGGGCAGACCGATCGCGCCCAGGCACTGATCGACGGCTTTCGAGCCTCGCTCGAGTCGATGGCTGCGCGCGCGAACGACTGGACGCGCCGGCCGCGCGTCTACTTCGAGGAGTGGGACGACCCTCTCATTTCTGGCATCCGCTGGGTCGAGGAGCTCGTCGAGATCGCCGGCGGCACCCCGATCTTCCCTGAGCTTCGCGACGCCAGGCTCGCGAAAGCGCGTATCGTCGCGCCCGAGGATATCGTCAGGCGCAATCCGGACGTGATTGTCGCGTCGTGGTGCGGGAAGCGGGTGAACCGCGTGAGGATCGCGGCACGCGAAGGCTGGACCGGGATCGCCGCCGTGCGAGACGGCGAGATCCACGAGATCAAATCCTCGCTGATCCTCCAGCCTGGCCCCGCCGCGCTGACCGACGGCGTCGCGCAGCTGCACGACATCATCGCGCGCGTCGCGGCGGTGGACGGCGACCGGTCGTGATTACGTGCGCGGAGTCGCCGCGGCGCCTGGCGCGAAGACGACGTCGACCGGCGGGATGAGCTTCTTCTCCGCCGCCTCGGTGAGAAGCCGCAGCACCGCCTTCCGACCGCGCTCCCCGTAGTCGAGCGTGAGATCGTTCACGTACATCCCGACGAACGTGTCCGTGCTCGAGCGATCGAGACCTCGGCCGTATTGCATGGCGTGCGTGACGGCATCGGCGCGGTGATTGAGGCCGTACGCGATGCTGTCGTGCAACAACGTCGAGAGGCGCGCGATCAGCTCGGGGCCGAGATCGCGCCGAATCACGTTCCCGCCAAGCGGCAGCGGGAGCCCGCCTGTGCGCTGAGCCCACCACTCGCCGAAGTCCACCAGCTTGCGCAGCCCTTCCTGCTCGTACGTCAGCTGACCCTCGTGGATCAGCAGGCCGGCCTCGACCTTGCCGTCGCGCACGGCCTCGAGGATCTCGTCGAACGGCATCGCGACGTATTTCACGTCTGGCTTGTAAAGGCGCAACGCAAGGAACGCGGTGGTGAGCGTCCCCGGGATCGCGACCGTGACGCCATCCAGCGACGTCGGGCCGTCATTGCGCACGACGATCATGGGGCCGTAGTTGTCGCCCATGCTCGCGCCGTGCGGGAGCAGTATGTATTTGTCGGTCAGGTGCGCGTACGCGTGGAACGAGACCGCGGAGATCTCGTACTTGCCCTCGAACGCGGCGCGGTTCAGCGTCTCGATGTCGGAAAGGACATGAACGATCTCGAGATCGCCGGTCCGGACCTTGCCGCTGGCCAGGCCGTAAAACATGAACGCGTCGTCGGAGTCTGGGCTGTGCGCGATGCTGATCTTCATGGGAAACGCGAATCGTACTACAGGGGGGCGCCGGGGCTGAAGCCCCGGCCTACGTACGGTGGCTGAAGCCAGGCCTACGTACCGCGTCTGAAGCCCCGGCCTACGTACGGTGGACCCTACTGGGTCGAATCGGGCGGGGCCTCTACAGCCCTCTTCTTGTGGGCGATCTTCTTTCCAAGCCAGGCGGCTATCGTCGTGAAATCTGCCACCGGCGCGGAGAACTCCTGCGGCGTCGCCTGCTGAAACAGTTCCTTGGCCGTCGGCGGCAGGCCCTTCGCGCGCCCCTTCCGCCAGTCGAAGTCCTTGAAGATGTCGACCTGTGGTGCCTCGGCGCTGACCGACACGTAATAGGCCAGACGGAACTGGTCGAGCGACTGGGTTTGGCGGGTCTCGGCAAGCTTGCGCTTGATGTGGGCGAGGTTCACCGGTGGATCGGGTGCCGGCTGCGCCTGCTGTGCCGCCAGCGGCGCCGGAATCGCCACTGCCAGCACGAGCGCCGCAAGAACCGGCCGCCGCATGGAGTTATTAGACGCCCGCCCGGCGCCGACTGCAACCCAATCCTGCTGCAGGCGTCGGCACGTCACGACCCTGAGTTTCGTGGCAGGTCTTCAGCCCAGCGGCTCAGCGAGTCGAGTGAATCTGGCGCAGCTGCCGGACGACGCTGGCGACTTTGTCGCTCGTGTAGTCGATCTCCGCCTCGGTCGTCGTGCGGCCCAGGCCGAACCGGAGCGACGCGCGCGCGAGGTCGGGATCGAGGCCGAGCGCGACGAGCACGTACGGCGGCTCCTCGCTGCCGGACGAACACGCCGACCCGGCCGAGACGCAGATGTCGTCGATGCCGACGAGCAACGACTCGCCCGAGATGCCCTGAAAACTGACGTTCAGGTTGTTCGGCAGGCGATCCTCGAGCGACCCGTTGACATGGAGGCCGCCAACCGCGGCGCGCAAGCGATCCAGCAGACGATCTCGCAGCGCGCCAATTCGATCGCGGTCCGACGTCATCTCCGCTTTGGCGATCTCGCACGCCTTGCCGAGGCCAACGATCCCCGTGACGTTCAACGTGCCAGAGCGCAACCCTCGTTCGTGACCGCCCCCGTCGATGAGCGGGTCGAGTTCGAGACGCGCGTCTCCACGCCGGACGTACAACGCGCCGGCACCTTTGGGTCCGTAGAACTTGTGCGCGGTGATCGAGGCGAGATCAACCGGCAGCTCCGCGACGTTGAACGGCACCTTGCCGACCGCCTGCACGGCGTCGGTGTGCATCAGGGCTCCGCGCTCGTGCGCGATGGCGCCGATCTCCGCGAGCGGCTGCAGCACGCCAATCTCGTTGTTCGCGGCCATCACGGAGACGAGCACGGTGCGTTCGGTCACCGCCTCGCGCAGCTGATCCAGATCGATTCGGCCCTCCGAACCAACCCCCAGCCGTGTGATCTCGAAGCCTTCATGCTCGAGGCGCTTGCAGCTGTCGAGAACGGCCTTATGCTCGGTGACGACGGTGACGATGTGGTTTCCGCGTGACTTGAGGGCGCGCGCCGCGCCCTTGATGGCGAGGTTGTTCGACTCTGTCGCGCCGCTCGTGAAGACGACTTCCTTTGCAGACGCGCCGAGCAGCGCCGCGACCTGGCGACGCGCGGTCTCTACGGCAGCGTCGGCCTTCCAGCCGTAGGCATGCGTGCGGCTGGCCGCGTTGCCGAAATGCTCGCTGAAATACGGCAGCATCGCCTCGAGGACCCGCGGGTCCACGGGCGTCGTGGCGTGGAAATCGAGATAGATGGGGAACGACAGGGGCACGGGATCCAGGTTCCGGGTTCCAGGTTCCGGGTTCAGGGTTCCGGAGTTTCAGAGTTTCTGGACTTCTAGGTTACCCCGGAAGCCGGAAAGTCTGAACTCTAGAACCTCTGGAACCTGGAACTCCGGAACCTGGGAACTCCGAACCGCTTTTCAGTACTTCATCTGGCTCGGATCGACCTGATCGATCCACGCCAGAATTCCGCCCTTGAGGTTCCTGACGTTCTTGAACCCCTGATCGCGGAGGAACGCCGCCGCCCGCGCGCTGCGCATGCCCGACTTGCACTGCGCGACGATCTCGCGGTTGGGATCGAGCTCGTTGAACCGATCCGGCAGGTCGCCCAGCGGGATGAGCGTCGAGCCCTCGATGCGGTTGATCTGGTACTCGTGCGGCTCGCGAACGTCGAGGACGAACAGGTCCTCGCCCTTGTCGCGGCGCGCCTTCAGCTCGAGCACGGTGATGTCCGTGTTCGCGGTGTCGGATCCAGCCTGCGCCTGCGCGACGGGCTCGGCCTCGACGGCCGGCATGCCGCAGAACTGCTCGTAGTCGATCAGCTCGGTCACGGTCGGATGCGTGCCGCACACCGGGCAATCCGGATCCTTGCGAAGCTTCAGCTCGCGGAACTTCATCCGCAACGCGTCGAACACGAGGAACCGCCCGATGAGCGGCTCGCCGATGCCGAGAATCAGCTTGAGCGTCTCGTTGGCCTGGATGCAGCCGACGATGCCCGGCAGCACGCCCAGGACGCCGCCCTCGGCACAACTCGGCACGAGCCCCGGCGGAGGCGGCTCGGGATAGAGGCACCGGTAGCAGGGGCCTTCCTTCGTCCCGAACACCGACGCCTGGCCTTCGAATCGGAAGATGCTGCCGTATGCGTTTGGCTTTCCCGTCAACACGCACGCGTCGTTCACGAGATATCGCGTCGGGAAGTTGTCGGTGCCGTCGACGATGACGTCGTAGTCCTTGAAGAGCTGCAGCGCGTTGTCGGACGTCAGCGCGGCCTCGAACGTCTGGACGTCGACGTGCGGGTTCAAGGCCTTCAGCCGATCCTTCGCGGACTGCAGCTTCGGCCGTCCGACGTCCGGCGTGCCGTGCAGGATCTGACGCTGCAGGTTGCTGTAGTCGACCACGTCGTAATCGACGATGCCGAGCGTGCCCACACCGGCGGCGGCCAGATACATCGCCACCGGCGAGCCGAGGCCGCCGGCGCCAATGCAGAGCACGCGCGAGGCCTTCAGCTTCTTCTGCCCGTCGAGGCCGACCTCGGGAAGGATCAGGTGCCGGCTGTAGCGCTGCACTTCCTCAGCGCTGAGCGCGGGGGCCGCGGGCGTGGCGGTGCCGACGCCGCCGGCAACCGACGGGATGATGCTCACTGAGTCGCCAGGCTTGACCGGCGTGCTTTCGCGCTCGAGATACCGGATGTCCTCGTCGTTCAAGTAGACGTTGACGAAGCTCCGGAGCTTGCCCTCGTCGTTGTAGAGGTGCTTCTTCAGCCCCTCGTGCTCCGACGTGAGCCGCGACAGCAGCTCGCCGACGGTCGCGCCTTCGACTTCGACGACGTCCCGCTTGCCGGTGAACGGCCGCAGCGGCGTGGGTATGTGAATTTTCGTAGGCATCTTATCGATTGACTGTGGTTGAGTGCGGATTGACGATCGGTTCCTCGTCGAACGCGGAGCGGTCTTCCTTCAGCTTCCACGATCGGAGATCGACGGGCTCACCCGACAGCACGGACACGATCACGTACGAGAACGACGGCCACGCATGATCCAGGTCGTACTGCGACGGACGCGCCGGATGATCCGGATGCGAGTGATAGAACCCGAGCAGGTCGATCCCTTCAGCGGCGGCCGCACGCTCGGCGTCGCGGTAGTCGGTCGGCCGCACTAGAAACCGGCGCCGGGGACCTTCCTCGGTGGTATTGGGAAGCGGCACGGTCGCGCTCACGTGGCCGTCCCGCCCGAGCATCGCGCCGCAGCATTCGTGTGGATAGGTCTCGCGGCCGTGCGCGTGGATGGCGTCCACGACGTCCCGTTCGAGGTTCAGCGGGTCCACGTCAATTCACCCCGCTGACGAATGAGCCCTCTGGCGGCTCTTCCCAGAACCGTTCCGAGAGGTATTTCTCGCCGCCGTCGGCGAAGACCATGACGACGAGGCCGGCCTCGAGCGAGTCGGCGACGCGCAGGCCCGCCGCCAGTGCCGCCCCGCTCGAGATGCCGACGAGCAAGCCTTCTTCGAGCGCCAGGCGCTTCGTCAGTTGATACGACTCTTCGGTGCCGACGCGCATGTCGATGTCGGCGAGCGTCGCGTCGTAGATGCCCGGCACCATCGCGGTCTCCATGTGTTTCATGCCTTCGAGGCCATGAAGCGCCGTGTCCGGCTGGACCGAAACCAGCTGCACCTGCGGCGCGCGCTCACGGAGGAAGCGCCCGGTCCCGACGAACGTGCCGCTCGTGCCGAGCCCGGCGACGAAGTGCGTGACGCCGCCGTCGGTCTGGGCCAGGATCTCCGGTCCCGTCGACTGGTAGTGCGCCTGCCAGTTTGCCGGGTTGCTGTACTGGTCCGGGTAGTAGTAGCGGTCCGGATCGGCCTGGTAGATCTCACGCACCCGGCGGATTGCGCCGTCGGAGCCTTCCATCGGATCGGTCAGGACGAGCTCTGCGCCGTACGCGCGCAAGATGCGCTTCCGCTCAGGCGTGACGTTCTCCGGCATGCAGAGCTTGACGGGGTAGCCGCGCGCGGCGCCGATCATCGCGTAGGCGATGCCGGTGTTGCCGGATGTGGCGTCGAGCACGGTGCGTCCCGAGCCGAGCAGGCCCTTCCGTTCGCCGTCCAGAATCATGGCGGCCGCGGCGCGGTCCTTCACGGACCCGCCGGGATTCTTCCATTCGGCTTTGGCGTACAGCTGGACGCGGCCGTCAGCGCGCTCGAAGCGACGCAGCCGGAGCAGCGGGGTGTTGCCGACGAGATCGAGGACGGACCGCGGCCGGGAAACATCCGCGGCCCCGGCGACAGGAAGCGTCATTTCTCATATCCGACCTAGTGGGTCTGAAATCTTAGCAGAATTGGCCGTCGGGCCTCAAACCGGCCTGTTCCGTTCGTCCCGCCTACCTCGGCTGTGCCCCTGATGACAACCGTGGTTGCGCTTTATGTCTCAAAATGGAGCACGAAGTGCCCTTCGGGGACAGTCCCCGAATTTCGTCGAGTGCGGCACAAACGGCGCCCGAAAGTACATTCAGTCAGATGCCTGCGGAGACCTATCGGATTCGACGAGCGGAACGGCAGGCCACGTTCGAGGCCCTGACCCGACGCCACGGACAGCTCGCGAACCTGCGCCTCGGACTCGTGCTGACCTTTGCCGTGATGGCCTGGCTCAGCTTTTCACGGCATCTGTTCTCGGCCCGGTGGTTGGCCGTTCCAGTCGTCATTTTCGGCGTCATCGCCGTCGTTCACGACCGGTTGCTGACCGGGCGCGTTCGAGCGCGGCGCGCCGTGCGCTTTTACGACCGGGGCATCGCGCGGCTCGAAGATCGCTGGTCGGGCACCGGCGTCACCGGGCAGGCGTACTTGCCGTCCGAGCACGTCTACGCTGCGGACCTCGACCTGTTCGGGCCCGGCTCGCTCTTTGAGCTGATATCGCAGGCGCGGCTGGCAGCCGGCGAGCGAACGATCGCTGACTGGCTGCTGCAGCCGGCCGTCCCGCAGGAGATCCGCGCACGGCAGGCCGCGGTCGAGGAGCTTCGGCCACGAGTGGACCTTCGCGAGCGCCTCTCGCTCGTCGGCGAAGAAGTCGCCGGGTGGCTCGACACCTCGCATCTCGCCGAGTGGGGACAGTCGCAGCCGCTGCTGACCTCCGCGACCGCGCGCGTCACGGCTGCGATGCTTGCCGCGCTGAACGTGGTGACGCTGGTGGGTTCCTTCGCGTGGGATTGGTGGCCCGGCTGGTTCGCCCTCGCAGGCATCGCCTCGCTGGTCTACAGCGTCCTGTGGCGCACGCGCGTCTCGAAAGTCCTCGCCTCCGCCAACGCTCCGGCTCACCAGCTGCAGCTGCTCGCTGACGTGCTGGCCGTCGTCGAAGCCGAACCGGCCGCCACGCCACGGCTGCAAGCGGTGCTCGCGCGCCTCTCCGCGACCGGCGCGCCGGCGTCGACACGCATCCATCAGCTGCGGCGGATCGTCAGCGCGCTGGAGTCGCGCAGCAACCAGTTCTTCGCGCCCATCGCCGCCGTGCTGCTCTGGGGGACGCAATGCGCGTGGGCGATCGAGGCGTGGCGTCGCCAGAACGGCCCGGCGCTGGCGGGCTGGATCGCAGCCGCCGGCGAATTCGAGGCGCTGGCGTCGATCTCGGGCTACGCGTTCGAGCATCCGAAAGACGTTTTTCCGGACATGACGGACGACGGGCGCCTCTTCGTCGCCGAGGCGCTCGCGCATCCGCTGATTCCCGCGGCACGCGTCGTCGCCAACGACGTGCGGCTCGATGACGTCACCCGCGTGCTGCTCGTCTCGGGCTCGAACATGTCAGGCAAGAGCACGCTACTCCGGACGGTCGGCATCGCCGCAGTCCTCACGCAGGCCGGCGCGCCGGTTCGCGCGACGCACCTTCGCATGTCGCCGCTGGCACTGGGCGCGACGCTTCGCGTCCAGGACTCCCTGCAGGAAGGACGCTCGCGATTCTTCGCAGAAATCACGCGCCTTCGCGCCATCGTCGATCTGACCGCTGCTCCGACGCCAGTGCTGTTCCTGCTGGACGAACTGCTGGCCGGCACGAACTCTCATGACCGGCGCGTCGGTGCAGCCGCCGTCGTCAAGGGGCTCGCGGCGCGCGGCGCGATTGGCCTGGTGACGACGCACGACCTCGCGCTCGCGGATCTCGCGAACGATCTCGGCGTAGGCGCGGCGAACGTGCACTTCAGCGACACGTTCCAGGACGGCGAGATCACGTTCGACTATCGGATGCGCCCCGGCGTCGTCCAGACGAGCAACGCGCTGGAGCTGATGAAGGCGGTGGGGATACTACCGGGTTGATCGGGTCGGTCGGGTCGGTCGGGTTGGTCGGGTCGGTCGATTCCGGCTAGCCCTACGGCTTCTTGAACACCGCGTCGTCGATCGGCGTGTTGAACTCCACGGTCAATACCTTCAGCATTCCCTGCTGCTTGCCGCCGACCATCGTTCGCAATGTCCGCGCGACCATGATGCCTTCAGGCGTCGGCGCGTAGTCGCTCATCACCGTCTCGAAGTCCATCGACATGCCGTTCTGGTCGACGGTCGTGGACCACTCCTTCTCGAGATAGGACTGCGCGTCGATATAGATGAACATCGCGCGGCCGTTCTTGCGCGTGAGTTTCAGCTTCCACGCCTTGCCGCCGGCGATGTCGGCGGGACCGACCACTTCGAGGGTGTCGCCACGCTCCTTGTAGGCCACGAGCGGACCGTCGAAGGTCGACTGATCCTTCACGCTCTCCGCCTGTGGCCCGGTCAGGTCGGTCGGCTGACTCGATCCGAGCATCGGGTTGATCGCCCAGGCGTGCTCGCCGTCGAAGGCGGAGACCATGCGCGTGCCCTGCACGGTGGTCTCCTGCAGCATCCGGTTCGGCCGCTTGGTCATCACGGTCAGCGGCATTTCCATCCCCTGCGCCGTCACCGTGCCCGTCATCTTCATCGTCGAGACGGCGCGGAGCTTCTCCAGGCCGCCTCGCGCGGCCAAATTCTTGGCGACGATGTCTTCGGCGGACGGGGCCTGGGCTCGTGCGGCGGACGCCGCCAGCACGAGCCCGAGAGCCATCATGGGGATGGCGATGCGCATGAAGAGTTTTCTCCGCGAGTCCTGAAGGCCCGCCCGGTTCCGGGGCTGAAGCCCCGGCCTACTTTTGAAGATTTCCATCGGTGTCGCGAATCTCCGGCGACCCGAACGCCGCGTCCAGCTTCTGGAACTGCGGGACGATCTTCGCCTTGTCGCCCACCGCCACGACGTGCAGCCGATCGGCCGCGAGATACTTCGCCGCGGTCGTGCGCACGGTGTTGCCGTCGATCGCATTGATCAGCGCCGGATACTTCGCCCAGTAATCGTTGCCGAGCCCATAGACATACAGCGTCGAGAAGCTCCCCGCCGTGCTCTGATCGGTCTCGAAGTCTCCCGGCAGCGATCGAACCAGGTTGTCCTTCGCCAGGTGCAACTCGTCGTCCGTGAGAGGCTTCGTGGACATCCCCGCGGCTTCTTTCAGCATCTCGCCCAGCGCCGGTCCGGTCACGTCCGTCCTGACACCTGCCAACGCAAAGAACGGACCAGCCGACTTGCGCATCACGAACGTCGAGAACGCGCCGTACGTATAGCCCTTGTCCTCTCGAAGGTTCAGATTGAGGCGACTGGAGAACGTTCCCCCGAAGGCGTTGTTCATCACCTGGATGGCCGCGTAGTCGGGCGTGCGGCGGTCGGCGCCCACGGCGCCAAGCCACAACTGCGTCTGCGGCGCGCCGGCCTTGTCGACGACGATGAGCCTGGCCGGATCGGTCTGGGGCGTTCCAATCGACGGCGCCACGGGCGTGCCGGGTTGCCATTCGCCGAACTCCTTGGCCGCCAGCGCTCGCAGGTCCGCCTCGGTGATGTCGCCGACGACGATGAGCGCGGCGTTGTTCGGGACGAAGTTCTGCTTCCAGAACGCCTGCAGCTGGTCGCGCGTGATGGCCTTGTTCGAGTCGGCGGTGCCGATCTCGATGAAGCCGTATGGATGGCTCGGGCCGAAGAGCGCCGACACGAGCGTCCTTTGCGCGACCAGCTCGGGATCTTCACGCTGCTGTACCAGCGACGCGAGGCGGCTCGCCCGCTGCCGGTCGATCTCCGCGGCCGGGAACGACGGGTGCAGGGCGACGTCGGCCAACAGATCGAGCGCCGCCGGGAAATTCTTGGCGAGGGCCCGCGTCGTCAGCGACGACGAGTCCATCGTCGAGCCCGTCGTCAGCGTGGCTCCAAGCTGCGCGACGGCGTCTGCAATCTGGGGCGCGGTGCGCGAGGCCGTTCCTTCATCCAGCATCGCGGCGGTGAAGTTGGCGAGACCCGGCGTGCTCGCCGGGTTGGCGTCGCTGCCGGTGCGCACGACGAGGAGCGCCGCCACGACGGGCACACCGGTGCGCTGCGCGAAGAGCACCGTGAGCCCGTTCGGCAGCTTGAACTCGGTCGCCGTCGGCAGCGCCAGCGTGGGCATTGGCCCCGGCACCGGCGGGTTCGCGCGCCACGGCTCGTCGGCGTTGACGCCCTCGGCCGTCGTCGCGGCTGCGGTCGGGACCGCTGGCTTCGGCGCTTCGGGTGGGAGCTTTTTGTCGCCGGGAACGCCGTAGACCACCACCCGGTTCGCGCTCTGCAGGTATTGGCCGGCGAACGCCTTCACGGTCTGGGGGGTCGTGGCGCGATAACGCGCGAGATCTTTGCTCAGATAGTCAGGATCGCCGAGGTAGTGCTCGTACATGTTCAGACGATCCGCCACGCCGCCGAACCCACCCAGACGCTGCAGCCCGTTCACGATAACGGTCTCGATGCCGTTCTGCGCGCGCACGACTTCTTTCTCGTCGGGGCCCGACGCGCGAAACTTGTCCAGCTCCGTGTTGATCGCGGCCTCAATCTGCTCCGGGGTCTTGCCCGGCCGCGCGACGACCTCAATCGAAAAGATCGATCCCAGGATCAACGAGGTCTGTTTCACCGCAACGGACTGCGCGATCTGCTGGTCGTACACCAGCGCCTTGTAGAGACGGCTCGACTTGCCCTCGCCGAGGATCGAGGCCGCGACCGTCGCATCCGCGTCGCCGGGCTTGAAGATCGACGGCGTGATCCAGGACATATAGACCTTGGGCAGCTCCACCGTGTCGGTGATCACCGCGCGCCGCTCGCTGGAGATGGCGGGCGTCGTGACGCTCGGCTTGTGCACCTCCGGTCCGCGCTTGAGCGGACCGAAGTACTTCTCGACGAGGGCCTTCACCCTGGCGGGATCGATGTCGCCGACGACGGCGAGGCTGGCGTTGTTGGGAGCGTAGTACTGACGGAAGAACGCGCGGACGTCGTCGAGCTTCGCGGCCTGGATGTCCTCGTGCGAGCCGATGACCTCGGCGTAGTACGGGTGGCCCTTCGGGAACAGGATGTGGAACCCGCCCTCTTCGACGATGCCGTACGGCTCGTTCTCGACGCTTTGGCGTCGCTCGTTGCGGACGACGTCCTGCTGGTTCGCGAGGTTCGACGCCGTGAGCCGGTCGGGCAGGTAGCCCATGCGATCCGACTCGAGCCAGAGCGCCAGCTCGAGCTGATTTGCCGGCACGGTCTCGAAGTAGTTCGTCCGGTCGAAATCCGTCGTGCCGTTGAGATCGCTCGCGCCGGCGGCCTCGAGCATCCCGATGTGCGCGTTGGCCGGCACGTGCTTCGAGCCCTGGAACATCATGTGCTCGAACAGGTGCGCGAATCCGGTGCGCCCGGGCTCTTCGTTGGCGGGGCCGACGTGATACCAGAGGTTCACGGCGACGAGCGGCAGCCGATGGTCCTCCGAGATGATCACTCGCAGCCCGTTCTGGAGCGCGTAGACCTCGTATTTGATTGTGGGGACGTCAGCGGGCGCCTGGGGCGCCGCAAGCGCCGCGGTCCCATCCAGAAACAGGGCGGTCGCAATCCCACAGGCCAGACGTGACAAACGGGTAGACATGATCATGGTTCTACTTTTGACGGCGGGATAGGCGGTCAAGTTCGTTTTCGACTCAGTCGAGGCTCGCCCAGAGGTACCAGGACGCCACGGAGCGGTACGGACGCCAGGACTCGGCTATTTTCAGCATCCGTTCGGGCGTCGGGGTCTTCCTGAGACGGTAGTGGCGCTGGATGGCCTTGACGATGCCGAGGTCCCCCACCGGCAGGACGTCGGCCCTTTGCAGCCGGAACATCAGGAACATCTCGGCCGACCACTGTCCGATCCCCTTCACCTTCGTCATCGCGGCCACCACGTCGTCGTTGGCCATCGTCTCGAGCGACTCGAGGTGCACCGTGCCGTCGAGGACTTTCGCGGAGAGATCGCGCAAGTAGGCGATCTTTCCCCGACTGAGACCCGCGGCGCGCATCGCGTCGTCTGACGTCGAGAGAATGGCCGCCGGCGTCGGCGTGCCGTTTGGAAAGACCTTCAGGAACCGCTCGTAGATCGTTCGCGCGGCCTTGCCCGAAAGCTGCTGCCAGATGATCGCTTCGACGATTGCGATGAACGGATCCGCCCGCTTCGATCGCACCAGACCGCATCGCCCGATCTCCTTGATGATCGACGCCATGACCGGGTCGTTCGTTCGAAGGTGATCCTCGGCGAGGCGAATCCTCCGCGGTGTCAGGACGTCGCGCATCAGCGTCCCTCGAGCGCCGCAGTCAGCGTCACCGAGGCTTCGATCTCGATTCGCCCCGGCGCCATCGGCGTCTCGGGCGCCTGGTCGGACGCGGCCATCGCCATCCGCATCATGGGGACAGGCATCGGCCCGCGCGGCGCTCCAGACTCCTCGATCCTGACGATGCCGACGACACGAGCGTTGGCGCCCGCGGCCGCGGCGTCGGCGCGGGCCCTGGCATCGGCGACCGCCAGGCGCAGCGCTTCGCGCTCAGCGCCTGCGCGGTCCTTCAGATCGAACCTGACCGCACCGACACCCGTCGCGCCGGCCTGCACCGCCGCGTCCATCATCGCGCCGAGCGTGGTCAGGTCGTCCACGCGCACCTCCACCGAGTTCGATGCCGTGTAGCCGCGCGAGACGCGCTTGCCGTTCACCCAGTCGAACTGCTCCTGGAGATTGAAGCCGAGCGTGCGGACGGCGTCAGCCGGGACCTTCGCCTTCGCCACGGCATCCTGCACCCGGGTCATCGCCACGGCGTTCTGCTTCTGCACGTCGTCTGGCTTTGCCCCGCGCGTCTCGGTGGACAACGTCACAAAGGCGCGGTCGGGCGCCCGCTCAATCGTGGCGTGGCCCAGCGCTACGACTACCGGAGGGCCGGGAGGCGGAGGAGGCGCCTGAGCCTGCGCGGCCGAGCTGGCGATTCCGAGGGACGCGATGGACAGGAGGATCAGCAGTCGACGCATGGAACCCTCGTCGTGGAAGACCCCGAGACGGGTTGGTCAGTATAGTGCAGCCGCTGAGTAGAATCGTGGCGTGTCATCGATAGTAGCCGACCGCGCCCGCGGGCCACTGGCTGGCCTGACGGTACTGGACCTGACACGCGTGCTGTCGGGCCCGTACTGCACCATGCAGCTGGCCGACATGGGCGCGCGGGTGATCAAGATCGAGCATCCTGATGGCGGCGACGACACGCGCCACTGGGGGCCGCCGTTTCTGAACGGCGAAAGCACGTACTTCCTCAGCATCAACCGCAACAAGGAAAGCGTCACGCTGGATTTCAAGACGTCGCGAGGGCGCGCCGTCTTGAATCGCCTGCTGACGCGCGCTGACGTGCTCGTCGAGAACTTCCGTCCGGGCACGCTCGCGCGCCAGGGGCTCGACTACCCGTCGCTGCACGCCAGCCAGCCGCGTCTGATCTACGCGTCGCTCTCGGGATACGGACACACGGGCCCGCGCGCACAGGAGCCGGGCTACGACGCGGTGCTCCAGGGCGAAGGCGGGCTGATGAGCCTCACTGGCGCGGCGGACGGCCCGCCCTTTCGTCTGGGCGTCGCGGTCGCGGACATCGTCACGGGCCTCTTCGCGGCGCAGGGAATCCTGCTCGCGCTGGTCGCGCGACAGCAGTCAGGGCGCGGACAGCATGTGGACGTCGCGATGCTCGACTCGGTGACCGCACTGCTGACGTACCAGGCGGGCATCGTCTTCGCGACCGGACAGTCGCCAGGGCGTCTCGGGAACAGGCATCCATCAATCGCGCCGTACGACACGTTCGACACCGCGGACGGTCCGATCGTCCTTGCGGTCGGCAACGACGATCAGTGGCAGCGCTTCTGTGATGCCGCGGCCCTCGACACTTCCGCGAGCGACCCGCGATTTCTGACCAACGCAGGACGCGTGCAGCACGGCGAGGCGCTTCGATTGCTTCTCGCGCCGGTGATGAAAACGCGCACACGTGGCGACTGGACCGCGCGGCTCGTCGCCGCCGGCGTGCCCGCCGGGCCGGTGCGTCCGGTGAACGAGGCGCTCGCGGATTCGCAGCTCGCGGCGCGAGAAATGCTGACGCACCTCACGCACGCCGCAGCGGGCGACATCACGGTGCTGGGCGTTCCCGTGAAGCTGTCGGACACGCCGGGCGGCATTCGCAGCGCGCCGCCGATCCTCGGCGAGCACACCGATTCCGTCCTCTCGGAGCTCGGATACGACGCCGCGGAGATCGCGTCTCTGAGACATGAGCAGGTCGTCTGAGCGACGGCTGAACTCAAGTTCCGCCCTACAACAGCGGACTCCTTGCTCAGAGGACCGGACGTCAGTCCGGTCAGCTGTTCTGGGTCGGGCCGAAACCGAAGTACAGTTGCTTCATGGAAACGTCCGACGTCCGCAAACGCATCCTCGATGTCCTGAACTCCGCGCGACGGGACGCCGCCGAGCGGCGCACGCGCAATGCGGAGGCGGGCGCGGCCTACGACAAGTTCCTCGACACCATCGCGACACCGGTGTGCCGTCAGGTCGCCGACGTGTTGAGAGCCGAGCGACTGCTCTGCACAGTGGAGACACCGGCCGGCGCGGTGCGGCTGACGTCGGAGCGATCGGCGAGCGACTTCGTGGAGATTCGCCTCGACACGAATGCCGCGCGGCCACACGTCGTGGTCCACGCGGAGCGTGTGAAGGGACGGGAGCGCTACGAGGAGACGCAGCCGATCCGCGAGGGCGTCGGCATCGAACACCTGACGGACCAGGACGTGCTGGATGCGCTGGCGGGAGTCATCGGGGTCTTCGCGTAGGCTACGCGAGGCGCTCAACGAACGACGTGTCGATGCCTTCGCGCTTGAGCTGCTTGAGCAGCGCCGCGCGGTCGCTGGCGCGCCGCCAGGCTTCGCGCACGTCGACGGCCCCGCTGCGGATGAATCCGACGAGCGCGTCGGTCAGCGGCACCATCCCCTGACGACGGCCGCTCTCCATCGCGAGCGACAGCTGCGCGATCCGGCCTTCAGCGATGATCGACGCCACGGCGGGGCTGCCGAGCAGCAGCTCGCGCGCGGCCACGCGTCCGCCGCCTGACTTTTTCAACAGCACCTGCGCCACGACGCCACGCAGGGTCTCCGCGACGGTCGTCTGCAGTTGCTGGCGGCGCTCGGCCGGCCCCTGTTCCAGCAGCTTTGCCACGGCTTCCGGGGCAGTGTGCGCCGCGATCCCTGCGATCACGAGATAGCCAGACGCCGCCGCTTCCACGGCCTCGGCGATCACCTCGGGCGTCCGCAAATCCTCAATCACGATCACGTCCGGGCTCTCGCGCAGCGCCGCCCGCAGCGTGGCCAGCAACTCCTCGGGGCCGCCGCGGACTTCGCGCTGGCTCACGACCGCGCTGCGGCTCTCGTGCACGACCTTCACTTGCGACTCGAGCGAGATCACATGATCGCTGCGCGTGCGATTGATCACGTCGACGAACGCCGAGAGGAGGGTCGACTTGCCGCTCGCGCGCGGTCCCGTGACGAGCACCAGGCCTTCCGGTTCGTTGCAGAGCGACTGGATTTCCTTGGTGAGCCCGAGTTGCTCCGCGGAGACGGCCTTCCCCGGGATCATCCGGAAGATGCCGCCGGGACCGCGTTGGTCTGTGAACGCCAGGCAGCGCACGCGACCCACGTCGGCGATGTCGCAGATCCACTCGGTGCCTTCCGACAGCGGGTCCGACCCGCGATCCGGCCAGACATCCAGCATCAGCGACTCGACGTCCTGCGGACCGAGCGGGGCCTCGCCCTCGAGGGCACTCATCGCGCCGTCCACGCGGATGGCCGGACGTGCGTTCGACAGCAGGTACAGGGCCTCGGCGCCGCGCGCCGCGGCCAGGCGGAGCAGGCGGTCCAGGCCGGCCAGCCGGGGGATGGCCGTGCGGGCAGGCGTGTCGGACCGCACAGGCGTCCGGGACATCGGCAGCACGACGCCGGGTTCGGGAATCGAGGCCGCAGGCCCGGGACGGCTGGTGAGCGCCGCGACGATTTCGGTGGAGGCGGGCACGGCGGAACGGTCCGCGCGCGTGGCCGCGGAACGCCTGCGGCGAAGTTCGATCCAGATGTCGTCGCCGCCGCGCGCCGCCACCACGGTGAAGTGCTCGCCCGGGGCCAGGGCCGATGGCGCCAGGTCGCTTTCGACGGCGCCAAACTCTGCGAGCGCCTGCTGCGACTCCGGCTTCAAGAGGTCGCCGAGCAGCGAGTCCATCGACTCGAGCGTCATGGCCGCCGAGGCCACCTCCAACGGTCCCCGCGCCGCCACGACGATGGGCCGCTCACCCACGTGGAGCACCAGGGACTCGCCGTCTTCGCGGACGATGGCGGCTAGTAAAGAGTCAACGAGGTGCACGCACGTCTCCGCGATGTGTTTCGGTCGCGGGAGGCTTTGCCATTAGGGTTCGTTGCGCGCAAATTCACGCCGCTGCGCGGCGGTGCGCGACGTGAATCGCCATCAGCCCCCCGAGGACCGGCCGCCACTCGACCCCCGTGAACCCCGCCGCCTGCAGCCGGTCGACCACGCCGGGAGCCCCCGGGTAGTGGCGGATGGACTCGGCGATGTAGCGGTAGGTGTCCGGATTGCGATGAAGGACGGCCCCCACAATGCTGCCGACGACCGACAGATAGGCCAGATACGCGGCGCGCAGCGGAGCGTTGGCCGGGCGATTGAAATCGAGCGACAGCAGAAGGCCCCCGGGCGCCAGCACCCGGTGGATTTCGGCGATCGCCGTCTCGAGCACCGGCACGTTTCTGAGCCCGTAGCCTGTCGTGACGACGTCGAAGGACGCGTCGCGAAACGGCAGCGCCATCATGTCGCCGACCAGGAAGCGGACCCCGGCGGCGGGCGCTTTTCCGCGTGCCAGCTCGATCATCCGATCCGTCAGGTCGAGACCCGTCACGTCCCCGCCCTCAGCCGCCGCGGCAAATGCCAGGTCCCCGGTGCCGCAGGCGAGGTCGAGGACCCGTCGGCCGTGGAGAGGGCCGGCAAGGCCGACGAGCCGCCGCTTCCACCGGCGATCCTGCCCGTACGACAGCAGCACCGTGATCAGATCGTAACGGTTCGCGATCGTCGCAAACAGCGATCGCACGAACGGCGCCTTGCCCTCAGGTGTCGCGATCGTGCGTCGCAGACTCATGGACTATCGCGCCACGACCTTGAGGATCCCGCGCATCGTCAAGGCGTGCGGCCGGCAGTAGTAGTCGAGCGAGACGGGGAGATCGGGCGCGGTGAACGTCACCTTCGCGGCCTGGCCGGGCTGCAAGAGCCCAGTCGCGACGTGCAGTGGATCGATCGCGAGGTCGTGAAGGACGCCCGGCCCGTCTTCGTTCCTGAGCTCGAGCGCAATGGCCTCGCCGGCCCGGACGGTGATGGTCGGATTGGGCGTCGAGTCACCCGGCACGAAAAAGGCCATCGAACGGCACACGACGACGATCGACCGCGGGTGCGTGCAGGCAGCCGACGCACACACCATCATCGCGGCCGCGATGCACATCGCGGTTCGGCGGGCAGCGCGGAGGACGGCGAGGCGCGACGAGGCGGGCACGGCGGGCAGTAAAGCGAGTCTACCGCGAGACGGATGCCGTCGCGCGGAGGCCGCGTCTGACGTAGCATCGTCGGCATGTGGCACGGCGCGATCGTGGTGGCAGGGGTCCTGCTCGGTGTTTCCGCCGTGGCGCGCGCGCAGACGCCCGCGACGCCGGTGCCCTCGAACTCGTCCAGGCCCTTCGAAATCGAGGACAACTCTTTCTTCGTCGAAGAGGCCTTCAACCAGGAAGCCGGCGTCGTCCAGACGATCTACGGCGGGTGGTTTCTCGAGAGCTCGGGCTGGGCGATGACGTTCACCCAGGAGTGGCCGGCGCCGAACCTTCGCCATCAGCTGTCGGCGACCATTCCTGTGAACCGGCTGAATGGCGCCGACGGCTTCGGCGACGTCGGGATGAACTATCGCTATCAACTGCTGGAAGAGGGGCCGGGCCGGCCGGCACTCGCGCCGAGAGTCACCGTCCTCTGCCCTACCGGAAACGCCGGGCGCGGTCTCGGCGTCGGCGCCTGGGGCTGGCAATTCACCCTGCCGGCCAGCAAGCAGGTGCACGATTTCTACTTCCACGGCGACGCAGGACTCACCTGGTATCCGCGCGTGAAGACGCCCGGTGGCGGCGCAAGTGCCCCTCCAGATGTCGCGCTCGTCAGCCCGTACATCGCTGGGAGCACGGTCTATCGCCTGAAGCCGATGTTCA
>JBKPSY010000176.1:0-6340 GCA_046735235.1 Acidobacteriota bacterium | reverse complement strand
CCGTACGCGTCTGCAGGCCGAGCTCGTTGACGCGTTTCAGCACCCATAGACCGTCGTGGTCCGGCATCGCGAGGTCGAGGACGAGCACATCGGGCTTGTATTCCTGAAGCGCCTTGACGGCGGCATCGGCCGTCGTCGATCGCGCCACGACCTCGAACTCGGGCTCGAGCTTGAACAGCTGCTCGAGGCCGTCGAGGACGATCACGTGATCATCTGCCAGCGCGACGCGGACGCGCTTCATACGACCTCGCGCACGAGGGGAACCGTCAGGCGCAGCCGGCTGCCTTCCTTGCTCGTCTCGAGATCCAACGATCCGCCGAGCGACGCGACGCGCTCGCGCAGCGTGCGGGGGCCGATCTGCTCGCGAGCGAGGTCGGCCAGCGAGTAGCGTCCCTCGAACGGGAAGCCCTGCCCGTCGTCCACGACCGCGATCGAAATCTGGTGGGCTTCGCGAAGAATCGCCAGCTGGATGGCCGATGCGCGCGCGTGGCGAGCGGCATTGACCAGCGCCTCGTGGATCAGGAGGAAGAGATCGGTCACGAGCAGGTCGGGGATCTCGAGCGACGCGGGCTCGGTCGCGACCGTGACCGGAACGCCCCACTGGCGACGGATGCGATCGGCCAGGTCGTGCACGCGTCCGCGCAGGTCGATCGGCCCCGATTCGCCCGCGCGCTGCGGTCCGAGCTGATTGATGAAGAAGCGCAGGTCGTTCTGTCCCGCCGCGATGATGCGCTGCACCTGGGAGAGCCGGTCCTCGGCGGCCGCGGGATCGACGGTCAGCGTGCGGCGGGCAGCCTGGAGCTGCAGCGCGGCGCCGGTCAGGGTCTGGAGCACGCCGTCGTGCAGGTCTCGCGCGAGGCGCACGCGTTCGGTCGTGACGACCGTGTCCCGCAGCTTCTGCAACAGATACGCCTGCGACAGCCGCGCCGACGCGAGGTCCGCGACGACGTCGCCGACGGACAAGTCCTGCACCGAGAACGCCGGACGATCGAGGCAGAAGAGCCAGCCGCGGAAGCTCGTGCCGCGAAGCGGCCACGCCGCCAGCGCACGGATGGCGAATCGATCACGCAACCGGGCGTCGATTGGCAGCCCCTTCCAGGTTTCGAGGCCACGCGGCCCGCGAATGAACGTCAGCGGCTCGCGTGCGGCCAGGTCGCGGCAGAAGAAGCTCGCCTCGGCCACACGCTCGTCGACGATGTCACCCAGCCCGCCCGGCGCTTCACGGGTCTGCTCGACGCGCCCCTCGTCCCAGATCGCCACTTCCGTCCATGGCTCGTCGGCCTCCTCCCAGACGAGCAGCGTGCGCGGCGCCTCGAGCACTTCCGAGGTCTGCGCGAGCATCTCGGCCGGGAGCGCCGTGGGGCGATCGGGATCGGGCCCGGTCCACGCCGCGAGACGCGCGAGCTGGGTGCCACGCCAATCCTCGTACGCGCCGACGAGGCCCACGAGCAGCGTGAAGACGCCCATGAGGAGCGCCGTCATGATGAACTGCCGCGGCGCCGAGGCCGGGTCGTGGCCGAACTCCACGGCCCGCGCGCCGAACGCCACGTGGACGGCGATGCCGACCGACCCGGTCGTCAGCGCTCCGCGCCAGCCCCAGCGCAGCGTCGCCGCGACGAGCGCAAACAGAAACCACGCGAGCACCGCGAGCGATGCCTCGCTCGCCACCGAGACGTACACGGTGTAGGCGGCCAGATCGATCGCGTGGGTGGCGCCAGGCAGCCGCGGGTTGCCGCCAAAGCGCGTCCGCATCATCGCGAGCAGCGCGACCGAGTAGACGCAGTAGACGATCGCGACGGCCATCGCGGCGTTCCCGTACCCCGCGGGAAGCGCCGGCGGGCCGGCCAGTAGCGCGAAAAACGCGACCAGCGAACGCCCCCGCGCGACGAGCGTCTCGACGCGGACCTGCGAGGGAGCGCGCGGGGCCATGGGTTAGTTGAGGTACTTCTCGACCGGCGGGTGCAGCAGCTCCACGGACTGCGGCTGGGCCATGTTGTCTTTCGTGATCATCCAGACGCCGGTGTCGATGCGCGTTTCGACGGGCTTCCCCTGCAGATGCGCGACCATCTTCGTCACGCCGAGATACCCCATATTGAGCGGGTTCTGCACGACGAGGCCGTGCATCTGGCCGTTGTTCAGCGCGTCGATGAACACCTGGCTCGGGTCGAAGCCGACGAAGGTAATCTTGCCCGCCTTGCCGATGTCCTGCAGTGCCAGCAGCATCCCGTGCGTGGACGACTCGTTGACGCAGAAGATGCCCTGCACCTCGTTGGCGTAGCGGTTCAGCAGGTTCTCCGACGTGCGCTTGGCGGTGTCCCGTGTGGGACCGGCGTACTGATCCGAGGAGATCACGGTGATACCCGGATATTTCGCCTTCAGCTCCGCCATGAACCCGGTTTCGCGCGCCGTTGTGCTGGCCGAGCCTTCTTGATAACGCAGCAGGAGAACTTTGCCCGCGCCCTTCAAAAGCTCGCCCATCCGGTCTGCGGCCATTTCGCCGCCCTTCGTGTTGTCGGTGGCGACGAACGACACGATTTTGTCGGTGTCGAGCGCCGAGTCGATCACGACCGTGGGGATGCCTGCGCGCGCGGCCTCCTCGACGGGCCGCACGATCGCCGACTCATCGAGCGGCGCAATGACAATGCCCGACACGTTCTGACTCACGAAGCCTTCGACCACCTGCACCTGCTGCTCGCGGTCGTCCTCCCGCAGCGGGCCCTTCCAGCTGATGGCGACCTTCGTACCTGAGGCGTTCAGTTCGCGCTCGGCCTTCACGGCGCCGGCGTGAATCGCTTTCCAGAATTCGTGCGTGGTGCCTTTAGGGATGACGGCAATGGTCAATTCGCCCGACTTGCCCTTGCCCGAGCAGCCCGCCGCAGCCGCCAGCAGGAGCACGGCCAGCGCGGCAGTCCAGGTTCGGTGACGACGATGCACGACGACGATCCTCCATGCAGGCCTGACCAGCCTCCGCCGGAAGGCCTGCGCGACAGGTACGTGGGGCAGCACGTCAGTCCTGCAGTCCAGGACTTCTGTCCGCAATCTGAGCGGCGATGATACTCCCGGACTCCCCGGGAGCGCGCGACTGTTTGCGATAGAATTTGAGGTTGAGCATGGCCGATACGCCGTATTTCATGACCGGCGCGCTCGGGTGCATCGGCGCCTGGGTCGTGAAGGCGCTCGTCGATCGCGGCGACGTGCCGGTGGTCTTCGACAAGTCTGACGACGCCAGGCGGCTGAAGCTCCTGCTGGACGACCGCGCGTTGGGACGCGTGCGGTTCATGCGCGGCGATGTCACCGACGCTCCAACCCTGCGTGCGGCGCTCGAGCAGTCGGGCGCGCGCCGGGTCATCCATCTGGCCGGGCTGCAGGTGCCGAGCTGCAAGGCCGATCCAGCGCTCGGCGCGCTCGTGAACGTGGTCGGCACGATCAACATCTTCGAGGCCGCCCGCGCCCTTGGCCTGACTCGCGTCGTCTACGCCAGCTCGGCGGCCGTCTTCGGCCTGGCCGATGAGGCCGTGGACGAGACCGTGTCCCCGTCGCCGCTGACGCATTACGGAGTGTTCAAGCAGGCCAACGAAGGAAACGCCCGCGTTTACTACGCCGACCACGGCATCTCGTCGGTCGGCTTGCGGCCCTTCAGCGTCTACGGCGTCGGCCGCGACTCGGGGCTGACGAGCGATCCGACCCGCGCCATCAAGTCCGCCGTGATTGGTCGGCCGTTCCGGATTCGCTTCAGCGGCGTCACGGACTTCATCTACACGGCCGACACGGCGGCGGCGTTCATCGCCTGTGCCGATCGCGCGCCCGACGGCGCGCACGTGTTCAACCTGCACGGCGACGCGCGCGATGTCTCGGACGCCGTGGCGATTCTCGAACGGGAAATCGGACCGGGCGCGCGCGGGCTCGTGTCGATCGACGGTCCGGGCATTCCGATGCCGCCGTCGCTCGACGACAGCGCGCTGAGAGCGGTCGTCGCGGATCTGCCGAGCACTTCGCTCGAGGAAGGCGTTCGCGAGACGGTGCGGAGGTTCCGCGCGCTCGACGCCGCGGGCAGCCTCGACACGGCCGACATCGACGGCGAGACCGTCGGCCCGGCCGCCGCCGGAA
The DNA here is from genome assembly GCA_046735235.1 of Acidobacteriota bacterium. GTDB lineage: Bacteria > Acidobacteriota > Vicinamibacteria > Vicinamibacterales > JAENWD01 > JAENWD01. Next base: position 2,233 of record JBKPSY010000176.1, on the reverse strand, counting down.
AGACTTCGTAGCCGCCTGTCGCAGAACGACCTAACCATGGCACACGAACACGCCGCAGCGACGTCCATTAGCGAAGTCGCCGTCATCGTCAGCCCCGCCGACAACGTGGCGGTCGTCAAGACCGCCGTGGAGGCCGGGCTTGCGCTCGAGCGACCCGACCGGCACATCGTCACTCTGACCGGCCCGGTGACCCCAGGCCATCGCTTCGCCACGCGCCCGATTCCCGAGGGCGAGTTCGTGCTGCAGTACGGCCAGCCGATCGGCACGTCGAGGGGCATCGCGGAGGGCGATCCGATCACCGTCCGCAACATGTCGAACGACGTGCCTGTGGTGCGCGACCTGCCGGCGGACCTGCACACGCCCGCGCCCGAGTACTTCGCCGAGAGCGATCGCGCCACGTGGCGCGGCTACCGTCGAGCGGACGGCCGGGTCGGCACGCGCAATTTCGTGCTGATCGTCCCGACGAGCATGTGCGCGAGCCACGAGTCGCAGCAGATCGCGACGCTCGCGGAGTTCACGCTTTACTCGCGCGAGAAGTTCCCGAACGTCGACGGCGTCGTCGCGATCCCGCACAACAAGGGCTGCGGCTGCTCAGATGGCTCGAACATCGAGGTGATGCTGCGGACGCTGTCGAACTACGCTGCGCACCCCAACGTCGGCGGCGTCATCTTCATCGGCCTGGGCTGCGAGAAGACGAACCTGACGGCCGTCGAGAAGTACCTCCAGAAGGAGCACCTGGACCTCGGCAAGCCGGTCGTCCGCTTCGGCATCCAGGATGTAGGCGGGACCGAGGCCGTCATCGAGCGTGGCCTGAAGGAAGTCGCCGAGATGCTCCCGCGCGTCAACGACGCGACGCGCACCGACGCGAAGATGTCCGAGCTGATTCTCGGCGTGAAGTGTGGCGGATCGGACGGGTTCTCAGGGCTGTCGGCGAATCCGTCGCTCGGCCGAGCGGCCGATCGGCTCGTGCGCTCGGGTGGCACCGTCCTCATCACCGAGGTGCCCGAGTTCTGCGGTGCGGAGCACATCCTCGCGCAGCGCGCCCGCGACCGGAAGACGGGCGAGGACGTGTACCAGATGGTGGACTGGTACAAGGAGTACGCCGCGAAGTTCGGGACGGTGCTGAACGAGAACCCGAGCCCTGGCAACGTCGCGGGCGGCCTGCTCAACATCACGATCAAGTCGCTTGGCGCCATCGCCAAGGCGGGAACGACGCGCGTCGAAGGCGTGACGGGATATGGCGAGCTCCCGCAGGGCCACGGGCTCTGGCTGATGCAGGGGCCCGGGTACGACCAGGAATCGACGCCAGGCCTCGTGGCGGCCGGCGCGCAGGTCGTGGTCTTCACCACGGGTCGCGGCACGACGATCGGGAACGCCATCGCGCCTGTCGTCAAGCTGTCTTCCAACACGCCGACCTTCCAGCGAATGTCGCGCGATCTCGACCTGAATGCGGGCGGCGTCATCGACGGCACCGAGTCGATCGACGACGTGGGCGCGCGAGTCTTCGAGCACGTCCGCCGCGTCGCCAGCGGCGAGGTGCAGGCGTTTGCCGAGCGCACGAAGCACCGCGAGTTCGGGATCTGGGCCGAGCAGTCGGTGTCCTTGTGATGCGTGCGGCCGTGCTGGCCGACGTCGGCCGCCTCGAGATTCGCGACGTGCCGGCGATGCCTCCCGGGCCGGGTGAAGTCCTCCTGCGCGTGGCGGCCGTCGGGCTCTGCGGCACCGACTTCCATATCTACGGCGGCCACGGCAACTACCATACGGACGACGCCGGACGGCCGATTCCACTCGCGACAGCCCCACAGATTCTCGGCCACGAGCTCGTCGGGATCGTGTCCGAGCTTGGGCCCGGCGTCGCGGATCTAGGCGTCGGCGATCGCGTCGTGGCCGATCAGGGACGCAACTGCGTCAGCGTGAGCCGACATCCGCTCTGCGAGTACTGCACCACCGGCGACTCGCACCAGTGCGCGCATTACGCCGAGCACGGCATTACGGGCTTGCCGGGCGCGCTGGCCGAGTGCATCACCCTGCCGGCCGCCAATGCCATCACGGCGGACACCGACCTGCCGATCGAAGAGCTCGCGCTCACCGAGCCGCTTGGCTGCATCGTCCACTCGACGGATCTGCTGCTGAAATCGGCGACGAGGTATCGCCTGCGTGACGCTGACCCTGCGCATCGAGTGAACACCGTGGTGATTTTCGGCGGCGGGCCGGCGGGACTGCTGTTCACGCA
>JBKPSY010000175.1:0-36217 GCA_046735235.1 Acidobacteriota bacterium | reverse complement strand
CCAGACCGGGTAATTTCTGCTCGTCCGTGGCGAGCGAATGCGCTCGCCATCACACGCATGGTCCCTCCGCTGGGGCGGCCCGCCGCTTGCAACTTGGAGTCGCGGACTGATTCTTGGAGGGAACCATGCTCAGCAGACGTTCACCGCGTAAGGCCGCGGTCCTGATTGCACCGGTCGCGCTGTCCCTTGCGCTCGGGTTGGCCGGGCCGGCGGCCGCGCAGCCGCGCGACGTCACGCACATCGATCCGGGAACGCTCATCACGGTCCGCACCAGCGAGACGATCGACGAGCGGGCTCTCGACGGGCGCATCTACGCGGGCGTCGTCGAACAAGACGTCACCGACGGGGCCGGGCGGCTGGTGATTCCGCGCAGCTCGCCGGTTGAGTTGATGGTACGCGGCGGCAGCGGCGGCGACCTGATCCTCGATCTCGAATCCGTTGTGGTCAACGGCGAGCGCTACGCTGTGCGTGCGGAGGCAAATCGTGTGGATGCGCCGCCGGAGCAATCCAACGACGGCCACCGCACGGCGATCTACGCGGGCGGCGGCGCCATCCTTGGGACCATCGTCGGCGCGATCGCGGGCGGCGGCAAGGGCGCGGCAATCGGTGCGGCCGCCGGCGCGGCGGCGGGCGCGGGCGCCGGCATTCTCACCCACGGGCGCGAGGTCCGCGTGCCGTCTGAAACGCTGCTGACGTTCCGACTCCAGCGCGGGCTCGACATGGGCGTGGTCGACCAGGGGTTTGACCGCGACCAGCACCACTATCACCGCTACCAGGAGGAACGATGAGCGTCATCACTCTGAACCCGCGAACGCTGGCGCTCGTCGTCGGGACGCGTGCGGCGCTGGCGTTCGGCATCGGGCTGCTGGTCGCCGAACACGTGCCCGAGTCGAGGCGTCGAAGGCTTGCCTTCGCGCTGATCGGCATCGGCGCCGCCACGACAATGCCGCTGGCCCGCGAGGTAGTCGGCCGTTGGCGGCGCGAACTCCCGTCGGCGGGCCATGCGAGTGTCCGGCCGGATCCGGACACGGCGCCAATGTAAATCTCGATCTAGCGCGCCGCGACTTTTTCGAAGCGCTTCGCCAGCACGTCCAGGTACCACGACCAGCCGCTCTGATGTTGGCGGCCCAGCTGGTCGTCCGGGACGTTGGCATGATGGAGCGTGACTTCGGTGCCGGCATCCCGCGCCGCAAACGTGATCGTCACGATCGACTCGATGCCCTTCGTGCCTTCGGATACCCAGGTGTGCTCGATCGCGCGCCCGCGCTCCAGGCGGATGAAGCGGCCGTAGTGCGGCCAGCGGCGGCCTTCGTGGTCCACCGCATGGTAGAAGAGGCCGTCGACGACGGGATTCAGGATCAGGTGCGCGACGCCATACCAAAGTCCGCCGGGGCTCTTCGGATCGATCCACACGTCGTAGACATCCGTGGGCGGGGCCGGGATCACGCGCGAGACCGTAAGGTCGAACGTCTTCATTGTCCCTGTCCTTTCTGCGCGAAGAACGCCTCGAGACGATCGAGACGCTGGTTCCAGAATCTCTCGTAACGCGCGGTCCACTTCGCGACATGGCGGAGCGGGCGGGGGTCGGCCGTGAGGATGTGCTCGCGGCCCTGGCGCGTGCGACGGACGAGGCCGGCCCGCTCGAGCGTCAGGATGTGCTTCGACACCGCCGCCAGCGACATCTCGAAAGGCTCGGCGACATCGGTCACGCGCGCCGGCCCGCGCGTGAGCCGGTCGAGGATGGCCCGGCGGGTCGGGTCCGCAATGGCGACGAGGACGTGGTCAAGTTCAGCGGCGGGCGTAATATTCAACTTACCGGTTGAATATCATAGCTGGCGGGATATCGTCAACCGCCGTGTCGATCCGGCGCCGGCCCGTTCGTCTAGCTGGCAGGGAGAGATATCGACATGGCTTCGACACGCAAGATCGTGGTCTTCGACCGTATCTCGGCGGACGGCTATTTCTCGGCCGCGGACGGCGCCCTGGACTGGGCGGTGCCGGACGCGGACCTCGACAAGGGCGCGGCGGGGAAGCTCGGCGACAGCGACGCGATGCTGTTCGGCCGGCGCACGTACGACATGTTTGAGTCGTTCTGGCCGCACGTCCTGAGGGATCCGGCGACGGCGCCGGATCCGCACAACCCGGGTCGGCACACGCCGGAGATGCGCACCCTGGCGGTGTGGATCAACGAGGCGAGGAAGATCGTCTTTTCGACGACGCGCAAGGACGTGTCCTGGACGAACTCCGAGCTGCGACGGGACATCGTCCCTCGAGACATCGAGGCGCTCAAGGCGCAACCCGGCAAGACGATCATGCTGTTCGGGAGCGGCTCGGTCGTGTCGCGCCTGAGCGAGCTCGGCCTCGTCGACGAGTACCAGTTCATCGTATGCCCCGTGCTGCTCGGCGGCGGGCGTCAGCTCGTGAGCGGGATGTCGGGCCGCCTGAGTCTCGAGCTGCTCGAGGCGCGGCCGTTCACGTCCGGCAACGTGATGCTTCGCTTCGCGCCGAAGCGGTGACGCTATGATTCGGGTGACGTGCTGCGTTTCGTCATCCTGCTGGGCGTCGTCAATCTCTTCGCAGACCTGACGTACGAAGGCGCCCGAAGCGTCACGGGGCCGTTCCTGGCCCAGCTCGGCGCCACGGCCGCGATCATCAGCATCGTCTCGGGCGCGGGCGAGTTCGCCGGCTACGCATTGCGCGCGGTCGCCGGGTATGTCGGCGACCGCACGGGCCGGCGCTGGACGCTCGTGTTCGTCGGCTACGCGATCAACATGCTGGCGGTGCCGGCGATGGCCCTGGCCGGCAGCTGGCCCGCGGCCGCCTGTCTGATTGCCGCTGAGCGCACCGGCCGCGCGATTCGCAAGCCGATCGTCCAGAGCCTGCTCGCCGACGCGCGGCACGAAGTCGGCGCAGGCCGTGCGTTCGGCATCAACGAGTCGCTCGACGCCCTGGGCGCGACGGTCGGGCCGCTGGTCATCGCGGGCGTCGTCGCATGGCGGGGCAGCTATCGCGCGGCGTTCGCGACGCTGCTCGTCTCTGCGCTGCTCTGCCTCGGGATGCTGGCGTACACGCGGCGGCAGTATCCCGAAGCCGCGGCCGTCGAGGACGAAGGGCCGCATGGCGGCGTCGCAGGTTTCCCACGCAGCTATTGGATCTACCTCGCAGCCGCCGCCCTGCTGGGTTTCGGGTTCGTCGACTTCTCGCTGATCGCGTTTCATCTCGAGTCGCACCGCACGTTGGCTCGCGAGCTCGTGCCGGTCTCGTACGCGGTCGCGATGGGCACCGGAGCGATCGGCAACTGGGTGCTCGGCCACCTCTACGATCGCTGGGGCACGCCGTTGCTGGTCGGCTCGCTGCTCGTCGGCGCTGCGTTCACGCCGCTCGTGTTCTTCGGTCCGCCGGCCGTCGCCTTCGCGGGGATGGCGCTCTGGGGATTCAACAAGGGCGCGCAGGACACGCTGCTCAAGCCCGCCATCGCGCCGCTCGTGCCGGCGTCACGGCGCAGCACGGCATTCGGGATCTTCGACACGGGCTTCGGTACCGCGTGGCTCGCGGGCAGCATCGCGCTCGGGTTGCTTTACGACCGGTCGCTGACGTTACTCGTGACGCTATCGGTGGTCGCGCAGCTGGCCGCCCTTCCGCTCTTCGTCATCGCCCAACGTTCCGCAGCCCGGCAGAGAGGCTGACCGACGATCACGTCGTCTGTGTGGAGAAGGGGATATGTCGCTCGATCGACGATCGTTTCTGAGACTTGGCGCCGCTGGCGCGCTGGTGGGTCTTCCGGCGTGCCGCGGGCGAGACGACGCCACGCCGACTGCCGCCGCGCCAGCCGCGCCCTCGACGCCGGCCGACTACACGATCCGCATCGGGCCCGGGCTCGTCGAGCTCGCGCCCGATCGCATCATCGCGACAACGCTCTACAACGGGCAGTTTCCGGGGCCGTTCGTGCGATTGAAGGAAGGCGTGCCTGTGACGGTGGAGCTCTTCAACGACACCGACACGCCAGAGCAACTGCACTGGCACGGGCAGAAAGTCCCCACGGAAGTTGACGGCGCCGCCGAAGAAGGGACGCCCTTCATTCCGGCGCACGGACATCGGCGCATCTCGTTCACGCCAGGTCCCTCCGGGCTACGCTTCTATCACACGCACAACTTCGCAGGCCGCGATCTGCGCGCCGGCTTGTACGGTGGCCAGGTCGGCATCGTCTACGTCGAGCCGAAGCACGAGCCCGGCGACTACGACCGCGAGGTCTTCCTGCTGCTGAAGGAGTTCGAGCCCTCGTTCAGCCGCGGCGGCGATATGCCGCTCGACTTCCTCCGGCCGGCGGCGCGCGATCCGAAGCTCGAGAGCGCCGGTGAGTCGGCGATGAAAGCCTCGCTCGCAAAGAAGATGCCGCACGGCTTCGAGGTCGGCTACCGCGCGTTTTCGATCAACGGCCGGATGCTCGGTCATGGCGACCCGATTCGTGTGAAGTCGCGCGAGCGGGTGCTCTTCCACGTCGTCAACGGCAGCGCCTCAGAGATTCGCAGTCTCGCGCTGCCCGGCCACACGTTTCGCGTCGTCGCGCTCGACGGCAATCCCGTCCCGATGCCGCGCGAGGTGCCGGTGCTGTGGATTGGCACCGGCGAACGCGTCTCGGCGACTGTCGAGATGACCCATCCCGGCGTGTGGATCCTCGGCGACGTGAGCGATGATCGCCAGAGCGGCATGGGCATCGTGGTGGAGTACGCAGGCGCGACCGGCAAGCCGCGCTGGATCGCCCCGTTGAAGTCCAGATGGGATTACACGGCGTTTGCCCGATCGGGGGCGCCGTCGCAGGCGCCGGATAAGACCATCGAGCTGATCTTCAGCAAGCAGAACGCCGAGCTGGACGGCTTCAACCGCTGGCTGATCGACGGCTCCGCGTTTTCGATGACGGCGCACAAGCCGGCTTGGGAGGTCCAGCGCGGTCGCCGGTACCGGCTGCGCATGCGCAATGCCAGCGACGACATCCACCCGATGCACCTGCACCGGCATACGTTCGAGGTGACGTCGGTCGCTGGGCGACCGATGTCAGGGTTGATGAAGGACGTGGTGATGCTGGGCGGCTACCAGGAGATGGATATCGATTTCACCGCAACCGAGCCAGGCCTCTCGCTGTTCCACTGCCACATGCAGCTGCACATGGACTACGGCTTCATGGGCCTGGTGAGCTGCCAGTAGGCCGGGCTTCAGCCCCGGCGTTACCATTCCACATTCCCTCCACACCCAGAATGGACGCCGACCAGATTCGCATCGAAACGTGGCTGCCCGCGCCCGACGGCTCGCCGTCGCTCGCGCACGACATCGACATGCTCGCCGACGTCCTGCACGCCGTCGTCTACGAGGGCGCCGGGGTCAGCTTCGTCGTGCCGTTCTCGATGGACGAATCGCGCGGGTTCTGGGTGGACAGGGTGCTCCCCGGGGTCCGGGGCGGCACGCGGCGAGTGCTCGTCGCCCGGCATGGCGATCGCATCGTCGGGACGGTGCAGGTGGATCTCGCGATGCCGCCGAACCAGCAGCATCGCGGCGAAGTGCTGAAGCTGCTCGTGCACCCAGACGCGCGGCGCCGCGGGACTGCCCGGCGACTGATGCTGGCGCTCGAGGACGTCGCCCGCGCCGAGCACCGCTCGCTGCTCACGCTCGACACGTGGACGGGCGGTTACGCCGAGGCGCTCTACCGGTCGCTCGAGTACGTCGTGGTGGGAGTGATCCCGCGCTACGCGCGCGGCTCGACAACATCGGCGCTCGAACCGGCGACCTTCATGTACAAGGAGATCGATGACGTGAGTAATGGTGCTTAGTGGTCAGTGCCTGGTGCCTGGTGCGGTGCCTGGTGCCCGGTGCCAGGTGCTTCGTGCACGACAAACCGCACGAGGCACGAGGCACCGCACTAAGCACTCAGCACCAAGCACCAGGCACAAAGCGGACGTGACTACTTCGGCTGCGGGACGATGCGGATGTACGGCTTCGGCGCGTGCCAGCCCTCGGGATACTGCTTCTTCGCGTCGTCGTCCGACACCGCGCCGGAGATGATGACGTGCTCGCCCTGCTTCCAGTTCACCGGCGTCGACACCTTGTGCTTCGCGGTGAGCTGCAGCGAGTCGATCACGCGGAGCACCTCGTCGAAGTTCCGGCCGGTGGACATCGGGTAGACGATCATCAGCTTGATCTTCTTGTCGGGTCCGATGACGAACACGTTCCGGACCGTCTGGTTGTCGGCGGCGGTGCGGCCCTCGCTGCTCGAGCCGAGCTCGGCCGGCAGCATCCCCCACGCCTTCGAGATCGCCAGGGTCGTGTCGCCGATCATCGGGAAGTTCGGGGCGTGGCCCTGCGTTTCGTGGATGTCCTCCGCCCACTTGGCGTGCTTGTCCACCGGGTCCACGCTGAGGCCGATGATCTTGGTGTTGCGCTTGTCGAATTCGGGCTTCAGCTTGGCCATGTAGCCCAGCTCGGTCGTGCAGACGGGGGTGAAGTCCTTCGGGTGGGAAAACAGCACGCCCCAGGAGCTGCCCAGCCACTCATGGAAGCTGATCGGCCCTTCGGTGGTTTCCGCCTTGAAGTCGGGCGCGGTATCGCCAATTCGCAGACTCATTGCATACCTCCAACATCGAACGATTTGCGCAGCCTTCCCTTACGAGCGCCTCGAAACCTTTGATGCCGCCTGGTGCCTGGAGGCATCGCCGCAGCCGATGAACAGAGCCCCTGATTCTACGACGGCGACGGCAGGACGGCGCCGGGGCTGAAGCCCCGGCCTACTGCTCGTCAGCACGGCCTACTGCTCGTCAGCCCCGGCCTGCTGCTCGTCAGCCCCCGGACCCACTGCTCGTCGGGTCTACGGCTTGTATCCGTGCCAGACGTATTCGAGCGCCTGCGGCAGCGTCTGCTGCTTGACGATCCGCTCGGTGTGCCCGGCGTTCTTCACGAACAGGAACTGATAGTGATAGCCCTTCGCGGCGAGGACCTTCGCCATGTTCTCGTTGGCCACTACCCAGTCGTGCATGCCGTCGCGCATCGAGTTCGGGTTGTAGAGATCGTGGTCGCCGACGTGCATCCAGATGCGAATCGGCTTCGCCGGAGCGTTCGGGATCAGCGTCTCGTGAAACCCCCAGGCGCCGTGCGGGGTCTCCGGATTCGGCGGCCACTGCTGGTTCACGTACGTCCCTGAGTACGACAGCACGCGGTGGTACAGCTCCGGGTGATACCAGGCCATGATGAGCGCCGCCGCCGCGCCCGAGCTCCCGCCCATCGTCGCGCGCCCTTCGGGATCGCGGGTCAGCTTCACGTTGCACTGCTGCTCGACGAACGGAATCACCTCGGTCTCGACGAACTCCGCGTAGCGTCCAGACATGGTGTCGTATTCGAGACCCCGCTGGCTGCCTTGGGCGTCGCCGCTGCCGTTGCCGATCGAGATCGCCACCATCGCCGGCACGCGCTTCTGGAAGATCAGGTTGTCGAGTGTCGCGAAGAGCAGGGGATCGGGCCCATCGGCCCCGACGATGAACGGCGCGGCGGTGCCGGCCACGTACTGCTTCGGCACGTAGACGGCGACTTTGCGCGCGTACGGCGCGGGATGGCTCGTCGTCACGATCAACTTTGCCGGGTCGTTCGGATCGGGCGTGCCGAACGTCCCCGGATCGCGCGCGATGCCGGGATAGATCTTGCTGTCCGTCGAGTTCATCGTGAGATTGCACACCGTGCCGGCAGGGACGCCTTCGGTCGGCTGCGTCTCGGGGGCCGGCACGTGGGTCGGCCCCACGACGAAGTTGCCGTCGACGTCAGGCGGCGGCAGCGTGCCATCCGGCAGTTCCGTGGCGGTGACATAGCCTGGCGTGTGCGGGTCGCGCGTCGGCGGTACTGGACGCGGCGGAGTCGCCGCCGGTAACGGCGTCGAGGGAGCGGACTGCTGGGGCGAGGCCGGCCCGGCCGTCGGCGCTTGCGCCGTGGTCCGCACTGGGAGGCCGATCGCGGCACACACGAGACTCAGAAACAGGGCGCGGATGATGTTCATGACTGGTGCACTGTAACCCAGCGCCGACGCGCGCCGGCCGTCCCGCGGCTCATCGGGCCCTGCGATTGACCTTGATGAGCTCGTAGTATTTGTCGCGAGGCTCGCCGGTCAGCCCGTTGACGCCATGGCTCGGCAGCCACCAGCCGTGGACGTACAAAGCGACGAGGGCGAGCGCCCCGATAATGGCGAACGACACCCACCGGAGGCCGAACGACGAGAGGCCCGCGACGAGCCCCACGAAGAAAATGAGCTTCAGGGCCCGCAGCCCCTTCGGCTTGTGCTCCTCGAAGTGCCCGAAGAAGAGGTTGCCGATGGCGAAGATCGTCATCACGACGGTCACGTCGAACCACGGTGTGTCGGTGTTCCACATGGGTCGCCCTTCCCCCTGATCCGGGCAGCATAACGCACGTGTTAGATTCTGATCCCCAACGCCCATGGACGCAGCCACCCTGCTCGCCCGCCTCGAATCGCACCGGACGCTGACCGGCGTGCCGAAGGATCAGCTCGCCTGGCTGGCGCGGGTGGGCCATGAGGAGATCATCGAACCGGGGATGGTCCTGACACCCAGCACGGGTCCGGTCCGCGGGCTCTACGTCGTGCTGGACGGCCACCTCTCGATTCGCGTCGACCGCGGCAGCGGGCCCCGCATCGTGATGGAGTGGCATGCCGGCGACGTCACCGGGATGCTGCCGTATTCGAGGATCAAGGGCCCGCCCGGGGACGTGATCGCCGAGGAGCGGACGACGATCGTCATGGTTGCCACTGCAGATCTGCCGCGGATGATCCAGGAGTGTCACGAGCTGACGGCGGTCCTGGTGCACGTGATGGTCGATCGCGCGCGCGTCTTCAAGACGAGCGAGCTCATCGACGAGAAAATGTCGTCGCTCGGGCGGCTCGCCGCCGGCCTCGCGCACGAGCTGAACAACCCGGCGTCCGCCGTCGAGCGGAGCGCGAAGATGCTCGTCGCCCAGCTCGATGCGCACGACGCGGCGACACGGCAGTTCTGCGGGTTGAACCTCCCCGACGATCAGTGCGTGACGATCAACGCCGTGCGTCGGCCTTCGGCCGAAGCGCTCGGGCCACTCGAGCTCTCGGACCGGCAGGATGCGATCGACTCGTGGCTCGCGGCGCACCAGATCAGGGGAGTGGATGTCGGGCCGCTGGTCGCGGCAGGGATCGCCCCGAACGATCTCGAGGCGCTCGCGGGCATGCTCTCCGCCGACAAGTTGCAGATCGTACTGTCGCATCTCTCGAGCGCGCAAAGCGTCCGGCAGCTCGCCGGCGAAATCGAGACGGCCGCGGGCCGCATCCACACGCTGGTCGCCGCCGTGAAGGGGTTCACGTTCGTCAACCAGCAGGCGACGCTGCAGCCGATCGAAATTGGCCGCGGCCTGGCCGACACGGTGACCGTCCTTCGCGCGAAGGCCAGGGCGAAATCCGTGGAGGTCGCGGTGCACGTCGCGCCGGGCCTGCCAGCGGTGGACGGCTACGGCGGCGAGTTGAACCAGGTGTGGGCGAACCTGCTCGACAACGCGATCGACGCGGCGCGGGGTGGACACGTGCGGCTCGACGCGGGCACCGAGAACGGCAAGGTGATCGTCCGCGTGATTGACGACGGGCCCGGGATTCCCGACGCGATCGTGAACCGGATCTTCGATCCGTTCTTCACCACCAAGGATGTCGGGGAGGGCACCGGCCTCGGCCTCGACATCTCGCGCCGCATCGTCCAGCGGCATCACGGCACGATCGACCTGCACACCGGAAAGGGAGGCACCGAGTTCTGCGTGACGCTGCCGGCGTCGGAGTGCCGCCCCTCGCCTTCAGCCGCCCCCGAGACCCGATGACGAAGCCCGTGATTCTGGCGGTGGACGACGACCGCCAAGTACTGAGCGCGATTGAGCGCGATCTGCGTCAGAAGTACCGCGACGACTACCGGGTCGTCGCGGCGCAATCCGGCGGGCAGGCGCTCGACGCCGCGCGCGAGTTGAAGCGTCGAGGCACTCCGATTGCGCTCTTCGTGGTGGATCAGCGGATGCCGGACATGACCGGCACCGAGTTCCTCAAGGAGGCGCGCACGCTGCATCCCGACGCGAAGCGCACGCTCCTCACGGCGTACGCCGACTCCGAAGCCGCGATTGCCGCGATCAACGCCGTCGGTCTCGATTACTACCTGATGAAGCCGTGGGATCCGCCGGAGCGCTGCCTGTATCCGGTGCTCGACGAGCTTCTCGCGGACTGGGCGGCGCGCGCCAAGGCGTCGTTCGAGGGCGTGCGCGTCATCGGATCGCGGTGGTCGCCCCAGAGCTACGAGACGCGCGACTTCCTGTCACGCAACCAGATCCCGTTCCAGTGGATCGACGTCGAGCTCGACGCCGCGATGCGCGACATTGCGATGACGGCCAACGGCGGAAGCCTCGCGCGGCTGCCCATCGTGCTGCTGGCGGATGGCACCACGCTCGTCGCGCCCGCGCACGCGGAGCTCGCGGAGAAGATCGGCCTGCAGACCGTGCCGACGCGTCCGTTCTACGACCTGGCGATCGTCGGCGCGGGACCGGCCGGTCTCGCCTGCGCGGTGTACGGGGCGTCGGAAGGGCTGAAGGTGGTCCTGATCGAGCAGAACGCGCCGGGCGGGCAGGCCGGCACGAGCTCGATGATCGAGAACTACCTCGGGTTCCCAAGCGGCGTCACCGGCGCGGATCTCGCGCGGCGCGCGGCCACCCAGGCCCAGAAGTTCGGCACCGAGATACTGGTCGGCCATTCGGTGACCGGACTGCGACGGGTGGATCCCTACAAGGTGGTGCAGCTGTCCAACGGCGAGGAAATCGCGTGCATGGCGCTCATGCTGTCCACCGGGATGGCCGTTCGCGAGCTCCAGGCGCCGGGGGTGTCGCAGTTCCTCGGCGCCGGCGTCTACTACGGCGCGGCGCTCTCGGAAGCCGCGATGTATCGCGGGCAGCGGGTGCTGGTGCTCGGCGGCGCGAACTCGGCCGGACAGGGCGCCCTTTTCTTCGCGCGCTACGCCGAGCACGTCACGGTCATCGTCCGAAAGCCGAAGCTGTCGCCGGCGATGTCCACGTACCTGGTGGACCGGATCAACGCCGCCGGCAACATCACCGTGATCGGCAACGCGGAGGTGGCGGCAGTGCAGGGTGACACGCACCTCGAGCATGTCGACGTGCGCAACGCCGAGACAGGCGAGACCCAGACGCTCGACGCCCACGCGCTCTTCATTTTCATCGGCGTCGCGCCGCGGACCGGCGCCTTTGCACCGGTTGTCGCCACCGACGATCAAGGCTTCATCCTGACCGGCGCCGACGCGAAGAAGGCGGGCTGGGGACTGGAGCGCGACCCGCTGATGTTCGAGACGAGCGTGCCGGGCATCTTCGCGGCCGGCGACGTACGCGCGAGCGCCAACCGGCGCATCGCCGCGGCGGTCGGAGAGGGTTCCGCGGCGATCTTCTCAGTGCATCAGTACTTGCGGAGCGTCTGACCGCTAGAAGTAGAGGCCGAATCCGACGACCGGCCCGCTCAACGTCTGCTTCGCCACGAAGGTCTGGTTCGCGACGTCCTGGCTGACCTTGAAGTAGAGCCAGCTGTACCCTCCGGTGAAGCCGACGTGCGTCCACGGCTTCCAGTCCACCCTGAACGCCGCGCTGAGATCGACGTCGCTGCCGGCGCCGAAGCCGCCGCCTTCGAACACGCCATGCCAGTCGAGGTGCTTGCGCTCGCGGTGCCACGCGATGCCGACGAGCGGATCCCAAACGCCGGGCTTGCGCTCGAACGGGGCCCGTGCCCCGAGCGTCACGTCGTACTTCAGCGCAATCCGGCGTACGCCGCCGGTGACGAAAAAGTCCGGTGCGATTCGGCGGCCGACGCTGCCGTGCCAGTAGATCACGTCCACATCGACCGAGAGGTTCGGCACCTCCGGCACGCGATCGCCGCCGACGGCCGCCCAGAGCCCGTCGGAGTCCACGCGCCACGCGCCGTCGGTGGCGGAGAATCCCGCGAGGAAGGCGCCGTCGAAGTGCGAGTTGATCGTCGATCCGCCCTCGCCGCCACCACCACCGTTGACGGGCGGCAGGTTCACGTCGACGCTGACGTTATAGGGAAGCCACGCGAGGACGGGATAGATCGAGAATCGCCAGTCGCCGTCCTCGGGGCCCGTCGAGCCGGAAGGGGCCGACTGCGCCAGCGCGGCGCCGCTCGCCGCGATCACCAGGAAGGCGCCGAGAGCGCCACGCAAAAGCCTGTGCATGGCCCATAGCCTGACACAGACGGGCTCGGCGCGTGCGGCTCATTCAAAGACCCCGCACACGCCGATGGGAGTCGTTACGACTGAAAGAACGCCAGCAGGTCCGCGTTGATCAGTTCCTTGTTCACCGAACACATCCCGTGAGACAGGCCCGGGTACACCTTGAGCGTCGAGCCTTTCACCAGCGGCGCTGAGAGCCGTGCCGAGCCGTCGATCGGGACGATCTGGTCGTCGTCGCCGTGCAGGATGAGCGTCGGCACGTCGATCTTCTTCAGGTCCTCGGTGAAGTCGGTCTCGGAGAACGCCTTGATGCAGTCGATGATGCTCTTGAACCCGCCCTGCATGCCCTGCCGCCAGAACGAGTCGCGCACGCCCTGCGAGACCTTCGCGCCGGAACGGTTCGCGCCGTAGAACGGGGCGCTCAGGTCCTTGAAGAACTGGGAGCGGTCCGCGGTGACGCCCGCGCGGATGGCGTCGAACGCCTCCATCGGCAGGCCACCGGGATTGGCGGACGTCTTCAACATGATCGGGGGCACCGCGCCGATCAGCACGGCCTTGGCGACGCGGCTGGTGCCGTGGCGCCCGAGGTAGCGCGCCACCTCGCCGCCGCCGGTCGAGTGGCCCACATGAATCGCGTCGCGGAGATCGAGCGCCGTCACGAGCTCCGCGAGATCGTCCGCGTAGGTATCCATCTCGTTGCCGTCCCACGGCTGGCTCGAGCGGCCATGGCCGCGGCGATCGTGCGCGATGCAGCGGTACCCGTGCTGGCCGAGAAAGACCATCTGGTCTTCCCACGCATCGGCGGTCAGCGGCCACCCGTGACTGAAGACGACCGCCTGGCCGGCGCCCCAGTCCTTGAAGTAGATCTGAGTCCCGTCCTTCACCGTGATCGTGCTGCCGCGGTTTTCTTTGACAACTGACATGGTCGTTCCCCCTTCGTACAGGTCCCAGCGCGGATCGCGGGCAACCACGATCTCACGAAATCCTGACAACCGTGCGACGTTCGCTGCCCGTCCGGTCATTCTAGGCCTCGGTGGCGGAGACTCCGCAGGTGGTCAGGCCACTGGATGGGATGGGCCGCGCGCGTTAAGATGCGCCGGCATGCGGACGTCCCCGAACGCGCGTCCCCGGACCGCCGACGAGATCCTCGCGCGGCTGATTGCCGGCAACGACCGTTTCGTCCGCGGCGAAGCGCGGTTCCCGACGGTGCAGAAGGAAATCCTCGCGGGGCTCGCCAACGAGCAGCGCCCCTACGCGACGATCCTCGGATGCAGCGACTCGCGTGTTCCGCCCGAACTCGTCTTCGACGCGGGTTTCGGCGAGCTGTTCATCGTGCGCGTCGCCGGCAATGTGGTCTCTCCGGGGGTGCTTGGCTCGCTCCACTATGCTGCGATCCACCTGGGAACGCCGCTGTTCATGGTGCTCGGGCACGAGCGCTGCGGCGCGGTCTCGGCCGCCTTGAAGGCGTCCCACGACGAGGGCGAGCACTCAGGGCCGATCAACCGCCTGCTGAACAAGATCAGGCCGGCGTTGCGCGATCTGCCAACGGGACTGTCGGCGGAAGCGGAGCTGGACGCGGCTGTCGAGGCCAACGTCCGCTGGTCGATGCACCAGATACGCGAAACGCCGCAGGCGGAGGCACGCCTGGCCGATGGCACCCTGAAGCTCGTCGGCGCTCGTTACGACCTCGACACCGGCCACGTGACCTTCTACGACTGACCGGCCGCCGCGACGCGGCTCAGCGCCGCGTGATCGTGACCACCGCCGACGCCGTCTTCGACGTGTCCGCCGCCGCCGTCGCGCTGACCGTCACCGTCGCAGGACTGGGCACGCTGTTGGGCGCTTTGTAGAGACCCGCCGTGCTGATCGCCCCGACGGCGCCGTTGCCGCCGGCGATCCCGTTCACCTTCCACGTCACCGTCTTGTTCGTGGTGTTCTGCACGGTGGCGGTGAACTGCCTGGTCTGCTTCACGCGGACACTGGCGCTCGTGGGCGAAATCGCCACCGACACCGCCGCAGCGGCCGTCACGGTCACGAACACGGTGTTCGATGTCGTCCCGTCGGGACAGCTGACGCTCACGGGCACCGACGGCTTCGCCGCCGGAGCGGTGCCAGTGGCCTTCATCGACGTCGACGACACAAACGTGGACGCCGCCGCCGCGCCATCGAACGACACGGTACAGCCGGTGGCGAACCCGGCCCCGGTGATCGTCAGCGTGAAGCTGCCGGCCGGAAAAGACGACGGGCTGACGGTGGTGATGCCAGGCAAGGGGATGACCGTCACTGCTGCGTTGCCCCACGAGCCTGGAGAGGCGGTGCTTGTCGCGGTCACGGTGACCGTCGGCGGCGCGGGTGGCGTCAGCGGCGCGAAGTACTTCCCGGTCGTGTCGATCTGACCGACGCCGGTGTTCCCGCCGGCAATCCCGTTCACGCTCCACGTCACGCCGCCGCTCGCGCCGGTGATGGTGGCGGTGAACGTCTGCGTGCGGCCGGTCCGCACGGTCGCTGATGCGGGGCTGACGCCGACGGTGACACCGCTCTGCACGGCGGCGCCCGAGTTCGGGTCGATCATCAGCGAGCTGGCGTCCACCGCTTCGAAGTTCGACCCCAGCAGGTTGCCGAGCGTGTGCAGGTTCGTGTTGTTCCAGCGATCGTCGGGCTTGCCCGAGATGTACCACGCCGATCCGTTGTCGGCGAGGATGATTCCGTACTTCTTCATCGCGCGCAGGATCACCTGCACGTCCGACGGGTAGCCCGAAATGTCGAACGCCGCCTTCAGGCGGAACCGCTCGCCCATGCGGGGATACTGCGTGCCGGTGAGCGACGACGCGTAGTGGCGGGCGGGCCAGACGTAGGCGTGGCGCGACTGGGGCACGGTGAAGCGAATCGCGTGCTTGATTTCGCCGCTCTGCACCTCGTCGTAGGTGACGAGGCCGGGCATGATCGGCAGGCCCGCCGCGTCGGCCGACGTCCAACCCGCGGGACGCAGCGCGTTCGATTTCAGATCGTAGATGGCGCCGGAGTCGGCGTTCCAGCTCGAGGACTGCGGGTACGCGTTGTACAGCTCGTAGAGGATGCAGCTGGTGGTGTCGATCGCGATCGCATGACGATCGCCGGTGGAGCTGCTGCCCCCTTCGATCGGCGCGTTCAGCGGCACGGCGTACGGGCCGGCATCGCTCTCGTCCGCATAGAGGAATGTGGCCGGGTACTTCGCCTGCGACCCGGTGACGGTGACGAACGGGATGCCGATCGGGCCGCCGTCCCATACGCCGGCGCCGAAGTCGGCGTGGAAGCCGGTGCTTGCGCCGATCGTCGTGATCATCGAGGCGGAGTTCGAGAGTACGGGTAGCGCATCGATTGGCGTGTTCCAGATGTTGTTGGCGGGCAGCACCTGACAACCGCCGATGACCTGCTGGGCGTCAGCGGCACGGGGAATCGTCACGGCGAGCGCGACGGCGAGAACGACTCCGGAAGCGGCGGCGCGAGTCATCGATCCACTCCTGACGGCGTGCGACGGGGAGCGCGGCAGCGCCCCGTCGTCGCAACACCCGTGCCGCGCGCGAACAGCCGCAAGGCGCCGCTTCTCGAGTCGCGCGGTCTGTCTGGACGACGACTTTTGACCGCGGCGTTACGGATTTACGCTTTTATCGGTCCGGGATCACCGGTGCTCCCGGGTGGCGGGCCCCAGCCCCACGGCCCACGCATGCCCTGCCGGAAGCGATCGCGCTCGTCGGGCGACATGTGGTCCCACCGCTCGCCCATCTTGCGGCGGAAGCCCTGCTTCCCGAGACCGTGGCCCTTGAACCCGCCGAACAGAATCCGGCAGAGCGCGAGCAGTCCCAGCCCCTGCCAGAACGTGATCGCGCGCAGGCCGAAGATCGCCGGCATCAGCCAGTTCCACAGTTGCTCCACGACGTAGCCGCCGAGCGCGATGAACGCCGCGAAGCCGATGACCGCCACCGGCGCAAAGAGCCAGAACTGCCGTCTCATATCAGGGCCTCATCTCTTTCCGTACTCGTCGTGAATCCGCTGCAGGCGCTCGCGCAGCTTGAGCACCGCGTAGCGTTTGCGGGAGAGCAGGGTGTTGACGCTCTCGCCCGTCTCGGCTGCGAGCTCCTTGAAGCTGCGGCCGTCGATCTCGTGCGCGACGAACACGTCGCGCTGGTCTTCGGGCAGCTCGTCGATGGCGAGCTCGAGCTCGGCCAGGAGCACACGCCTCGCAAACTCCGCGTCAGGTCCCGCGTCCGGCGACGGCAGCAGATCTTCGAACGACTCGCGCTCGTCGCCTTCGCCCGAGCCTTCGACGTCGCTGAAGTTTTCGGGGCGCGCCTTCCGGAATACGTCCGTGATGCGATTCCGCGCCACACGGAACAGCCACCCGGTGACGTGCTCGATCGGCATCAACAAGCGGTTGGCTTCGACCAGGCTCGCGAAGACGTCCTGCAGAATGTCTTCCGCGTCGCGCGGATCGGCCACGCGCCGGCGGATGAAGTGCTTGAGGCGCGTCTGTTCGCGCGCCACGATCTCGGCGAGGCGGCCGTCGCGTTCGCGAGCCATGCGCTCAGGGACGGAGAGCCTCCGGGGCCGCGCGCTGTCGCGCCAGGCCGCGTACGTCATCTACGGATGTAGACGAGCGAGGGGTTCGGATATTGTAGGGGCGCGCCGGGCAGGCTCCGGCGCTGTTTCGATGGTCCTCAGGCTGCTCGCGGCATCGGCGCTCGTAGCGTTCTGCGTGACCGCCCACGCCGTCGGCGTGACCGCCGCGGTGCGCTGGCTGGCGCGCTGGGCGCCGGCGACGTCGATGTCCTTCTGGCGTGAAACGCGGCTCTTCGTGCTTCTCGCCGGGTGGATCATCCTGCTGCATCTGGTGGAAGTGGGCTCCTGGGCGCTCTTGTACGCCTGGCGAGGCGCGATGCCGAGCCTGCAAGCGGCCGCCTATTTCAGCGGCGTCACCTACACCACCACTGGCTACGGCGACCTGGTGCTGCCGGAACAGTGGCGCCTGGTCGGCGCCATCGAAGCGCTCACCGGGATCCTGATGTGCGGCTGGTCCACGGGGTTCTTCTTCTTGATCGTCAGCCGCAGGTTCGTGGCGGACTCCGAATCCCGGCGGTGAGGTCGACCGCCTTCGGACGCGCGGCAACGATCGCCGCCGGCCAGGGTCCAGTCTCTGTGGCGGGCCCGAGTGCGGTCCGCCCTCGTGATGCTGTAGTCTGAGGCGCTCACGAGGAGACGGACTGATGACTCGAGGACGATCGATTCTTGCCGCTGGCGCCCTGCTGGCAGGCGCTCTCGCCGTATTTCATATCCCTGCTGCCTCGGCCCAGTCGGCCGCCGCACGCCCTCCGCAGCCGCAGGTCGCGAAGGTCGTCGACCTGATGCAGATGATGGCCGCGCTGCCCGACGCGGCGCCCGCGCAGCCGAAGCAGCCGCGGAAGGTGCTCGTCCTCGCGAAGGCGGCCGGCTACGTCCATTCGTCCATCCCGCTGGCGACACGCACGATCGAGGCGCTTGGCCAGAAGACCGGCGCCTGGACGACGGTCATCACCTATAACGCCGCGGATATCAACACGGAAAACCTGAAGCAGTACGACGCGATCTTCCTCGCGAGCACCACCGGCACGTTCCTCGACGACCCGGCCGACCAGGCAGCGACGAACGCGCGGCGCGCGGCGCTGCTCGAGTTCGTGCGGTCAGGCAAGGGGATCGCAGGCATCCATGCCGCGACAGACGGCTACCACGGCACGCCTCCTGGAACGCCGCCGCCTGCCGCGGCGGCCGGCACCAAGCCGCCCGAAGACGGCGGCGTGGCGCTCTGGCCAGACTACATCGGCCTCATTGGCGGCTACTTCAAGTTCCACTGGTATTTCCCGACGCAAATCGCCGTGAAGCTGGACGATCCCGCCAGCCCCATCAACGCGCCGTTCAAGCAGCACGGGTTCTCGATCGCGGACGAGGTCTACACGTTCAACCAGGACTCGTTCTCGCGCTCGCGTGTGCACGTGCTGGCCAGCATCGACTACGACAAGATGCCGGCGGAAATCAAAGCGAAGGAACCCGTGCCGCAGCGAACGGATCACGACTACGCGCTCAGCTACATTCACCGCGAAGGGCAAGGACGCGTGTTCGTGACGGTGCTGGGCCACGACGAATCGATCTACAAGCTGACGCCGATGCTCGCGCACATCCTCGCGGGCGTGCAGTACGCGATCGGCGACCTGGCCGCCGACGACAGCCCGTCAGCAAAGTAGGGCCCGGCTTCAGCCGGGCCGAAAGGTACACAACCTGATCGCCATGCCATCTCCGCGCCGAATCGCCTTCGCCTTTGCACTGCTCCTCTCGACGGCAGCGCCCTCGCGCGGCGCCGAGCCACCGAAGATCGTCTCGAAAGACGGGCACTGGGCGCTCCTGGTCGACGGAAAGCCTTTCCTGATGCTGGGGGGCCAGCTCCACAACTCGAGCGGCTGGCCCTCGGAGTTGCCGCAGGTGTGGGAGTCCCTGGCGGCTCTGCACGCGAACACGGTCGAAGCGCCTGTCTACTGGGAGCAGGTCGAGGCCCGGCCGGGCGCCTTCGACTGGACGAACGTCGACGCGATCGTCACCGGGGCACGCCAGCATGGGCTTCACGTCGTGCTCCTGTGGTTCGGGACGTGGAAGAACGGCAACATGCACTACGTGCCGCAGTGGGTGAAGACCGACACGAAGCGCTTTCCACGGGTGATTCGGGCCGACGGCGAGCCAATCGACGTGCTCACTCCGATCTCGAAGACGACGCTCGATGCGGATAAGACGGCCTTCACGGCGCTGATGCGCCATCTCAAGGCGATAGACGACTCGGACCACACGGTGCTGATGGTGCAGGTCGAGAACGAGGCGGGAAACATCGGCAGCGTGCGCGACTTCTCGCCCGAGGCCAATGCGCTCTTCGCGAAGGCCGTGCCATCAGATCTCCTGGCCGCCGCGCAGAGACCAGCGGGCACCTGGAAGGAGGCGTTCGGCAACGACGCCGACGAGATCTTCCAGCTCTATCACCAGGCGCGATACGTCAACGAGATCACCGAGGCAGGGAAGCGCGAGTTCGCCATCCCGGTCTACATCAACGTCTGGCTGAGCTACCCGCCGGCGGAGCTGCCTGAACGGCGCTTCGCGTTGCCGGGCATTCAGTACCCGAGCGGCGGCCCCGTTCAGAAGTACGTGGGACTCTGGCGAAAGCTGGCGCCGGCCATCGACTTCATCGCGCCCGACATCTACAGCGACGATGCCGGGTTCGTGAACGAGGTGCTGACGGCCTACGCGCGTCCGGACAACGCGCTCTCGGTGCCGGAAGTGGCCAAGGGAGACAGCTTCGCGAAGTACGTGTTCTCGGCGCTCGGCCGGGGCGCGATCGGCTTCGCGCCGTTCGGCGTCGATCGCCGTGGCTGGAACATCCTGGGAAGCGCGGTCCCGGCGGCCCACGCGCGCAATTTCGGATTGCTCGCGCCGGTGGCGTCGGAGATCGCGCGACTGAACTTCGAGGGCCGCCTGAAGACCGCGGTCGAAGGCAGCGGACAGCCGCAGCAGGAGCTCGACTTCGGCGAGTGGCAGGCGACGGTCTCGTTCGGCTTTCCGCAGTACGACGGCCGGCGCCCGCCGGGGACCAAGGACGTCCACGGGGCGGCCCTCGTCGCCGCGCTTGGACCCGACGAGTTTCTCGTCACGGGCCTGGACGCCAGCGTCAGCTTCCATGCCCCCGGCCGGCTGCCGGGCCTGAGAATGCAGATCCTGTCAGCCGAAGAAGTCACTTACAAAGACGGCGCGTGGGTCCCATCGCGCCTGTGGAACGGCGACGAGACCGACCGCGGCCTGCAGTTCCCTCAGGACGATATCGCCGTGGTCCGCGTGAAGCTTGGCAAGTTCTAGTCGGAAAAGAGGGAGTGGATCGTGAGCGATGCCGGCGCGAAGAAGAAGCCCTGGGCCGTCCTGGCCTACACGGTCGCTGACGACAAAGGCGAGGACGCCGCGCTCGACCGGTCCGCCGAGCGGGAGCTGAAGGCCCTCTACGATGCGGCGGATTTCAGCCAGATCAGCATCGCCGCGCAGGTGGACTTCAAGAAGGCCGAACGCGGCGTCTATCGGGCCGTGCTCACGGCCGCCCCGGTGGAACGCGACGGCTTCAAGGACATTCGTACTAACGAGACTCCACTCTGGCGGGAGATCAGGAAGACGCTGGAGCGGTCGGTGCTGCACGTGCAGCACGAGCGGAGCGACCTCAATGCCGCCGACGCCGGTGTTCTTTCCGAGTTCCTCAAGTTCGGGTGCACCGAGTGCCCGGCGGTGCGCTACGCCGTGTTCTTCTACGGCCACGCGTACGGCCCCATGGGCCTCTTCTACGACAGCGCGTCGGCGAAACGCGACGCCAACACGCTGAGGCTGAACGACCTGGCGAAGTCGATCGGCCACGTCACCAACCGCGCGGACATTGTCGTGTTCCGCGACTGCTTCATGAGCACGCTAGAGACCGCGTGCCAGCTGCACGGCAAGGCGGACTACATGATCGCCACCCAGACCGTCGCGCCCATCGCGGGGGTCTGGCCGTGGCTGAACTTCATGAGCGCGCTGATGCCCGGCGCGTCCTCGTCCGCGGTCGCCGAGGCGCTGGTGATGCAGCTGGCGCACTTCCTGGACGACGAGAAGAACCGCCATCCGTTCGCGGACGTCCCGTACTCGCTGCTGGATCTCTCGGGCGCAGACGACGTGACGAAGCCGCTCAAGGCGCTGGCCAACGCGCTCGACGCTGCGCGCGCGGTGCCGAAACGAGCGGCCGCGTGCGGAAGCGCCATAGATGCGGCACGCATCGGCGCGCCGTCCACGCCGAAAAACCCGGGCGATCCCGCCCTGCTCGACGTGCTGACGCTCTGCAGCGGGTTGCAGGCGCTGGAGCGCGATCCGGTGGCGGGTCCGGCGCGTGCGCTCGGCGAGGTCGTGCGGAAGAAGCTCATCACGAAGCACTATTCGCGGACGGGCAAGCACCAGGGCGTGAGTCTCTATTGCAAGCCCACGAGGCCGCGGGACCTCGAGCTCTCCTTCATCCAGGCGGGAGATGCTGACGGAGCCGCGAAGGACGCGGAGTACTACAAGAAGCTGGCGCTGTCGGAGGCGACCGGCTGGCACCGGATCGCGTTGAACCCGCTCAAGGCGTAGGTGGGAGGCGCAAGGCACGGGACAGCGGCGTGCTGCCCCGTGGCCCATGCGATTCAGCGCTTCTTCGCGGCCTTCTTCTTGGCCGCCTTCTTCTTCGTGCTGCGACGCTTGCCGGCCATGCCGGCCGGCTTCCGCCCGTCCATGCAGTCCTCCTGAGTGTGTGCCGCGCCTCCGCGCGACACCCCGACGTCTCGCGCTACTCCGGCGCGCCCTTCACCACGAACAACGTTGAGGGTTGAGTGGTGTAGTTGTAGACGAACCCCTTGCCGTCGTCAATCCAGTCGGTGACGTAGAGGGTCGTGATCGGCCCCACGCCCTCGGGTGCGATCTCGCGCGCCGTGGTCCGCGCCGACGTCGCGAGGTCGACGCGCTCGACGCGAACAGGGACGTCCGGGCTCTTCTGAACGTAGACGGCGCTGCTGTCGCGGCTCCACGCGATGATCGAGTCGCTGGATCGCAGGCCGGGAACGGCCATCACCCGGGTGCCGTCGATGGCGGTGGTCTGCAGGACGCCGTCCTGGCGGGTGACGAGCAGTGTCCGCCCGTCCGGCGCGAGCGACGCGACGACGCCCTCGGGGGTGATCGGCACCGGCGGCGAACCGCCGATGCCCTGGCGGTAACAGCGCGGCGCGCGTGACGGCTCGGAGCCGCAGACGAGCAGCTCACGCCCATCGGGAAACCATTCGGCCGACGTAACGCGATCGATCGGCCCTCTATTCAGCGGCACTGGCGTGCCAGCGCCCGTCGGGTAGAGCACGACATGCGACGGCGAGGCGATGATTGCGGCGGCCCATTTGCCGTCGGGCGAGAGCCGTTGGGCGCTGCCTTCGCCGAGGCGGATCGTCTGCGCTCCATCGGTCCGGCGCAGGACGACGCCATAGTCGGGCCCGCTGCGGGCGCCGACATCCACCATGAGCAGCCAGCGGCCGTCGGCGGACATGTTGCGCGCGCCGCTCGAGCCGAGCCAGGACAGATCGCGCTCTCCCGCGGCATCCGGCAGCTTCGCCCGGACCCCCAGCGACAAGTCCTCGCGAACGCCCAGCCAGCGTCCATCGCGTGACACGTCCTGAACGATGAAGCGGCCAGGCACCCCGAAGACCGGACGCATCGGCTCGCCGGCAGTGACGCCGGCCGACCAGGGCTGCATGATCGTGCCGCCTGACTCGTTCCCGGAGAACAGCACGCGTCTGCCGTCGGGCGACCAGGCGAGCCCCTGCACTCCCCACAACTCGCTCGTCACCGTCGTCACGTGCTTGTTGCGACTGACCACCTTCACCCAACCGCGGTCGTCCCAGCGCCACTGGTGCTCGAAGAAGGCGACAGAGTTGCCGTCTGGCGACACCCGTGGATCGCTGAGGTAGCCGCTGGCCTCGTAGAGCGCGGTGCCCTCGGGATACTCGAGACGGTCACGTCCGTTGCCGAGGTCACGAACGATCGCGAGGGTGTCGCCGTCGGGCCCCCAATCGGCTTCTCGGACGTCTTCGGCCAGGGCGCGCGGCGAGCTGCCGATCGTCATGCGGGCCAGCGTGCCCTTGTAGAGGCGCTGGCCGAGGTGGACCGCGTTCTCGATCACGGCCAGCTCGCCATGCGACGAGACCGCGAGCAGCTGCGCATCCGCGAGGCCAAGCTCGCGGGGCCCTTCTGCGTCCGGGCTGATGAGATACAGGTTCGGCGTCGTCGCCGTCGGCGTCGCGGCGAAGACGATGGTCTGGCCATCGGGCATGAACCGCGCGTTCATGACCGGCCAGCGATCGAAGGTCAGCGGCCGAAACTCCAGCGCCTTCGCCGCAGGACGCCTGAGGCTCAGCGCCACGGCGGCGCCCACGACGACCAGCGCGACGGCCGCGGCCGCCGTCAAGAGTCGCCGGACCGGCAGTTGGCGCCTCGGCGGAATGACTTCCGATGGGCCGGTGGACTGCTGGAGCGCCTCGAGCGCGAACGCCACGTCGCTTGCGGACTGAAAACGTTGCGCCGGCGGCTTCTCGAGACAGCGATGAATGAGGCGGTCGACGTGCGGCGGCGCGATGTCGACCGGGAGCGGAGGCGGATCGCTGACGAGGATTGCCGACATGATCGCGACCGCCGATGTGCCGGAGAACGCGCGGCGGCCGGACAGCATCTCGTAGAGCACGACGCCGAGCGCGAAGATGTCGGCGCGGTGGTCCGCGGCGTCGCCGTTGACCTGTTCCGGCGCCATGTAGCCCACGGTGCCCATCACGACCCCGGGCATCGTGTCTGGCGAGGCGGGCAGCGTCGTGTTCGACACGCCCTCCGTGGTTGGTGCGGTGAGCTTGGCGAGGCCGAAGTCGAGGATCTTGATGCGGTCCTGGGACGTGACGAAGATGTTCGACGGCTTGAGGTCGCGGTGGACGATTCCCTTGTCGTGCGCGGCGCTCAGCCCATGCGCGATTTGCGCCCCGAAGTTGAGCGCGCGGCGCAGCGACAGCCGTCCTCTCGCGAGCAGCCCGTCGAGCGTCGAGCCGTCGAGCAGCTCGGACACGACGTAGGGGAAACCGCCCGCGATGCCGACGTCGAAGACCGCGATGACGTTGGGATGGTTGAGGGCGGCCGCGGCCCGGGCCTCCTGCTCGAATCGGCGCAGGCGGTCGGTGTGGGGTGCCACCTCGGACGGCAGCACCTTGATCGCGACCTCGCGATCGAGGCGCTCGTCATGCGCGCGGTAGACCTCGCCCATGCCGCCGGCACCCAGTGGCGCGACGATCTCGTACGGGCCGAGGCGCGCACCCGGGGCCAGAGGCACTGCGTGATTATATTGGGGTCGGGATAAATTTCAGTTTCTGCCACATCTGTTGCAGGAACTGAAGTTCATCCCGACCCCAATTACCAGTCCAGGAACAGCCCGACCTCGTCGAGGAACATCGTCCATGCGGGCTCTTCCTCCATCATCAAGTGGTTCGGGCTCGGCAGCGAGACGTACCTCGCGTTCGGAATTGCGGCGGCGATCTCTCTCCCGGACTCGGCGGGCACGTTGCCGTCACGGTCACAATGCAGGACGAGGGTCGGAGTCTGCACCTTGGGGAGCAGCGGACGGACGTCGAGATTGTCGGAGCGCTCCATCAGCCGGGCCGCATTTTCCGGCGACGTGGAGATCCGCTGAAGCTCCTCGAACCACTGTTCGTGCTCGGGACCGGCCTGGGGAATGAACCGACGGGTGAACATCCGGCGGAATGCGGGGTTGTTGAGCCCCCATCCAAGGCGCGTCAGGCTCTGAAGCGCGCGGCGTTCCTCGATCCGGCGCGGGTTGCCAACATGGTTCACTCCCGCCGCGTAGGCGCCGTAAAGGACGAGATGCGTCAGACGCTCCGGATGCTTCACCGCGTAGGCGATCGCGATGGGGCCGCCGCGAGAGATACCCAGCAGTGAAAAACGATCGAGGCCGGCCGCATCGACGACGGCTTCGAGATCCTGCACCCACGTGTCGAAGCTGACGTCATCGATGTCGCGCTGCGACATCCCGTTGCCGCGCTCGTCGTACCGCACGACGCGATGGTGAAGCGAGAGCGCGGACCACCAGTGGCGCCAGATCGGGCTGTCCCACTCCAAGTCCAGGTGGGTGAGCCAGTTCGATGCCTTGACGAGCGGCGGCCCGCTGCCGACGGTTGCGTATGCAAGTCGGACGTTGTCTCTCGTCGTGCAGTACCTGAGCTCCTGCCGCAGCCTGGCAGCCGTGGCCACCGCCGCTCCAGCGCGCGGCTCGGCAGTCTCGACTCCGGCGATGAAGCGGTACCCGACGCGCGGGATTGTCTCGATGTACTGCTGGCCCGTCGCCCGTTCTCCGAGGGCCTTCCGCAGCACCGAGACGTTGTGATTCAGGTTGTTTTCCTCTACGGTCGTTTCCGGCCACACGGCATCCAGCAACTCCTGCTTCGTCATGAGCTTGCCGGCGCTCTCGACCAGCACCCGCAGCGTGTCGAAGACCTTGAGCCGCAGCGGGATGACCTCGGCGCCGCGCGAGAGACGGCGCTCCCGTACGTCGAGCTGGAACGGCCCGAATCGATACGCCCCCCGCCCGGAGGGTTCGGCCACGGTGCCCACCTCAGGAAAGTTTCAGGAATATGCCAGCGTTCCCAAAAGACGCCGGCGGCGCCCCGATTCTACCCTCCCGATTGCGGTCGAGACATCACCGCAGGAGGAACGACACGTGAAGGCATTGCTTCCCGACCAGAGCTTCTATCCGTCGCCGACTCAAGCCATGCGCGCGCCGGCCGAAACACTCGCGTACGTCGCGCTGCTCAACCCCGACCCGAAGGGCCACGATGCGTTGGCGGTCCTGGACGTCGATCCGTCCTCGCCCGCTTACGGAGCCCAGATCACCCGCGTCGAGATGCCGGGCGCGGGCGACGAACTCCACCATTTCGGCTGGAACGCGTGCAGCTCGTGCCTGTGCCCCTATTCGCCGCACCCGCACATGCGCCGCCGGTATCTTGTGGTTCCTGGCCTGCGTTCGTCGCGCATTCACATCCTCGACACCGAGCCCGATCCGCGGCGTCCGCGGATCGTCAAGACGATCGAGGCGGACGAAGTGATCCGGAAGACCGGGTACAGCAGGCCGCACACCGCGCACTGCGGCCCGGACGGGATCTACATGAACGCGCTCGGCGATGGCGAAGGCAACGGGCCGGGCGGCATCTTTATCCTCGATCCCGAGACGTTCGAGATCAAGGGCCGATGGGAGCGCGAGCGAGGACCGCAATACCTCGCGTACGACTTCTGGTGGCACCTCGGTCACGACACGATGATCACCAGCGAGTGGGGCACCCCGAAGATGGTCGAGGACGGCGTCAACCCGGAGTTGTTACTCGCGGGGAAGTACGGGCACGCGCTGCACGTGTGGGATCTGACCAACCGTCGTCACGTGCAGACGCTCGATCTCGGAGCAGAGCAGCAAATGGTGCTCGAGCTCAGGCCCGCGCACAACCCGAACGAAACCTACGGCTTCGCGGGCGTCGTCACGAGCCTGAAAGATCTGTCCTCCTCGATCTGGGTATGGTTCCGCGAGGGCTCCGGCAAGGACGCCTGGCAGGTGAAGAAGGTGATCGAAGTGCCCGCGCAGCCCGCATCGGCCGACGATCTGCCGCCGCTGCTCAAAGGGTTCGGCGCTGTGCCGCCGCTCGTCACCGACATCAACCTCTCGCTCGACGATCGGTTCCTGTACGTGTCGTGCTTCGGCACGGGCGAGCTGAAGCAGTACGACGTCTCGGATCCCTTCAACCCGGTGGAGACCGGCTCGGTGCGGCTCGGCGGGATCGTCGGGCGTCACGAGCATCCGGCGCGTCCGGGCCAGCCCTTGAACGGCGCCCCGCAAATGGTCGAAGTCAGCCGTGACGGACGGCGCGTCTACGTCACCAACTCGCTCTATCGCACGTGGGACGAGCAGTTCTATCCCGACGGCATCAAGGGGTGGCTGGCGAAGATCGACGCGCGTCCGAACGGCGGACTCTCCCTCGACCCCGCGGGGCTCGTGCAGTTCGACAGCATGCGCCCGCACCAGGTTCACCTCGAGGGCGGCGACGCCAGCTCGGATTCCTACTGTTTCGCTTGAGAGGTGCGTCATGACCAGCGAGATGACGACGTCGTGGGGAATGTTGATGGCGCTCGGCGCGTTTCACGGCATCAACCCCGGAATGGGTTGGCTGTTTGCCGTGGCGCTCGGGATGCAGGAGCGCAGCCGGGGCGCCGTGCTCCGCGCGATCGTGCCACTTGGCGCCGGCCACGCCCTGGCGGTCGCCGGCGCGGTCGGTGTGGCACTGGCGATTGGCGCGGTGGTTGCGCTCGACCAGCTGCGGTGGCTGACCGGCGGCACTCTCATCGCGCTCGGCGTGGTGAGAGTGTTTCGTCACCAGCACCCGCGCGCGGCGGGCATGCGTGTGGGAATGGGCGGGTTGACCGTCTGGTCGTTCCTGATGGCGACCGCCCACGGCGCGGGGCTGATGGTAGTCCCCGTGTTCGTCGGCATGTCGATGGCCGGCGGGGGCGAGCACATGCATCACCACATGCATGCCGGGGGGACGACCGTGGGCACCGCGCTCGTCGCGACGGGGGTCCACGCCGCCAGCTACCTGGCAGTGACGGCCGGCATCGCCGTGCTGGTGTTCGATCGGCTCGGCGTCGGCATCCTCCGACGAGTGTGGCTGAACGTCGATCTGCTCTGGGCCGCCGCGCTCGTTGTGACCGGGGGCGTCACGCTCGTGATGTGAACGTGACGCCGTCGACCCGTATTCAGCGCCCGGCGGGCTTCGTCGTGAGAAAGGCCTCGATCTCCTCAAGAGTGTGCGGCGCGTGAGCCGACAGGTTCTCGGGGCCCGTTTCGGTCAGAAGGAACGAGTCCTCCAGACGGACACCGATGTTCAGGTACTTCTTAACGACCGGGCGGACCTTCTCCTGGAACGCCTTGTTCTCGGGCGTGTCGGGGAGACGATCGAGGGCGCCGTCGCGGATGTAGATGCCGGGCTCGATCGTGAACGCCATGCCCGCTTCGAGCGGCCGCAAATAGTCGCCGACGTCGTGGACGTCCAGTCCGATCCAGTGGCAGATGCCGTGCGGGTACCAGATGCGGAACTGGTCGCCCGTGGCGTCAGCGACGAGGCCCAGCCTTAGGAGGCCCGCTCGGACCACGTCCTCGACGGCCACCTCGACGTCACGCGTGCGATGGCCGACGACCGCTGCCTTGATGCCCGCGTCCTGCGCAGCCTGGACGATGCGGTAGATGTCTTTCTGCACGTCGGTGAATTTGCCAGACACGGGATACGTCCGCGTGATGTCGCTCGACATCCCCTGGTAGTCCGCGGCCGCGTCGACGAGGAGGAGATCGCCGGCCTCCATCCTTCGCAGCGACGCCTCGTAGTGCAAGGTGGTGGCGTTCGGTCCGCTCGCGACAATCGACGGATACGACCAGCTCATCGCGCCGTTCTTCAGGTAGACCTGTTCAATGGCGGCCTGAACCTGGTATTCGAACTTCCCAGGGCCGGCCTCGCGCATGCCGGCCATGTGCGCTTCGCTCGAAATCTCGAGGTCGCGGCGGAGCATCTTCTGCTCGTACGCCGTCTTCACTTGGCGCAGGCCTTCGACGATCGGCGTGGCGTCCGAGAGCGACACATCGATGTAGCGATCCCGTGCTGCGCGGGCGAACTCGTAGGGTTCGCGGAGCGACTCGCTCGGCGCAGGCCTGCGGCCGAAGAGGAGCGACAACTTCGCGTGACCTTGTCGCACGGCCTCGAAGAACCGATCGTACTCGTGGGTCTCTGTCGAGCGCGACAACAGGGCGAACGGCGCCCGGTTGAACATCGCCGTGACGAACGGCTCGAACTGCGAGGTCCAGTACACGGTCTCGATGCCCGTGAGCGCGCGCGCTTCCTCCTTCGTCAGCATGTGACCGGTCCACTGCTCGCGCCTCGGTTCTGGCTCGCGGATGAAGAGCACCTCACGCGCCTTGTCGTTGCCGGGCATGAGGACGAGAACCGCGCCTTCCTGATCGACGCCGGTGAGGTACAGCAGATTGCTGTCCTGCCGGTATTGATAGTTGACGTCCTTGGAATAGACTGCCGGAGGAGCACTCCACGCGATGAACATGGTCCGCGCGTCGAGCGCGCTCATGACCCCGGCGCGGCGGCCTTGCAGGTCCGCCGTGAGCTCGTCCGCGCGGACGAGAGAAGACGAGGCGAACAGGACAGCGACAGTTCCAAGCGCGATCAGACGTGGCACAAGGCGCTCCTCTGCGGGTCGGAATAAGAACGGCCTACGGTATCTCGACGCGGCCCATACGGACCAGCTGGCGTCTCATCTATACCCCGTGTTGGCGTTCCCGCGGCGGCTTCGCCGACGACCTGCCCTGAGCTGCGGCGGCGCGCCAGTCACCCTCAGCGTGACGGGAAATTAATCTGCGTAATCGGCGTAATCTGTGGTTCCTCTTCCCGAACTCTCAGGCGCCGCGTCGTGTGCGGCACGCAGGTGACAGCCCCGGCGGCTGTTCAGATCAACGCCGCCAAGGGCATACTTGCGGGTCGTGACGCTGCGATTCGCCATCAAGCCACTCGTCGCCGCCCTCGCCTTCGTGGTTGCGCTCGACGCGGCGGCGCCGACGACGCCCTACACGCGGATGTACGTGTTCGGCGACAGCTACTCGGACATCGGCGCGGGCTATGTCGACGGCAACGGGCCCACGGCCGTTGCGTATCTCGGATGGCTGATGGGCCTCGAGATCACGCAGGCTCATGCGCCGAATGCGTCGGAAAAGAGCCTGGTCTTTGCCGTCAGCGGCGCGCGAACGGGCGACGGAGAGGGGCACCACGTCAAGGAGGCGCTGCTCGGTTACGGGATGCTGAATCAGGTACAGGACTTCGCGGCGCGCGTGAAGTCAGGCGACATCAAGTTCGATCCCGACAGGACGCTCTTCTTCTTTGCGGGCGGCCTGAACGACGGCGGCCTGCCGACCGAGACCACGATCGCGAACCTGCGGCACCTGATCGAGATCGTGCGCGATCTGGGCGGGCGACACTTCACCGTCGCGCAGCTCCCCACGAAAATCGCGCAGTTTTCGAAAACGGGCATCCGGCTCGATCCAGCGTTGCAGCAGTTTGCCGATCACGAGGGCGCCTCGCTCGGCGTCGATCTCTGGCTCAATCACTGGGGGGCCGGCTTCGACGACGTGATGGAGCATCCGGATTCGTACGGCATCGCAAACACCGCGAGCGCCTGCGCGGGACGAGCGATCTTCGATCAGGACGCGACCCCGGTCGGCGATCCCGCGACGTTCTTCTTCTACCACGAGGGTCATCCCTCCACCGCCGTTCACCGCGTCGTCGGGCAGAAGCTGTTCGACGAGGTCAAGGCGCATCCGCCAGCGTCGCGATGACGGATGCGGCCCGACTGAAGTCGGGCCCTATCTCCGGTCGCCGCAGCCCGCCAAGCCGTAGACGGCAGGCCTGAAGGCCTGCGCTACAGGCAACCGTCCACAGAGCGAATGTCGGCAGCCGGGCCACACAGCGAATGTAGCGCAGGCCTTCAGGCCTGCCATCTACTTGACGTAGAGGTAGTAGCAGCCGAGCAGCGTCCGCCGCTTCGTGTCGTGCTCGCCGGCCATGAGCGTGATGGTTTTCTCTTTCTCGAGCTCGAGCCCGCACGTCCGCATGCCGTCGCCGACCTCGCAGTCCTTCAGCTTCTTGCCGACCGCCTTCTCGACGCTCTCGCGTGCCGTGTCGAACGTGGCGTCGAGGACGACCGAGAATCCGACGCCCATCCCCACGCTCTCAGGGTAGACGAGGAGGACGGGCAGCCCCACGACCTGGACCTTCTCCTTCGGCGCGAACGAGCCGTCCTTGCCCGCCTGCTCGAATGTGCTGGTGAACAACTCGCCCACTCGTTTCGATTCCGACGGATTGTCCTTCCAGTCGCGCCACGAGTCCTGGCAGGTGGCCAGGCGCTCGATGGCCGTCTCGACAGGCTTTGCGGGCTGGAGCGCGACGAGGGACACGAGCGTCAGCAGAAGAGCGAGTTTCATCGCCGCTGACGGTACACCAGAATCGCGAGCAGCGCCCGCGGGCGAGCGAGTGGGCTACGAGAGGCGAACGAGCTTCACGGCGTCACCGACCGCGACGGCGCCTTCCTGCAGGACGTCGGCGTTCAGCGCAAGCCGTCCGCCGAAGCGACGGCCGATGTCCTTGAGCACTTCCGGATCGCGCGCGAGAGTGTCGGGATCGACCGTCGTCATCGGGCAACGGCCGCGCAGCGAGTCGAGGCGGATGATCGCGCGGCCAATGTGCAGCTCGGCGCCAGGCCACTCGCGCTCGTCGAGGCCGTCGACGCCGCCGATCACGATATTCGGGCGCAGACGACGGACGTCGCGGCCAAACGCCGCAACGGCGCCATCGGTGGCGACCAGCAACGGGAGAATGTCGAAGCGATCGAGCACGTCCGACGTCTCGACCCACGCGTCGTCGCCCGCTGCCGCCTTGACGCGCGCCAGGGACTCCGGGCTGTCCCATGAGACTCCGTCGATGAGCGCCTCGCCGCTGGGCCCTGCGGTGGCATGGAGTCCGAGGAGCCGATGATGGATCCGCGAAGTGCGTACGCCCTCCGGGCCCCGGACCCAGACGGTGCGGTCGCCGGGAATGCCGTTGAATTCCACGGTCGCGTGGGTGAGACGCTCGCCCGCTAGTGATTTCACAGGGTAGCGCCAGAGCTCGGCGACGTGGAATGCCATGCCGGTGTGATGCCGCCAGGTGTCGGACGAACGCTCAGGCGGAGATCAGGACAGTAGAATCGAGGGCACATGACGGAACCCGCGCCAAAGCTGACGACGGGCGCGATCGTTCGCCACGCGGATTACCCGCAGTGGGGCCGTGGATACGTGATTCGCGCGAAGAAGACGCGGGCGGACGTGTTCTTCCAGTGGGGCGGCAAGCGGAAGATCCTCTCGAGCGAGCCGCTCGAGGCGTCGCGCGTCGCGGGCGTCGAGGCGGAGCTGTTCGATCTCTGCGCGACGATCGCTCCGCAGTCCTGGTCGAAAGGCCACCACTCCCTTTACGCCATCGAGCTGGATCCCGCCGTCTGGAAGGCCAGGGCGTTCCGCGATCGCAATCCTGGCGGCGCCGCGAGCGGCTGCCTCTACATCGGCTTGACCGGCCTCCGGCCCGAGCGGCGGTTCGACCGGCACCGCGCAGGCACGCAATCCGGCAAGTTCGTCCGCGTCCACGGAGTCAGGCTGCGGCTCGATCTGGTCGAAGGGTTCTCGCGCCTGCCGTTCAAGATCGCCGCGTGGATGGAGCCGAAGCTCGCCGCCTGGCTCCGCGCGCAGGGGTTTGGCGTGTGGCAGAACTAGCGCTGATCGGCGGGGCTGAAGCCCCGCCCTACGTACGTCGCCGAGCGTGAAGTCCCGCCCTACGTACGTCGCCGAGCGTGAAGCCCCGCCATACGTACGATGGGGAAGTCCCGCCCTACGTACGCCGCCGAGGTCGAGCCTTGCGAACGGGCCGCTGCGCGGCGACGTAGCGATGTGCCCCCGTGATCAGATCTTTCAGTGCGTCGGCGCGCACGCGTGACAGACGAACGAGCACGCACGGATACCCGACGTAGTGCTCCTTCAAATAGTACGTCTCCGGGTCGTCGGCGATGAGGGCATCGCGAGCGGCCATGTCCATCCGCACCACCAGCGAGTCCGGCTCGGCGGACTTGTGCGAGGCGATGCAGGCGAACATCTTCCCGCGCACCTTGAGGGCGGGCTGCCCCCATGAGGTCGCCACCTCGACGTCTGGTAGCGTCCGGCCGATCGCCTCGACGCGACGAAAGCTGCTGGCGGGTGGCACTGGTCTATGATGCCATCTGCTGCTCAGTCATAGAGGGACTGCCATGGATTCAACCCCGACCCGCCGCCAGTTCATCGCGACCACCGCCGCCGCCGCGGCCGGATTCACCATCGTCCCCCGCCACGTTCTCGGCGGACCACGCTTCGTCGCGCCGAGCGACAAGGTGAACGTCGCCGTCATTGGCGTGGGCGGACAGGGGCGGACCAACACGCGCGCCCTCTTCCAGGAGGACGACTGTCAGGTCATCGCCGTGGCCGACCCGGCGGAGGAGTGGGACCTCTCGCACTGGTACTACGGCGGCAAGGGCGGCCGGCTCCCGGTGAAGCAGGAAATCGAGAAGCACTACAGCCAGAAGACCCCGAACTACACGTGCGCGGCCTACGAAGACTTCCGAGTCATGCTCGAGAAGGAGAAGGCCATCGACGCGGTTCTCATCGCGACACCGGACCACCTGCACGCGTACGTCACGATTCTCGCGATGAAGGCCGGCAAGCACGTGTACTGCGAGAAGCCGCTGACGCACAACATCCAGGAGGCGCGCCTCGTGGCGCAAGTCGCGAAGGAGACGGGCGTCGCCACGCAGATGGGCAACCATGGCCGGTCCAGCGAAGGACATCGCGAGACGGTGGAGTGGCTCAACGACGGAGCGATTGGCGCCGTGAAAGAGGTGCACGCCTGGAGCGGCAGTCCTCGGCGGGCCGGCCAGGTCTGGCCGGGCGAGGGCCCCGCGGAGCAGCCGGCCGGACTCAACTGGGACCTCTGGCTCGGTCCCGCGTCCGAGCGGCCCTACAACGGGAAGTTCGCGCCGTTCGTCTGGCGCTGGATCTGGGACTTCGGCAACGGCACGCTGCCCGACATGGCGCCGCACCACTTCGATCCCGCGTTCAACGCCCTCGGCCTGGACGCGCCGGTGACCATCAAACCCTCGACATCTTTCTTTGATTCGCAGGTGACGGTCGGCGCCAATCTCGTGAGCTACCAGTTCGCCGCACGAGGCGATCGCGGGCCGCTCACGGCGTTCTGGTACGACGGGGGACTGAAGCCGCCCACCCCGCTCGGCATCGATCCGGACGATCCGCGACAGCGGCTGGGCGACGGCGACAACGGCCTGATGGTGGTCGGCGAGAAGGGCGTCCTCACGTGCCCGGGCTGGTCGGGCATGCCGCGCCTGCTGCCGCTGGAGCTGCACTTCGCCTACAAGCGGCCGCCGAAGACGATTCCTCGCGTCGCGGGCCATCACGCCGACTGGCTGCAGGGCTGCAAGGGCGGCACGCCGCCGTGCAGCAATTTCGGGTACGGCGCGCGGCTCACCGAGTTCGTCCTGCTGGGCGCGCTCGCACTGCGCACCGGCAAGACCATCAAGTGGGACGCGGACGCCATGAAGGCCACCAACGTCGCCGACGCGCAGCCGATGCTGGGCGGCAGCTACCGCAAGGGCTGGGAACTGCCGGTCTAGAGGGCCGCGTGACTCGTCGCGAACTGCTGGCGCTCGTAGGCGGCGGTGCGGCGCTGGCCGTCGCCGGCATCCCGTCCAGGCTCGCGGCCCGGGACGCGCGGGCGAAGCTCTCGGCGTTTCCGCTCGCAGACGTGCGCCTGCTCGACGGTCCGTTCCTCGAGGCCGAGCGCCGAGACCTCGACTATCTCGTCGCGCTCCAGCCCGATCGGCTGCTCCACAACTTCCGCGTCAACGCGGGACTCGAGCCGAAGGCTCCCGTCTACGGGGGCTGGGAGTCGGAGGAGCCGTGGGTGAACATCCGCTGCCACGGTCACACGCTCGGTCACTACCTCAGCGCGGTCTCGCTGATGTACGCATCCACCGGCGATGCCCGCATGAAGCAGCGGGCCGACTACATCGTCGACGAATTGCAGCGGTGTCAGAACGCCGGAACGGGCGGACTCGTCTGCGCGTTTCCCGACGGCGCGACTCAACTGGAGAACGCCGTCGCAGGACGGCCGTTCATCGGCGTGCCGTGGTACACGATGCACAAGATCTTCGCGGGGCTGCGCGACGCGCACCTGCACGCGGAGAACGCCACGGCGCTGGACGTGCTGGCGAAGCTCGCCGCCTGGACGGCCACCGCGACGGCCCCGATGAGCGACGCGCAGTTCCAGCGCATGCTCGACACGGAACACGGCGGCATGAACGAGGTGCTCGCTGACGTCTCGGCACTGACGGGCGACAGGAAGTACCTGGCGCTCGCGCGGCGATTCAGCCACGAAGCCTTGCTCGCGCCGCTCGCCGACTCGCACGACGCGCTCGACGGCCTTCACGCGAACACGCAAATCCCGAAGGCCGTCGGCTTCCAGCGGATCTACGAGTTGACGGGCGACGAGCGCTACGGCACCGCGGCGCGGTTCTTCTGGCGGACCGTCGTGGACCACCGCTCGTTCGTCACCGGCGGACACGGCGACAACGAGCACTTCTTCCCGCCATCCGAATTCGCCAGGCACCTGCCGTCCGCGAAGACGATGGAGACGTGCGGCACGCACAACATGCTGCGCCTGACGCGGATGGTGTTTCAGGGCATGCCGCTCGGCGGGATCGCCGACTTCTACGAGCACGCCCTCTACAACGGCATCCTCGCGTCGCAGGATCCGGCGAGCGGCATGATGACGTATTTCCAGGCGACGCGGCCCGGATACGTCCGCCTCTATCACACGCCCGAACAGTCGTTCTGGTGCTGCACCGGCACCGGCATGGAGAACCACGCGAAGTACGGCGACTCGATCTACTTCCACGACGCCGAGGCGCTGTGGGTGAATCTCTTCGTCGCCTCGACCGTGCGCTGGGCAGCCAAGGGGCTCTCGCTGCGCCAGACGACGAGGTTTCCGGATGTCGCGAGCACGCGCCTCGAGGTCACGGCTGACCAGCCTGTCCGCGCCGTCGTGAAGCTACGCCAGCCCGGATGGTGTCCCGGGATGATCGTGCGCGTGAACGGGAAGCGTTGGATCGAGGGCCTCGCGAGCAACAGTCACTACCTGCCTCTCGATCGCGAGTGGCGCACGGGCGACGTCGTCGAGATCGACCTGCCGATGACGCTGCGCGTCGAGCCGCTGCCGGGCACGACGGACGTGGTGGCGTTCGTCTACGGGCCGATCGTGTTGGCGGGTCGTCTCGGCGGCGAAGGGCTCGCCCCGGGCAACCAGATCATCGTCAACGAGCGCGAATCGGGGAACATGCTGAAGGCTGACATCGAGGTCCCGACGCTGGCTGGCGACCCGACGACGCTGACGTCGCGAGTCGCGCAGGACGTGCAGGATCCGCTGACGTTCCGCACGAATGGCCTCGGCCGCCCGCACGACGTGGAGCTCGCGCCGTTCTTCCGTCTCGCGCACGAGCGGTACAACCTCTATTGGCGAGTCGTTCCAGCTTGAGGTTGGCGGGGCAGTTTGAGCTTGGCGGGGCTGAAACCCCGCCCTACTGCGGTGGGTACG
>JBKPSY010000174.1:0-7882 GCA_046735235.1 Acidobacteriota bacterium | reverse complement strand
GTGGAGGACTTGCCTCCACAGCCAGCCATGAGTGCGGCGAGTGCGAGAGCGGGCAGGATGCGCAGGTATTTCACGTCGTGATGTCTCCTTTGGTCTTGCGTCGTACGGATTTCGCGCGCGGCAGCGCCGACGGCCGGGCGGTGGTTTCGAAGACGATGATGCTGCGTTCGCTCAGGCGCACGTTGCGCGATCGACGAGCGGAGCGCAGCAGGTCGCCCAGCAGCTGCAGCGAGGTCCGCTCGTCCGGGGTCACCGCGTCGCCGTCGAGCGCGTCGCGCACGAGCACCTCGAACTCGGCGACGCTGGTGCCCGACTCCAGCGAGACGAGCGCCCGGCCATCTGGCAGCGGCACGAGCGCGACGCCATCGAGCCTCTCGATGGCGCGGTTCGGCGTCAGCACGATGACTGCCCGGTGTCCGTAGCGGCTCAGCGCGACGGCCGGTCCTGCGGGGCGCACGCCCGCCGTCTCGGAGAGATGGACGATGGCACGACTCAAATCCGAATCCACGGTCCGAAACGCCGTGACGACGTCGTCGGGAAGGGTGACGGTGACCGGGTGGGACGGACGGCCAAACTTCGACGGACGGCCCCGGCGGGGCCTGGCAATCGGCATCAAACTGAGCGGTTCGATCCAGAATACCCCGGAACAATATTTATTTTCAATGAGAATAATCGGCAGGACCCGGCGTCGCTGCCATGCCCGTGGTGACGGCTACTTCGTCGAGGCGCCCTGGAAGACGAAGTGATACACGCCGGACGCGCCGTCCGAGGAGTTGATCACCAGCTTGTAGTCGCCGGACTCGGGAACCTTGAAGTCGGTCCCCTCGCGGCAGCCGGGGCCGAGCCGGTCGGCGCCGTTCGGCAGGATCACGCCGATGACGAGCCGACCCACGTCGCATCCCGGTCCCGCAATACGAAGCAGATCGCCCGCCCTCGCGGTGAACGTGTAGACGTCGTGCGCGCCGGGGGTCTCGATGTTGCCGAAGACGACGTCGCCGTACGCGATGGGCTTCACGCGATCCGGGCGCACGATCCGGATCGGCACGTGGTACGCGCCAAGGGGATTGTTCTCTCTATAGCCGCGCACGGTGTAGGTGCCCGTAGACGGCAGGACGCGCCGACCGAACGCGCACGGCGGGCCGCCGCTCATCCCCTTGCCGGCCGGGTCCACGAGACTCATCTCGATGTAGCGGTCGGCGCAGTCAGGCTGCCCGATCCAGACGACCTCGCCGGCCTGCGCGGCGAACTGCGTCCTCGGAGTCGCCTGAGGTGTGGTCACGGCGCCCGTCATCAGCACCGTACGCAGCACGCCGTGAGACGGCGCGGGCACCGCGGCGGCACGCGCCGCCAGCACCTGCTGCTGATGACTGTAGGAGCTGGCGAACAGGAAATCGCTCGTCACCGCGAAGTCGACGATGCAGTTGTCGAGCAGGTGCCGGTCGGCGATCCCCATTTCACGGCAGTTCTTGTCGGCCGTCTCGCGATTGGGGACGTGCATCGCGTCGGCGCTCGTGTCAGGGAACGTGGGATCCGTGAACGTCGCCGTGGACTGCCCGGGCTGATAGTCGAACAGCGCATCGGCTTGTGCGATGCGCCATGTGTCGGCGAAGCCGTGCGTCAGGTCCTGGACGGCCGGCTGCACCCCGAGTTTGGCGCCCGCCGCGCCGACGAGATCGTTTTCCGGCGACCCGTCGAAGTCGCCGAGCAGGCCCACCAGCGTGCCGGCTCGCGATGCCGAGGGTTCGACGCTAATGTTCAACGTGCTCGCGCCGAGTTGTGCAACCCGCGCATGCGAGCCGTCAGGCCAGGTGAACTGGAAGGTCGGGCCATACATCGTCTCGGAGCGGACGATGGTGCCGGCGGGCAACCGGACGACCTCGTCGTTGGCCGGCGCGGCCGCGACGCGCAGCGTCGCCACGCCATTCTCGATCTGCACGGTGACGCGGCGGTCACCCATCCTGGTGGCCATCGCCTGATTCACGCTGACGTTGCGCATGCCCAGCGGTGGCACCTGGCGCGTCTGGATGAGGAAGTCGTCCTTCGTGGACTTGACGAGCG
Organism: Acidobacteriota bacterium; assembly: GCA_046735235.1. GTDB lineage: Bacteria > Acidobacteriota > Vicinamibacteria > Vicinamibacterales > JAENWD01 > JAENWD01. The sequence goes on along the minus strand of JBKPSY010000174.1, from coordinate 5,824 downwards.
TGTACTCGCCGATCGCCTGGAAGTCGTACTTCAGGCCGTCGAACGTGGTGATGTGCGTGTCGCCACCGCTCCCGCCGCCCGGCGACGCGGGGTCTGGCTGGTTCTCCGCGCCGCCGCCGCCACCCCCGCCTCCTCCTCCCGGGCCTGGCGGTGGCGGTGGCTTCTTGTCCGGCTTCTGGCAGAAATCGTCGAGCGAGGTGCCAACCAGGAAGATCTGCGACGAGCTTCCGCCGCTCTCGATGCCCATCACGATCGGTGCGTGTGCGGGCTTGGTCACGAGCGATGCCCCTACCGAGCCGTCCGGACACTTGCATCCCCCCGACTTGACGCAGAGCACCAGCGGTCCGCTGGTGTCCATCGACATGTCGATGCCGTAGCCGTCGTCATGAAGACGGCCATAGCCGACCAGCAGCGCGGCCGAGACGATATCCGCGTTGCCGACGACCTTCACGACGTGCGCTGCCCAGGGGTTGTAGACGTAGGTTTCCTTGTCGCCGGCGTTGATCGTGACGGACTGTACGGCGCCGCCGGAATCCGGCGGATGTCCCGGGCCCGTCATCGACCAGAGCTTGTGACCCGCGATGAGCTCGTAGCTCGAGCCCCACGAATTCAGGTACTCGGTCTCGTTGCCCTGGATGAAATATCCGAACGCCTCGTCGTCGGCGCCCCCGACGGCGTGCTTGACGACAGGCAGCAGCCGCGGGATGACGGCCTGATCTCCGAGCAGGTCGCTCAGGTGTCCGAAGACGCCGATGGCGTCATAGCTCCGATCGGTGTACGCCGTGCTGGGATACTTCGCGTACTGGTCCCAGTAACCCGCAAGCGCGGCCTCGCCCTTGGGGTCGATGTCGGCCATGACCCAGTCGGCGGTGCCCTCCGTGACCCACTTGTGCACGCTCAACCATTGCCCGACGTCCCCAATCGCCCGCTGCTGAAAGCAGTGGAACATCTCGTGGGTCATCACGGCCTGCGCGTTGAGCCGGTCGACGCCCTCGAATCGCTGATCGAAGACGCTGATGTGGCACGCGTTGTTCACGTACGCATGCCAGTCGCTTTGCGGTTTCCCGCCGTACTCGACACGCCACCACGACAGGGTTGCGGCCCACGTGTTGCCGTCGTTCGGCGGCAGGTCGTAGTCCACGTCGACAAGGAAGGTGATCTCTGGCAGCCCGAACCGCGAGGCGATCGCGTCGTCGGACTCCTGCAGAAACGTCTTGTAGTCGTACCTCGGCTGCTGCTCCAGCGGACTCCGCAGGAAGAGCGCACGAATGGCGTCGCTGCCCGGAAGATCGTCGGCGATCGCGGGGGCGGGCGCCGACCGCTGAATCCAATGGGCGGCCGCATGCCGCTGCTCCGGGGTCAGGAATTCCCATACCTGGTACAAGTAACCGACCGCCAGGGTTCCATCGAACGCCGTTCGGTCCCGGACGGCATCGGGCGGGATGGTCACGCCGGGCAGCGGTGCGATCGCGAGGCTGAACAGCAGCTTCGCTTTTTCCGGGGTGACGCCGTTGGCGGCGATGTCGGTTTCGAGCGCCGCCTGGGACGGTACCAGCCCGGCGGGCGTCGCGGCGGCCGGCGACGGCGAGGGTTGTGAGACGCCGGCGGCGGGTTGCGTCAACGTCGGCGGTGCCGCCCTGGACCGCCACCACCACACGCCGCCAACCAGCAGGACGAACCCGACGCCGCCGAGGAGAAGAGCGCGACGCACCGGCCACCTCACAAGATGCAGGTCAATCCCGCTCCCGGGATCACGGCCGCCCGGCCACGATGTGCGGCCGATTCTCGCACATTCGTGGCCTCGGGAAACCCGTACTCAGCGGACAGGCTGGCCGGCCTGTCGCGCAGTCACGTCGAAGCTGGTCGTCAACGTCGCATTCGAGTCGCCGCCGATCCAGACATCGAACTTCGACGGCTCGTTCACCCAGCCTCGCGTCGCGGCGCTCCAGTAGCGCCGCTCGTCGGGCCCGAGGGAGAGCGTCACCGTCTTCGATTCTCCAGGCGCAAGCGTCACGCGCTCGAAGCCCTTGAGCTCCCGCACGGGGCGTGACGCCGAGCCGTAACGCTGGTGGATGTACAACTGCACGACTTCATCGCCGGCGCGCGAGCCGGTGTTCTTGACGTCGACCGAGACCTTCACCGTTTCGCCGGTCATGGCCGTGGCGCGATCGACCTTGAGGTTGTCGAACGCGAACGTCGTGTAGCTCAGGCCGAACCCGAACGGGAAGAGCGGTGTGCTCTCCTCGTCGAAGTACCGCTTGCCGGCAGCCTCGGGCGCCTGCGACGTCTGCCGCGCGTAGATCGTCGGCACCTGTCCGACGTCACGCAGCCACGAGAAGGGCAGCTTCCCGCCGGGCACCGCGCTGCCGAAGAGCAGGTTGGCGACGGCCGCGCCTCCCTGTGTTCCCGGATACCAGACGTCGAGAATCGCCGGGACCTTCGACGCGCCTCGCAGGTCCAGCGGCCGGCCGTTCATCAGCAGCAGGACGACTGGCTTGCCCGTCGCGACGACGGCGTCGAGGAGCCGCTGCTGGCTGTCGGGCAGCGTGATGGACGAGCGGGACGCCTGCTCGCCGATCATCTCCTGCGTCTCGCCGAGCACGAGCACGGCGACGTCAGCGCCGCCAGCCAGCGCCACGGCCTTGTCGAACTCGGCCTTCTCGTCGAAGTTCTTCGGCGCCGGCGGGCCTGGAAAGAACGCCGCGAACGGCGACGGGAACTTCCGCGTCGGCGCCAGCACTCCTGGCGCGAACTGCACGTTCACGCCCGGGCCCGCCTTGGCGCGGATGCCCGCGACGATCGTTACGGTCTCGTCGAGCGTGAAGTTGAAGCTCCACGGGCCCAGGGTCTCGCGTGGCGCGTCCGCGAACGGACCGATCACGGCGATCGACTTCAGGTCGCCCTTGAGCGGCAGGACGCCGCCCTCGTTCCTGAGCAGGACCGCCGATCGTTCGGCCGCGATCCGCGCCGCCTCGCGATGCGCCGGTTCGCCCAGCACTGTCGCCGAGTGCGCCTCGTCCACGTACGGGTGCTCGAAGAGCCCCATGCGGATTTTGGCTTCGAGCACCCGACGCACGGCCGCGTCCACGGCGGCGGCCGACACCCGGCCGTGCGCGAGCGCGTCGGGCAGGGTCGTGTAGGCCGCGCCGCCGAGGTTCATTTCCATATCCAGCCCGGCCTCCAGCGCGCGGACGGCCGCGTCGGCCTTGTCCTTCGCAAAATGCTGGGTCTCCAGGCTGACGACGCCGTTGGCGTCGCTGACGACGAAGCCCTTGAACTTCAGCGCGCCGCGCAGCACGTCGGTCAGCAGCCAGCGGTTGCCGGCCGCAGGCACGCCGTTGAGCGGCATGTAGGCGGCCATCACGTTGCCGGCGCCGGCCTTCACGGCGGCCGCGAACGGTTGCACGTACACGTTCCAGAACTCGCTGTCCGAGACGTTCACTTCGTCGTAGTCGCGCCCGCCGAGCGAGGCGCCGTAGCCGGCGTAATGCTTTGGACCGGCGATGATGTGGTCCGCCGATCCGAGCGCGGGGCCCTGAAACCCGCGCACCTGCGCGGCGGCAATCGCCGACGCGAGATACGGGTCCTCACCCGGTCCCTCGACGATGCGGCCCCACCTCGGGTCACGGGCGATATCGAGCATCGGCGCGAAGGCCCAGTGGATGCCGACGGCTCTGGCCTCGGCCGCCGCTACCGCCTGGGCGCGCTCGACCAGGGCCGGATCCCACGACGCCGTCATCCCGATCGGCACCGGAAAGATCGTCCGGAAGCCGTGGACGACGTCGAACCCGAAGAGCAGCGGGATCTTCAGCCGGGTCTCGTCGACGGCCACGTGCTGCAGCCGGTTTGTCTCTTTCGGGTCGGTGACGAAGAGCAGCGATCCGACGCGGCCGGCTTTCAGCTCCTTCTCCGGCAGGTCCTTCATGCCGCCGAACGTGAAATAGAAGTACTGCGTCAGCTGGCCGGCCTTCTCCTCGGGCGTCATCTGCGCAAGCAAAGCGTTCGCGCGGGCGCGAATGGCGCCGTCCTGGGCCGCCGTGGTTGGCGCGGTGGTCCTGACAGGCGTCGGCCTGCCGGTCTGCCTGGCGGCCTGCGCGCCGCTGACGGACGCCAGAAGGGCAAGGGTGCAGAGCACGGTCGCTCGCGACATGACGGTCTCCAGGCTGGGAGCGGCGGATCCGCGCTCCGGCGCAGCAGTCTATCGCGTTGAACGCGCTTCCGCAGGCCCTGGCTGGCGCCGTCGATCCACGCCGGCCTGGGCTCTGAAGATGCAGGCGCTCCGGGCCGATAGGCAGGACATCCGCGACCCATGTCCGCACCGACTGCTCCCGCGGCGCGCCCGACCCGGCCCGAGGCTCCGGCTCCTGCCGGCCTGGCCGGCGTGGACCTGTTCGTCACGGCGATCGCCCGGGCCATCCAGCGCCATCAGGCCTACCCGGCCGACAGCCCCCTCTGCGCCGAAGCGGTGACCTCATGCCTGCGGGCACTGACGGGCCTGACCGACCGCGAGACGATTTGCCTCCGCGTTCAAGGCGGACGCCTCCTGGCCGACGACGAACCCGTGCAGACCTCGCAGCTGGTGGCGGCGGACCTGGCGCGCCGGTTCCGGCGGTCTGGCGTGGCTGCCGTGACGTTCGAGCGCGACGTGACGGCGCGCGAAATCACCCGCTTCTGCCGTGAGCTCCTGCGACGCGACGACCGCGAGGCCGTCCTCGACCCGCTGGCCGACGTCCTGATGCAGTACGGCGTCGAGCACATCCAGGCGGCGGCGGCGCCCCGCGCCGAGATCCTCGAGCTCGGCGTGCCCAGTGTCGATCGCCTTCCGCTCGTCGAGCATCAGCGGGCGCGCCAGCAGGACGCCGTGGCCACCGGCGCGGCCGTCCATCTCTATCCGCCCGACAAGGGCTGGGTGCGCGTGGACCCGGCGGCCGCACTCCGCGAAGCCTCGCTGCTCGATCTCGTGCTCCTCGTCGAGGACCCCGCCGCGCTGGCGATCATGCTCGTGCAGCTCTCGGAAGACGGGACGACCGGGAACCCCGCCGATGCGCTGGCCGACAAGGTCGAAGAGATCTCGGGCCTGATCGCGCGGCTCGAGCCGGCGCTTGTCGAGCATATGTTCAAGCGCCTCGCGCAGTCGGTGCTGGCCCTGGACGAGGGCCGGCGGCAGCAACTGTTGCGTGACACAGTGCTGCCGGGCCTGCTCGAGGGCCGCGCGGACGGCAGCCTGTTGCGGCACTTCCCGGATCTCGATCTCGCCGACTCGCTGTCACTGCTCCTCGACCTGCAGGTCGCAGCGCCCGAAATGCTCCGCTCGGCGTTCGAGCGACTCGACCTGTCGACCGAACGCCAGTCGCGGGTGAAGCCGCTCATCGACGAGCGCGTGGAATCGTGGTCACGCCAGGCGCGCCCGACCGACGATCTCAAGCCCGGCGAGATAGACGGCCTCACCGAAGGCGGGCTCCGCATCTCGGCGGACGCCGGCACCAGCTTCACCGGCTTTGCGGGCTACGAGGTGTCGTTCGACTCGGCGACGCGCGCCGTGATCGCCGAGAGCCTCGTCGAGGCGAACGTGCCGTCGGCGACGGTTCTGAAGCTGCAATGCGCGCGTGACGTGCTCACGGTGGAGCCGAACCCCGAGGTCGCCGGGACGCTCGTCACGCTCGCGGGCGGGTTGCTCGCGGAGCTCGGCACCCGCCACGAGTGGCCGCTCTGGGCACGCTACGTCGCGTCGTTTCGCGCGCTCGCGGACGCCGCGCACGCGGAGCGGCCCGAAGTGGCCGAACTGGTGCGCGCCCTGCTTGCCACCCTCGCGACGCCAGAGGTC
>JBKPSY010000173.1:0-9869 GCA_046735235.1 Acidobacteriota bacterium | reverse complement strand
GGCCGTCGAGCCGCCGCCGCGCGAGATCGCCATCGTCCTCAACAGGTCCGAGGAGCTGAAGCGCCTGGTCCCTGTATCCTTCTGAGTGGCTGCCGCAGACACCATCATCGCGAGTGAGGAGGATATGCAACGACCGGCGTCGGCGATTCTCGGCATCCTGTTCCTTCTTGCGCCGCTCGAGGCGCAGCACCGCGCGCTTTCACCGAAACAGTAGGGCGGGCTTTCACCGAAAACAGTAGGGCGGTCTTTCACCGAAACAGTAGGGCGGGCTTTCAAGCCCGCCGAGGGGTCACGCATGCCGCGTTCGTTCATCCGTCTCGTCCTGTCCTCCGGCCTGCTAGCCGCCGGCCTTCTCGTCGCCGCCGCCCCACATATCGCGGCGCGGGCCGCGGATCAGATCGCGGTTTCGGTGGACGCGTCGAAGCCCGGCGCGAAGATCGATCGCAACCTCTTCGGCCAGTTCGCCGAGCATCTCGGCCACGGGATCTACGAGGGCATCTGGGTCGGCGCCGACTCCCCCATCCCGAACACTCGCGGCATCCGCAACGACGTCGTCGCCGCGCTGAAGGCGCTCAAGGTGCCGAACATCCGATGGCCCGGCGGCTGCTTCGCGGACGACTACCACTGGCGCAAGGGCATCGGCCCGGCGAGCCAGCGCGCCGCACAGATCAACCCTGACTGGGGCGGGGTGGTCGAGCCGAACACGTTCGGCACGCACGAGTACATGGACTTCCTGGGCCAGATCGGCAGCCGCGCGTACGTCTCCGTGAACGTCGGATCGGGCACGCCTGAGGAAGCGGCCGGCTGGCTGGAATACATGACGGCGGCTCAGCAGACGTCGCTGGCAAAGGAACGGGCGGCCAACGGCCATCCGGAGCCCTACAACGTCGCGTATCTCGGCATCGGCAACGAAAGCTGGGACTGCGGCGGGAACATGTCGCCCGAGTACTACGTGCAGCAGATGAAGATCTACAGCCGCTTCGTTCGTAACTTCAATCCCGCGCAGCGGGATGGCGCGAGCCGGATGTTGAAGATCGCCGTCGGTCCGGGCGGCCTCGGCGATCGCTGGACCGATTGGACCGATACGGTGATGAAGGCGTGGAAGGGCCACCAGTGGAGCTGGGATCTCGACGGCCTCTCGCTCCACTCCTACACGGTCATCCGCTTCCCGCCGGCTTACAAGTCCGTTGGCTTCGGCGAAGACGACTACGCGAAGATCCTTCAGGCCACGTTGGAGATGGAGAAGATCGTCTCCACGCACTCGGCCATCATGGACAAGTACGATGCCGAGAAGAAGATCGCGCTCGTCGTGGACGAGTGGGGCTCGTGGTACGCGCCACTGCCGGGCAGCAACCCTGGCTTCCTCGTCCAGCAGAACAGCGTCCGTGACGCGCTGATCGCCGCGCTCAACATCAACATCTTCGCGCGCCACGCCGACCGCGTGCGCATGGCCAACATCGCCCAGATGATCAACGTGCTGCAGGCGATGATCATCACCGACAAGGAGAAGATGGTTCTCACGCCGACGTATCACGTGTTCAAGATGTACCTGCCCTTCCAGGACGCCACGTTCGTCCCGGTCACCTACCAGGCCGGCAGCTACACGCACGGCGACATCACGCTGCCGCGCGTGGACGCGATTGCCGCGAAGGACACGACCGGCACGCTGTGGCTCTCGGTGACGAACCTCGACCCGAACCAGGCGGCCGACTTCGACGTCAGCGTCGCAGGGATGACGGCTACGACGGCAAGCGGCGAAACGCTCTCCGCGGCGACGGTGGACAGCGTGAACACGTTCGACGCGCCTGGCACCGTCGTGCCGAAGCCGATCAGCGGCAAGGTGCAAAGCGGGCGGATCTCGCTGCACGTTGAGCCGAAGTCGGTCACGGTAATCTCAATCAAGCCGTAGCTGCTCAGACGGAGCCGCCGTTCGGCGTGAGCACCTACGCGTTTCCGGTGCGATAGAGGATGAGGATGACCATTCACACGAAGCTGGGGCTTGGACTGACGGCGTTGGCGATGCTCCTGCTGCCGCGCGCAGTGGCGGCGCAGGTGCAGACGGACGTGCCGGCGCCAGTCGAGGGCGCGAAGCCCGTCACCGTCGAGCGCATCAAGATTCACGGCGCCTCGCTCGAGGGCAACCTGGAAGGCGACGCCGTCGATCGCGACGCGTTCGTGTTCCTCCCGCCGAGCTACGCGAAGGAGAAGAGCCGCCGCTACCCCGTCGTCTATGCGCTGCACGGGTACTCCATCGGCGCCGAGCAGTGGACCAAAGAAATCCACGTCCCGCAGACGATCGAAGGCGCCTTCGCGCAGGGCGCGCGCGAGATGATCGTCGTGCTGCCAGACACGAAGACCGCGCACAACGGGTCGATGTACTCCAGCTCGGTGACCACAGGCGACTTCGAGCGTTACGTCTCGCACGACGTCGTCGCGTACATCGACGCGCACTACCGGACGATCCCGCATCGGAAGAGCCGCGGCTTGGTCGGCCACTCGATGGGCGGCTACGGCGCGACGCGAATCGGCATGAAGCACTCCGACGTGTTCGGCAGCCTCTACATCATGAGCCCCTGCTGCCTGGGAGTGCGTCCCGCGGGCCCGCCCAACACGGATCTCGAGAAGGCCGTCGCGGACGCCAAGTCGCCGGCCGATCTCGCGAGCCTGGGGTTCTTCCCGCGCGCGCAGCTGGCGACGGCGGCCGCGTGGTCGCCAAACCCGAAGAACCCGCCGTTCTATCTCGATCTGCCGACGAAGGACGGCCAGCCGCGGCCCGAGATCCTGGCGAAGTGGGCTGCGAACGCGCCGCTGGCGTTCTTCGATCAGTACGTCGACAGCCTGAAGCAGTATCGCGGCATCGCGATCGACGTCGGCGATCAGGACGGCCTCAAGACCGATACCCAGAAGCTGCACGACATGATGGATCTCAACGGGATCGCCAACACGTTCGAGCTCTATCAGGGAACGCACACCAGCAAGGTGGCCGATCGGGTCCAGAACCACGTGCTGCCGTTCTTCAGCCAGAACCTGTGCTTCGATGCGAAGTGCCAGTGAGGCGGAGTGACGGTCCAACGCGCTTGCGCCGCGACCAGATCAGCGGCTAGGCTTTGCAGGCCTCAGGAGGGGCGACCATGAGGATTCTTTCGATCGGCACGACCCTGGCGTTCTTTATCGTCGGCGCGACAGTCGCGATCGCGGCCAATCCGCAGATCGGCACGTGGAAGCTCAACGAGGCGAAGTCCAAGCTGCCCGGCGTGGCGAAGAACAACCTCGTGGTCTACACCGAGGTCGGCGACAACGTGAAGGTCGCCATCGACGGGGTGGACTCGGGCGGCAAGACGTACCACAGCGAGTGGATCGGAAAGCTGGACGGCAAGGACTACCCCGTCACCGGGGATTCGCAGACTGATACGCGGTCTTACAAGGTCGTCGATGCCAGCACGCTGGCGTTCGAGACCAAGCAGGGCGGCAAGGTCGTACTGACCGGGACGATCGTCGTCGCCGCCGACGGCAAGTCGCGGACGGTGGTCGCCAGTGGCACCAATGCCAAGGGCGAGAAGGTCACCCAGACCGCGGTGTACGACAAGCAATAGCGCGAGCTCGCGGACGCCACTGCCCGCCCAGATGCGGCGGGCGGTGGGCTCGCGTCGGCGAATCCGCGCGAGGCTACAGGCCTTCATGAGCACAGCCCGCTCCTACCGCGCCGGCGATCAGATCGAAGACTACTGTCGCGCGTGCGCCACGGACCGTCTCCACACGGTCGTGGCTGCCGATGCCTCGGGCCGTCCTTTGCGCGTCGTCTGCGACTACTGCCGGAGCGAACACAACTATCGTGGCGGCCCACGCCTCATGGTTCCCGGGGCGCCGACGACCGAACGCGGCGGCCGCGAGCCCGCGTCGAAGGCCGCTCCCGATCGCGAGTCGCGTCGGCCTTCGACGACGCGGGGCGCCTTCCCCCTCGTCAGCGATCGCGAAAGGACTGCGTCACCCGTCATGCTGCCTCACGATACCGACGTCGATCTCGAACTGCTGCTGCGCCGCGTGATCAGGGAGGAATCGGGCATCACCCCGGTGGCGCCCGCCGAAAAGTGGCGCGGCGGCATGTTCGTCCTGAGGCCGGGCACACCGGGACTTCAGGAGAGGAGCTGGCCCATCGAGACCTTCTTCCACAAGGTCGTGATGCTGCGGAACCGGCTGCGGACGCTCGAGCAGCACTTGAATGCGTCGGACCTGCCAGACGATGTGAAGGTGAAGCTGCAGGCGTACGTGAGCGGATGCTATGGATCGCTGACCAGCTTCAACGTGCTGTTTGCCGAGGCCGACGACCAGTTCAAAGGGTCGGGCGGCGAGCCGTCTTAGCCCACGGTCGATTCGGACCCCGGGCGCGTCCTCTTCGATGTAGGCTTGGCGGGCCCGAGGAGGGCGTCAATGAGAATTCACAGAGTCGGCCTGACGGCGGTGTTGTGCGTGCTCGGTGTGGCGGTGGGCCTGGCGGCGGATCCGCAGGTGGGCACCTGGAAGTTGAATGAAGCCAGCTCCAAACTGAAGGGAACCGCCCGGAATCACACGGTCATCTATGCCGAAGCCGGCGAGAACATGACGATCACGATCGACGGCGTCGACGCGACCGGCAAGAGCTTCAAGAGCGAGTGGACGGGCAAGTTCGACGGGAAGGATTACCCCGTGACCGGCGACGCGTCCTCGGACGCGCGGCAGTACATTCGCGCCAGTCCCAGCCGCCTCAACTTCGTCTCGAAGCTGGCGGGGAAAGTCGCGCTTGCAGGCACGGTCCTCGTGTCGGCCGACGGCAAGTCCCGCACCGTCACCGCCACGAGCACGGACGCCAAGGGCAAGAAGGTCATGCAGACGTCGGTGTACGACCGGCAGTAGCGAGTCTCAGCGCAAGTCGCCATCGCTCGTCCGTCGGGGGCGGGCGGTGGCTTCCGCCTCAATACCTTTTCCGGTCAGCCCGTGGCTCGTAGTGAAAGACGCTTTCGAGCGCCACGCCGAAGACGTGGGCGATGCGAAAGGCGACTTCGAGCGACGGCGAATACTTCGCCAGCTCGATGGCATTCACGGTCTGCCGGGTCACGCCGATCCGATCCGCCAGGTCGGCCTGCGTCATCTCGGCATGGTCGAAACGCAGGCGTCGAATCTCGTTGCGGATGGGCACGTCGCCCATGTCACGCATCCCGCCGGAAGTACACGACCTGGCTGGTGTTGCGCGCGACTTCCGCCAGCACGATGGCGAGGAAGAGGCCGTTGGTCGTGTAGATGGCCGGCGCGCCCAGTGCGATGGCCGCGCAGATCGTCGCGGCGCCGATCATCACCACGTGGAAGGCGACGCCCGTGGCCTTCAGGGCGATGGCGCGCTCCCGCTCATCAGCGGGCGCGGTGGCCTCTTTCGGTGAGCGCAATGAGATGGCTACCTGCAGCAGGACCTCGATGACCACCAGCAGGAACATCACGCGTACCAGCAGCGGCCCGTACGAGAACGTGGCGCCCCGTCCCGTCGCGATCGCGCTGAACAGCATCACGAAGTAGTAGCCATACAGCGCCACGTAAGCCAGCAACGAGATCCACGCGCTCTGCTCCCGAAACGACAGCGGCTGTTCTCGAAACATCTCGCACCTCGAACAATGACAGTCCCGAACACAGTGTATGCCTGTGTTGACATGATGTCAATTATTTTTGACATCTCACGACATCAAACGGGTCGCATCCCGAGATGGCTCGGCTGGTCGCCGGGGGAGACTTCGCGTGATTCTAACAAACGACTTTCACGGCCTCTGCCATCCGATGTGCTACATTGTGCTACATGGACCCGATCGAGTCCCGGAATGACCGAGTAGGTGTTCGCGAGCTGCGACAGAACCTGAGCGTGTACCTAGAACGGGTTCAGAACGGCGAGGCGCTCCGGGTCACCGATCGCGGGCGCGTCGTGGCACTGCTCTCGCCCCTGCCCTCGGACGCGACCGCGCTCGAGGCGCTGATTGCCGCGGGTCGGGCGACGCCGGCATCGGGGGGCCTGACCGACCTGGGGCCGCCAGCCGGGAAGCCATCCCGCGTGTTGTCGAAGCTCCTGGCGCAGCTGCGTGACGAGGAGCGCTATTGAGCGACTTCCGGCCCGCTTACCTCGACACGTCGGCGCTTCTGAAACTCATCGTCCCGGAGCCCGAAAGCCGCGCGCTGTGGGCATGGCTCCAGCACCGGCCTGATCAGTTCACGGCGTCCCTGTCGCGCCTCGAAGTCGCGCGCGTGCTCAGACGCAGAAAGGCTGCACCCACTGTGATGGCAAGGGCCGACGCGGTATTGAGCCGGATCGTCGCGATCCACCTCGATTCGCCGACGCTAACGACGGCCATGCAGTTGAAGGACCCGCTGCTGCGAGCGCTGGACGCCATCCACTTGGGGGCGGCGCTGTCGATTGGCGACTATCCGGAGGCCTTCGTCACCTACGACGACCGGCTGGCAAAGGCCGCTCGACGGCTCAGGCTTGCCGTGGCTTCACCGGCTTAGTTGGAGTTGGAGGCGCCGCCCGGAATTGAACCGGGATGGATGGAGGTTTTGCAGTCCGGGATCGGGCCATTGCGGCATTTCTTGGGCCGGGGTTCATCGCCGCGATTCGAGGACGAAGCGATCGCGACACTCGCCGGCCTTCTTCAGGATACCGGGATACTCCGCCCGTACCCTGATCCCGTCGAACATCGGATCGCGGCTCAAGCCGTCGACCGCGCAATAGCTCTCATCGATCATGCGCTGTGCCATCCGAACCGCCGCGTCCTGAAGGTTACAGAACGACGCCACTGCGGCGAGCATGTACAGCTCCTCCGCATCGCGCGCGGGTACGCCCAATTCGGATTCCATCCGCTGCGCCATGGCTTCAAGTTCCTGACGCGGACGTCGATCGAGACAAGCCTTGAGGAGCTCGGGCTCCCCGACGATGTTCCCGGTGAACTGGCGGGCAAGCTTTCGCCGCGCCTCCTCCTGCCGGCCCTGCCGCACCAGGACGTGCGCTTCCAGTGAGTCGGCCAATTCGGAGCCGGCGTCCAGTCGAACGAACTGCAACGCAGCGTCATAGTCGCCGAGCGGAAGGAACGAAAGAGCACAGGTCCGGAGGCGACGGTCCGAGGGATCCAGGGTGCGCGCGGTCCTGCACTCGCGAGTCGCGCCGTCAAGCACGCCCGCGTAGCGAAGCACGTACGCGAGCGCATAACGTGCCCTGGAATTCGACGGCCAGCCGTCGACCAGCGCCTTGGCATCGCGATACGTCGCCACACGATCGCCCCGTTCGACGCGTGCGAGAATCAGCGGAACCGCGGCTTCGCCCACGAGATCCGGTGCCTCGGTCAGGGCCCGGCGATACGCAGCCTGCGACCGGTTGAACGCCACCTCGCCGCCATCCGAATAGGAGTAGTCGTAGTAACTTCGCAGGCCGAGAGCAGACCACGCCCGCGCGAAGGTGGCATCCAAACCGACCGCCTGTTCCAGCATTGGAATGGCCTGCTTGTTCGGCAGGGGGTCGTACGGGAGCGCGGTACTGCGCAGGTAGAGATCGTACGCCTTTCCGTTGACAGGCCGTCCGCGGTCCACGTGCGCGGAGGCTGGCGCCCCAAGCGCCGGCATCAGTCCGTCCCGCACGTGATTCACGAGGTCGCGCTCCATGGCGATCGCATCGTTCGACGGAGCGGTGAGCGTGTCGCGCCAGACCACCCGGTTGGTGCCGACGTCTATCGCCTCAATCGTGATCCGCAGCGTCTCCAGCTCATGGATGAAGTGGCCGGTAACCAGCGTCGTGACACCCAGGTCGCGGCCGGCGGTGATCGGGTCGACATTGGCGGCAGCGAATCGCCGGCTCGTGGCGAACGGGCGGACGGTGATGGCAGCGCTCGGACTGAGCGCGCCGACGATTTCGTCTGCGAGACCGTATCGCAGGAAATCCTGGCCCTGATCGCCGCTGACGTTCTGGAGCGGCAGCACGGCCACGGTCCTGGCGGCGACAGCATGTGAAACCGACGGCGTGAGACGGCTCCACGCCACCCAGGCGCCAACTCCAGCCACCAGGCACAGTGCGGCGACCATGACGTAGACCAGTGGCCGCCGAGACTGGGCTTCCACCGGCTCTGACCTGGCAGAAGACGTCGTGGTGCTGGTCGGACTGGACTCGAGGTCTCGCTTCAGCCGCCTGAGATCTGCCTGGAGCTCCGAGGCGCTCTGGTACCGGAGCCGCCGGTCCTTCTCCAGCGCCTTCGCGATGATTCGCTCGAGCTCCGGTGGCAGCGCCGGGTTCATCTGCAGCGGAGAGGCCGGCACGCGATTCAGGATTCCGTCCGCGATGACGCCGGACGTTGCGCCGCCGAAGGCGACACGCCCTGTCGCCATCTCGTAGAGGACTAGACCCAGCGAGAAGAGATCGCTCCGCGCATCGAGCTCCTCACCGCGCACCTGCTCTGGGGACATGTAGGCCACCGTCCCGACGGCGGTTCCCGCGGCGGTGACGGGTTCGCCCTCGGAGGCGACGGTGGCCGCCGCCATGAACGCGCCGTTCTCGACGGCAGGCCCCGAAAGCAACTTGGCGACGCCGAAGTCCAGAATCTTGGCGTGGCCCTGAGCGCTGACGAAAAGATTGGCAGGCTTGATGTCGCGATGCAGAATGCCCTGCTTATGCGCGGCGCCCAGTGCATCCGCGATCTCGATCGCCAGTTCGACAACGGTGTTCGTCGCGAGGGGCCTACCGGCCAGTTCGTGCTTCAGGGTGTGGCCTTCGAGCCACTCCATGACGATGAACTGCTGGCCGTCGGATTCCGGGGTTTCCCCGACGTCGTAAACCGTGCAGATGTGAGGATGATTCAACGTCGAGGCCGTCCGCGCCTCGCGCTGAAAACGGCCGACGGCGTCTTTGTCCCGCGAGAGCTCCGGCGGCAGGAATTTCAATGCGACGCGGCGGCCGAGGCGGAGATCCTCGGCGCCAAACACCACGCCCATGCCACCGCCACCCAGGTGTTGGACGATGCGGTAGCGCGAGATAGTGTCCCCGACAGCGGGTGACATACGCCGCGCCATCATACTTGAGCCGGCGCTCGCGGGGTGCAGGCGCTAGCTGTTCCTCTCGGGACGAGTGCGGTCGGCCGTGTCCAAGCCTGAGGATTGCCGCTTAGCGCCCGGCTCGCTTACGTCGAAGACACCATGGGCGGTGTGACAACTCCGACACAGGTAGTACTGCTTTGTGGGTTCCTTGAGGGTGGGGACGGTGTCTGTCGAATGACACTTGGGGCAAGCGTGAGACCGAGCCATGACGAACCCTTCACCGCTTTGGTGAGGGTTGCCGAAATCAGCAAGGCTCAGAAAAGCCGACGCGCCATTGTCGCAGACTTACAGCGGTTCAGCTGCTCTCCTGCTCGGGCTTTGCTCCGACAAGCTCGGCCGAACGCGCAGCTCGCATGTGCCTGACATCGTTGACGGCGAAGACTGGAGCGACGCGTGATTTATCGCGCAGAAACGAATGGGTGCGAACGCGTAGGACGCTGCGGCGTGACGGGTGGTCTTAGTCGAGTTTGCAGTGGAAAATCTGCTGGAGTGCCCCATTCTCGTCGACGCTCGAAGAGGTCCACCGGGATCTGCAAACGCCGCAGACAAAGGGCATCGCCCCACCACGCACTTGCGCTTCAGTGAATCGTTGGGGCGTCGAATGCCCGACCTGGCAGACGGCGGGGAAGCTGTAGACGATCGGCGCCGCGGACACCGGGCGGAAGGCAACGTTCTGAGGTGGCACGCTGCGCAGATCTGGCTTCTCGCGGATGGTGCTGGCTGTGTCGGAGATGTGGTCCTGCATGGATGAGCCACACACCTGTCTCTTATACACATCTCCG
>JBKPSY010000172.1:0-12568 GCA_046735235.1 Acidobacteriota bacterium | reverse complement strand
CACGAGGAGTGTCGTTCCGACTGCGTATTTCATGTGCATGAATGTGTCTTTCCTGGAATGATCCTATGCGTTGGACGGTTCGCGCGCTGTCCGCTTGTGCACAGCCACCGAAGGGGATGTATCAGTGCGGCGGCCGTCGCCACCCTCACGCCCGATCGGTCTTGGCCGCGGTCGCGTACCGTTCTACCTCGCGGGCACCACGTGCCACGCTCTCGGCGACATCATCCCGCATGGCCTGTCCCTTGCGGGTCGCCACGCTCACCGCGTCGCCGACGCGCGCGCCGCCCCGCTGAAGGGCATCGCCGGCGCGATCGCGAACATCTCGAGCCGAGTCGGTCAGGCGTTCGCCGATTTCGGAGGCCAGCCGTGGCGCGAGCCAGATCGCCAGTCCCGCGCCAAGGCACGTGCCCGCGATGACCCCGAGCAGAAAGCCGGGGCCGCGAGGGGCGTCTCGCTCTTTGTGCTGACGCTGTGGTGAATTCATTTCGTCCTGCTCCTTCACCCGCCACTCTACGGCGAGTGCAACGCGAGCCGCTGTTCCGAACCGAACAGACACGCGAGGCGTCTTCGCGCATCCTGCGCGAACAACCCGACTGAGGCGGAGGGAACCATGACGAGGAAGACGACTCGAACCGCAATGCGGAAGATGCTGATGGAGCGGCAGCGAACGGCACAGGACAGGTCCCTGCGTCAGCGATCTCGGCGATGACGCGGAAGTGGCGAACGGCCACCTCCAGGACGATCTGTGAGTGTCGGTGCTGAAGATGCGCGCCGAGTCTGGGTGGGGATCGATACCCTCAGCGCTCTCAGTCGTGCAGGACCACGCTCAGCAGCGAGTTGTTGATCTTGAGCGGGACATTGCCGTCGTACTCGATGAAACCGAGACGCTTGAACTTGTTCAGGAAGAAGTTCACGCGCGACCGAGTCGTGCCGACAATCGAGGCCAGCGTTTCCTGTGACACCTTCGGGACCGCGCGGACCGGCCTGTCGTGCTTGCCGTAGCGCGCGAGCAGGAGCAGCGTGCGCGCCAGGCGCTTCTCGCTCGAGTTGAACAGCTGATCGATCAGGTCTTCCTCGATTCGGATGTTGCGCGTCAGCATGTGCGCGATGAACCGGTCCGACATCGAGTGCTCCTCGTGCAGCAGGCGAAGCATCCTCGCCTTCGGCACGAGCAGAATGATGCTGGGCGTGATGGCCGTCGCGCTGCCCATGCGGACGCTCTGTCCGGCCAGACAGCCTTCGCCGAAGAAGTCGCCGGGGCCGAGCATCGCGACGACGGCTTCCTTGCCGTTCTTCGACAGCACGGACAGCTTCACGCCGCCGGCCTGGATGTACATGACGTCCTTGGAGACATCGCCCTGCGCGAAAATCACCTCGGCCCGTCCGTACTGGGTGCTCGAGCGGGCTCCCCCCACTGCGTCGAGGAACGCCTGGGCGTTGAACCTCGGCGGCACCGTTGCTTTCACGAGGGCCAGCTTTCGGAGTGCCATTGCCGGCAGCATGACACGGCCGCCCGCTGGGCAGTGTGCAAAAGCGCACAGTGGGTGGCGGGCAAGACCAGTATGGTGTCCTGACTCGAGCCACGCTCGCTGGACATCCCGCCGACGCCATGGTACGGTGGTTGGTGCGGTCGCCGGTGAACGTCTCACCCGCCGTAACTCCCAAGATTGCTTGACCTTGCCTGAACCGTCGACCGACCGGTCGTCCCCGTCGGCCCGTGGCCGTCGTGCGCTCGTACTCGCGCTGAAGATCGTGGTCAGTGTCGGCCTGCTGGCGCTTCTGATCTGGAAGAGCGATCCGCCGCGGCTGTGGCACTACGTGCGATCGGCCTCGCTGACCTGGCTGGCGGCAGCGCTGGGCGTCTATTTCCTGATGATCCTCGCGAGTGCCTGGCGCTGGGGCCTGCTCCTCAAGGCGCAGCACGTCGACATCTCGGCGCAAACGCTCACAGGGTCTTTCCTTGTCGCGACGTTCTTCAACAACTTCCTGCCGAGCAACATCGGCGGCGACGTGATCCGCATCGCGGACACCGCCACGCCGGCGCGATCGCGAACACTGGCAGCGACGGTCGTGCTGATGGATCGCGGCGTGGGCTTGCTGGGTCTCGTGCTGCTCGCCGCGGTGGCCGCGACGATGGCCGTCGAGGAAGGCATGCCGCAGGGACCGGTGCCGGCATGGGCGCTCTGGCTCGCCTTCGCGGGCGCCACGCTGGCGGCGGCGCCGGCTCTGCTTGCCCCGGAGTTCCTGGTGCGGCTGCTCGGGCCTCTGAAGCGACTCCATCCCGAGTGGGTGAGCGCGCGCCTCGAGCAGCTCCTCGACGTCCTCGTCCGGTTCAAGGAATCACCCGTGGCCCTGGCCGGCTGTTTCGGCGGCGCGGTAGCGGTGCAGATGCTCCTCGTCGGGTTCTATGCGGCCGTGGCCCATGCCATCGGCCTGCACATCTCCCCGTGGCATCTGGCCGTCGTGGTGCCGGTGTCCTTCCTCGTGCAGATGGTCCCGTTGTCGCTGAACGGCTTCGGCCTGCGCGAGGCGACCTTCTCGTTCTACTTCGCGCGGTTGGGGCTGCCCATCGAAGCCGCGCTCGTAATTTCCCTGCTCGGCGCGGGGCTGGTCATGCTATTCTCCCTCTCCGGAGCCGCTGTGTACGTGGTCCGTGGCACGTAAGGCGACTCCTCCCACCTCGGAACGACCTGCGTGTCCCAGCACGTGGGCGAGAGTATCGGCGACCGGCGGCGTCCGGATCGTCCACGGCGGTACTCGCTGACCAAAGTCAACAGTTGAGGACGACTTGATGACCTCTTTGCGTTCGTGGTTTGTCTCGGGGGCCGTGCTTGCGATGGCCGCCGCTGCTAGTCCCGCTCAGGCACAGGACACCAAGTTCACGGCGTCCGTGAACTTCGGGTTCCAGGCCGGGTCGGGCGATATTTCACAGAGCCTGCAGCCCATCATCTATGACGAGGTTGCCAAGGTCGATGTCTCGCAGAGCTACGAGAACGGTCCGCTGGTTGACGTAGGCGGAAGCTACATGCTCTTTGGCAAGTGGGGCGTCGGCGTCTCGTACAACCACACATCAGGCGATGGGAACGCGACGATCGCTGCCCAGATTCCCGACCCCAAGGTCTTCGATAACCCGCGTGCCGTCAGTCTGTCGGCGTCGGGCCTCAAACACAACGAGGACGCGGTGCACGTGGACATCCTGTACCGCTTCGCGGCAACCCCGAAGATCGACGTCACGGTCGGCGGCGGTCCGACGTTTTTCTCGATGAAGCAGGAGTTCGTGACCGAGTTTGCGGTGTCCGAAACCTCGCCTCCTCCGGGGCCTTACGTCAACCCCACCGTCACGCCGACGATCACGGGCGTCAAGAAGTCGCCGGTAGGCTTCAACATCGGCGCCGATGTCACCTACATGCTCACACACAGCATGGGCGTCGGCATGCTGCTCCGATTCGCGCATGCGAACCCCTCGCTGGACGTGCCGAATACCCCGACGCCGATTGAAGTGCGTGCGGGCGGCTTCCAGATTGGCGGCGGGTTCCGCTATCGCTTCTAGATTGATCGTTTCGAGGAGTTCAAGGATGGACAAGAAGCTCTACTTGATCGGGGCCACCGCGGTCGTCGCCCTGGCGCTGGCCTGCGGCGACAAGAATCCGAGCCCTGCAGCGCCAACACCAGCGTCCACCTCCGCCGAGGTGACCTCGTCTGGGGCTGCGGCCGACGGCTCGACCCTGAAAGTGCCACCGCCCACGCCGACCGTTCCCGCCAACGGCGCTCAAACCGCTGACTTCAACATCGTCTTGAAGGTGAATCCCGTTACGGCCAAGTTCGTGAACGAGACCAACTTCGCCTATCACTTTCAGGTCCTGCTCAACAACCAGGTGGTCCGCGAATTCCGCTCGAACTCGACGCAGTGGACTGTCTCCGACCTCGACAACAACGTGACGTACACGTGGCACGCCCGGGCCGAGCAGGGACCCTACTTTGGGCCGTGGTCGGATAACTGGACGTTCAAGACGCCGGACATCCCCCTGGGCTACATCCACTCGGACGAGGTCTACGACCCGCTCTTCAACGGCAAGACCGTCGGGCAGATCTTCGGTCCGGTGACGCTCATCCCGAACCAGGGCGCAAAGATGGAAGACCTCGTCAGTTACATCCAGTACGTGCTGCCGACCACGGTCACCAGCGGCGAGATCTCTTTGCTCGCCACCAACGTGCACGGCGGCACCGAGGGCGGCAAGACGAAGGTCATGGCGATGTCGCAGGGGACCTCAGACATCACGACGAACCCGCGACGGTTCACGATCGAGAAGCGGGGTGAGCCCGAGAACACCATCGCGTGGCGCGTGATCACGAACTGCGAGCGCATCGAGACGGTCGGCGGCGAGCGCGTGGAGCGCAATTTCGACCCGAACCGCTGGTACCTCTGGACAGCCACCTTCGGGAACGGGAACTTCAACCTCACAGTGCGCGAGGACGGCCCGAACGGCAATGTGATCTACAGCTTCGGAAAACCCTACTGCGGAACCTATAATCCGGATCCGCACTATGTGTACGCCGGCGGTCCGACGGGCCGTGCGGGCCCGGATAGCGGCACCGTGCCGGGCATGATCGTCAAGCAGCTCTGGATGTCGAGCCGGCCGCGTCCGGCGTTCGCCAACCGGTAGTCCCGGCCGTTTTCACGGCCCGAACGTCATACCCCCGGGGGTCGCGATCTCTCGGTCGCAACCCTCGGGGGCGTTTTCCGTCCTCCGCCCGCCCGTCAGGCTCCCCAGCCCGCTGGCGACGTCCCGCTAAACCCGAACGTCTGAACTGCCGATACACGGAATTGCACGGGATTCGTGGGTCCCCGCAAGCCCGACTGTTGGAGATATACGCATGAACGCTCGCCTCACGCGCGCGCTGGCGCTCGTGGCGCTGCTGCCATTGGCAGCCGCCTGCGAAACCAGCAAGAGCTCGAATCCGT
Organism: Acidobacteriota bacterium; assembly: GCA_046735235.1. Lineage (GTDB taxonomy): Bacteria > Acidobacteriota > Vicinamibacteria > Vicinamibacterales > JAENWD01 > JAENWD01. The sequence continues at coordinate 7,605 of JBKPSY010000172.1, read as the reverse complement.
TGAGCCCCTCAGTAGCGGGGCCCATCCCGGGAGTGGACATTTCCGCGCCGACGCCGTTGCAGCCGACGGTTAACGCCAACGTCGACAGCGACAAGCAGCCGATCACGCTGATGATCGAGAACGCCAGCAGCAGCGGCCAGCGGCCCCTCACCTACCGGGTTGAGGTTGCCGCCGACGCCGGCTTCTCCACGATGGTCTTCTCGAAGGACAACATCGCGCCCGGCGGCAACGGCCGGACGTCGGTCAGCCTGCCGGACAGGCTCGCCAGCGACCGGACCTATTTCTGGCGCGCCCGCGCGCAGGACGGGGCCAATACGGGGCCCTACTCGTCCGCGGTGAAATTCAGCGTCGTGACGCCAATCGAGATCGGCGCGCCGCCCCTCAAGTCGCCGGTCAACGGCGTGACGGTGGACCACAACCCGCCGCACCTTCTCTTCGGCAACGCGCCGGTCACCGGTCCCGCCGGATCGCTCTCGTACCTGGTTCAGGTCGCGACTGACCAGGCGTTCACGCAGATTGTGTTCAGCGAGCAGGGCGGCTTCACCTCGAACCAGACGCAGGTCACGCCGACGGCGTCGCTCCTGACGTCGACGACGTTCTACTGGCGCGTCCGGGCGTCGGCTGGCAGCAACACGGGCCCGTGGTCGGCGACGGGCGTCTTCAAGGTTCCTGCGCTTCCGGGCACCGGAGGCGGCGGTGGGGACGGCGGAAGTGGCGGAGGTGGTGACGGCGGCGGGGGTGGCGGCGGCGGATCAACCGGCGGATGCCGCGCGGGCTCGCAAGGCCACAAGAGCGGCGCGCTCGACGTGGGTCTCGCCGAGGACATCGTGCGCGGCACGGCCGACGAATACCCGTGCCTCACGGCGACGTTCAACACCGAGGACGAGGCGCTCACTGCGGCCGAACAACTGCTCCGCCGGATGATCTGGCACCTTCAGCAGGCGGGATTCGGGTCGGCACGACAGAAGAACCCGTCGGGCCTGATCTCGAAGGACAAGCTGAACATCAACATCGGCGGCAGGTGGCACACGTATGACGTGTTCAGGCTTGGCTACGCGCACGTCGCCTCGAGCGTGACCTTCAACGAGGTCACGCCGCCGAACCCGCAGCCGGACGGCGGGATTCCGGACTAGCCGTCGCGCTCGCCTTCGCGCATTGCGCTACGGCGAAGCGGGCCAGGTTCAGGGCAGGACGCGGTAGATCGTGACCGCGTCGTTGTGAAAGACCGGGGCAAACCATTGCGGGGCTGCGTCGAGCAGCCTCGCAATGGCCGGATACGCGGCCCGCTCAGCCGGGCCGATGTAGAAATAGTCGATGCCGAATGCAACGGCCTGCTGGTGAACAACCGCGGGCTCCCTCGCCTGGAACACCCTCCGCATCCGATCGCTCGCCTCCCGGTATTTCCTCAGCGGGATCATCGAAATCGGCATGCCGGCCGCCATTCGCCGCGCGCCGAAGCCGGGCATGTAGGCCCAGGTCCCCGACGGCCGGGTCGGGTCGACCTGGACCAGCGCAGACTCTGGCGTATTCGCTTTGAGCCAGGCCAGCGCGTCCACTTCGCCGGGACTTAGAATTTCAGTCCACCGGAAGCCAGGGCCCTGACGCTGATTCGCGGTGTCCTGCGTGTTGTAGAGGTCGATCGCAGTGGTCGGTGCCGCTGCGGCGGCAAGCAGGCCAAGGCCGGCGACCACCGCCGCACGAGTCGCGCCGCCTCTGTCGCTGCCGTATTCCCACAGCAGCCCCACCAGCGGCGTCATGGCAATGAACAGCAAGTGGCCCGCACGCCAGCCGACATACGCGTGCTGGTGATCGACGACGTCCACGAAGAAGTAGAAACCGAATCCGACGGCCACGAGCACGGCGACTGCGCCGAACGCGGCGAGCCGCTGACGCACGGCGATCCATACACCCCCGGTGGCGGCGATCAGGATCGGACCGAAGCTGAGCGCGATCCCCACGACGGTGTTGGTCGCGGCGAGCGGATTCAGGTGTCCCACGCTGACGATTGGCCCGGCCGATTGGTCCACGTATTCGAGCAGGTCCGACACGAGCACCGCGATGCCAACCGGCACGCCGGCCGCCACCCCTCCGAGCACGAGCGCGCGCCAGTTCCGCTGCATCAGCAGGCCGACTGCCTGATACAGCGCCACGGCGGATCCGACCATCAACGCGATGAACGAGCTCACGAGCAGCCCGACCGCCAACAGGACGCCCGCCAGCAGGTTGATCGCAACCCGCGAGGCATCGCGCGCTTGGCGAAGGACCAGGAGCGCCGAGAGGCTCAGGGCCCAGGACGTGGCGTGGTGCGGCTGATACAGCAGCAGGCGCTGCAGCCCATCCACCTTGAGGCTGCCGAACTTCCAGTTGCTGATGCCGTCGATGTTCAGGTCGCGCAGACCCGCCAGCGGAACCCCGCGCTGCCAGAAGACGTAGAGCTGCTGCGCGCCCTCGAAGCTCGTGAAGAAGACCGCAAACGCGCAGCCAATCGCGGCCGCCGCCGCGCTCCGAACGAACTGCCGCGCGAAGGCGTAGAAGAACGCCATGAACGCGAGATCGAGCAGCAGCGCGTTGGTGAGGAGCAACGGCTCGAGGGCGATGGCCGGGGCCACGCGATGCTCGATGGCCGGTGCGAGGCTGGAGAGCCAGTAGTAGTGCAGATGATCCCCGGCAAGAAACGGGTTCTTCGGCGGGACGTCGCCCTTCGAGATCTCTTCGGCGACGGCCATCGCCCACTCGAAGTCCGCGATGAAGTAGGCACGGTACGCCTTGCCCTCCGGCCGCAACTCGCCGACGCGCGCGTACGGTCGCGCGACGACCACCGGCACGATCAGGAGGACGAGGAGCACGGCTGCGACATCACGACGATCGTACGCGGGCGCCACGAGCGCGCCGCGCAGCCAGCGGCACGGCACGACGAGCAGCGCCGCGCCGAGTGGCGCAAGCGCCAGCACGAACGTCGCGCGCACGCCGGCGACCCAGAGAGCGAGCAGGACGAGGCTCGTCGCGGCGAAGCCCCACACGGGGCCCACCAGCAGCGACGGCAGCCACTGGCCGCGTTGAGACCCGTACAAGCGGCGTGCTATCATCACGCCCGGCCACGCCATCCACAGATACGCCAGCACCAATGCGCTGCCGGCCGACAGCGGCAGCATGGCCGAAACCGAAACACCGATCGAGATCAGGAAGACGACGGCGAGCACCGCGACGGTCGTCTGACGCGGCGTGACGGTGGTTGGCACGCGCTCGGTCAAGTCGGTTCATCCTATCCCCTGCCATGTCAATTGCCAAGACGATCGGCCGCGGGCTGCTCTACCTCGCATTCAACCTGCTCGTCGCCGGCGCGATCATCGAAATCATCTTCGTCTCGATGCTGCACGCGCCGCGGCTCACCGCGGCGTCACCGGCGCCGGTCCGTCGTCTCGTGCAGCAGGTGTACCGGCACTTCAATCGCGCGCTCATCCAGTTCAACCCGGAGTGCGCACGATACGATGCCGACGTCACGTACACGCTGAAGCCGCCAGGCTGCACGTTCGGCAACCTTGAATTCGACAACACGTACGACGTCAATCACCTGGGGCTGCGCGATACCGAAGCGGATCTGGTCGCTCCCGATGTGATCGTGATCGGCGACTCGCATGCGATGGGCTGGGGCGTGAACCAGGACCAGGCGTTTCCGCGAGTCCTCGCGCTGAAGACCGGCCTCAAGGTCTTGAACGCCGCCGTGTCGTCCTATGCGACTGTCCGCGAGATGCGGATGTTGGACCGCCTCGACACGTCGCACCTGAAGGTACTGGTGATCCAATACGCGGACAACGACCAGCCCGAGAATCGCGCCTTCCGCGACGGACACAACCAGCTGACGATCACGAGCCAGGCGCAGTATCAAACGATCGTCGATCACTACCTGGCACAGCGCGCCTACTACCCCGGCAAGTACGTGTGGCGCCTGTTCATGAAGGTCACACATCTTGAGACGCCCGAGCCCGATCAGCTGAAGATGCAGACCCTCGATCCGGACGTCGAGGCCGGCCTGTTCCTGAACGCGCTCGAGCATGCCGGCAAGACGCCCCTCGACGCGGTGCAGGTCGTAGTGCTCGAGGTCAATCAGGAGCTCGGGCACCCGAAGCGGTTCATTACGGCCTTGAACCGGGTCGCCCGCGGGGAGGCCCAGCCCGACTGGGTGAGGCGCCTGGTGACCTTCGACACCACGTCAGTGCTGAAAGACGACGATTTCTACGTCCTGGACGACCACATGAACGCTCTGGGCCACGCGGCGGTGGGGGCGGGCCTCGCGACCACTGTGCAAACGGCTCTGGCGCGCTAACCGTAGATCCGCCATGTCCTTCGGGCCAGGTTTCGCCCGCAAGTAGAAGATAGACAGTGGCTTGGGGTGCTATACTTCGATCGGGATGTCCACCGACGCCTTCCGCCTGAACTACCTGGCTCGGACCGCCGCCGGCGTGCCGCGAGACCTGGCCAACACTCTGGTCGTCTCGAAGCTCAAGCCAATCCGGCCGACGGTGCTGATTTACAACTGCACCTTCGTCTGCGACGCCCGCTGCACGATGTGCAACAACTGGAAGCGCGGGAACCGCAAGGAAGACATGACGCTGCCGCAGGTGGACGGCGCCATGGATCACGAGTTCTGGGGCGCAGTCGAGAACCTCAACATCTCGGGCGGCGAGCCGACGACGAGGAACGACTTGCCTGAGCTGGTGGAGATGTTCCACCGCCGGCTGCCCCGCCTGCGCAAGATCGGCGTCAACACCACGGGTCTGACGCCGCACCGCGCGATCCCGATGCTCACGCGCATCGTGGAATTCTGCGCGTCGAAGAACCTGCTCGTCAGCATGCGCGTGTCGCTCGACGGCATCGGCGACATCCACAACGAAGTTCGGCAGGTGAAGCGCGGCTTCGACAAGGCGTGCCAGACGATTGAAGCCATGCAGGCGCTTGCCGCGAAGCACTCCAACTTCTCGTTTGGCATCGCTGCGACGATCTTCGCGACGAACCTCGAGGACGCCAAGAACATCCTCGCCTGGGCGCGCACGAAGAAGCTCGACGTCGTCTTCAACATGCTGCGGTTCACCGACAACATGCTCGGCAACCGCGACCTCGAGGAGAGCGTTGGCTTCAAGGAGCGCGAGGAAGAGTTCATGCGCAAGTTCTTCCTCGAGCGCGTGCAGGAGGAATCGGTCCTCTCGGGCCAGGCGTTCATGTACCTGCACTACGCCGACATGATCGCCAATGGTTACGTCCGGACGATGCCGTGCCCGTTCCGCTCGCAGGGCCTGCTGCTGAACCCGAACGGCGACTTGTTCTACTGCGAGAACTCGGATCTGCTCGGCAACGTGCTGGACCAGGGCGCCAACGAGCTCTATTTCAAGGCCGAGAACCTCGCGCAGCGCGCGACTTTCGAAGACGGAATCTGCAAGAACTGCCTGAGCCCCTGCCAGGTGAACGTGGGCGCCATGAAGCAGTTCGTGCCCTACGCGAAGTTCCTTCTGCGGGCCTACAAGGTCAAGCACAACCCCGAACGGCACGCCGAGACCCTGCCCGCGACGCAGTGACGAGGCTCCTCGGCAGCCGCTTCGTCCGGCTGGCAGTCGCCGCCGGTCTAACCGGCCTGCTCCTCTGGAAGAGCAACCCCGCTGAAATCGGACGCATCGCCGTCCACGCGATCCCGGCGTGGATCCTGTGGTCGTGCGCGCTGGTGGTGTTCGACCGCGCGCTCATGGCCTGGCGCTGGCTGCTGCTGCTGGGTCCACTCACGCCCGGCGCCCCTCCCCCCCTCTCGGGCGTGATGCGTGTCTTCTTCATCAGCACGTTCGTCGGAACGGCGCTGCCGAGCGTAGGCGGCGACGCGGTGCGTGCCTACAGCGTCAGCAAGTACGGCGTCTCGGGGCCGGCGGCCGTCGCATCGGTCGCGATGGACAGAGCGCTCGGCGTGGTGTCGATCCTGATTCTCGGGCTCGCCAGCCTCGCCATCTTCAGTGCACCGGCGCCGTCAGGCGTGTATGTCGTGCTCGGGCTCGGTGGGCTCGCCAGCCTTGGCCTGGCGCTCGTGATCTACTCGGATGCCGTCGCCGGCCTGGCGTCGAGCCTCGTCGGCCGGCTGCCAGGCGCTGGCCTGCGCGGGCTGGCCCAGAAGCTGCTCGAGGCGGTCCGTGCCTATCGCCATCACCACGGCGCGCTGACGATGGTGATCGTCGCGTCCGTCGGGGTTCAGATCCTGCGCGTCCTGCAGTGCTGGTGCCTGGGCTTGTCGCTGGGCATCGAACTTCCGCTGACGTCGTACTTCGTGACCGTCCCGGTGATCCTGCTGATCATGCTGTTCCCGGTGACCGTCAGCGGACTCGGCACCGGCCAGGCGGCCTTTCTATGGACGTTCGGAGTCGCGGGGGTGGGCCGGCCCGAGGCGTTCGCGCTCTCGATCCTCTTCATCGCGCTCGGGATCGTCGGCAACATGCCCGGCGCGCTCCTGTATCTGACGAGCGACGTCGTTCCGCCTAAGCCCACGCCCCCAGAGATGGCGCGCGGACAGCGCTGAGCCGAGCATCAGTCGCCGACGGACGTCAGGCGTTCAGAAGCTCGCGCGCGCCAGTGACGGTCTCGCGAATCTCGCGGATGACATAGGTGGGCTTGTCCTGCGACTCGTGATAAGTACGCGCCTGCATCTCGGCGAGCAGCCCCAGCGTCAGGAGCTGGAGGCCCGTGAAGATCAGCAGGATGCCGAAGAGCAGCAGCGGGCGATTCGCGATCGACTGATGTCCGAACAGACGCTCATACGCGAGCAGCGCCGACACTCCCAGCCCCAGGCACAGCATCGTCCCGCCGACCAGGCCGAAGATCTGCAGCGGCCGTGTCGAGTAGTTCAGCAGGAACTTGACCGTCATGAGGTCGAGGATCACGCGGATGGTCCGCGAGAGCCCGTACTTGGACTTGCCGTGCTGGCGCGGCCGATGGTTCACGACAACTTCGCTGATGCTGACGCCAATCTCGCTGGCAATGGCCGGCAGGAAGCGGTGCATCTCGCCGTACAGCTTCAGCGGCTTGACCACCTCCGCGCGGAAGACCTTCAGCGAGCACCCGTAGTCGTGCAGGCGCACGCCGGTCGACCAGGAGATCAGCCGGTTCGCCATCATTGACGGCAGCCGCCGCGTGACGAACGTGTCCTTCCGGTCCTTGCGCCAGCCGCAGACGATGTCCTGGCCCTGATCGATCAGGTCGACCATGCGGGGCAGGTCTCGAGGATCGTTCTGGAGATCGCCGTCCGCGGTCGCGATGAGACGGCCGCGCGCGAACTTGAATCCTGCCGCGAACGCCGCCGTCTGGCCGAAGTTCCGCCGGAAGCGAATCACCCGGACGCGCGGATCCTTCGCCTGGAGATCGGCGAGTAGCCGGAAGCTCTCGTCGGTGCTGCCGTCGTCAATCAAGAGGAGCTCGTACGGACGTCCCCAGGCCTCCAGCGCGTCTGTGAACTCGCGATAGAGATTGGAGATGTTCGGGGCTTCGTTCTTGATCGGAATGACGACGGAGAGGTCTGGGGCCATCAGGGCAATCGTCACGGCATGATATCGGCCTCGGTGGCGGAGGTCAAAACGC
>JBKPSY010000171.1:0-7774 GCA_046735235.1 Acidobacteriota bacterium | reverse complement strand
AATCAGCTGCGTGTCGGCGACGCGTCCGCCCAGGAGCAGGCGGCCCGTGGCGTGATGGAGATGGCGGCTGAGCACGGCAGCGCGTCGGTCGCCGCGGCCGTGCCGCTGCTGGTGCCGTGTCTCGACGCGCCAGATGCGCCGCTGCGCGCTGCGGCCGCCGACGCCCTGGGTCCGATCGGCGCGGTCGCCGAGCCGGCCGGGCCGCGGCTCCTGAGACTCTTCGAAAGCGACCCGGATGCGACGGTGCGCCGCTCGGCAGGTATGGCGGTCGCACAGATCAAGCCGGGCACCAGCGATCTCGTCGCCGCGGCCGGGAACGTCCTGGCGCGAGACCCGGAGGCAGCGGTCCGGCAGACCGCGGCTGCGTTGCTCGTCGAAGCGGGCGCGGCCGCGCGCCCCATCCTTCCGACCGCGCACGCGGCGCTCTCCGATAGCGATCCGATGGTGCGCGTCTATGCGGCCGCAATCGTCGGTCATCTGGGCGAGACCGCGATCGCCGTGCCTGTCCTGCTCGACGGCCTGCAATCGCGGGACGGCGCCATTCGCGCCGAAGCAACCGGTCTGATCGTCGAGACGGCGCCGCTGGACAAGCGCGTCCTCCCGGCGCTCCTCGAAGGCCTTCGCGACGACGACCGTCGCGTCCGGATTGCCGCAGCCGACGGGCTCGGCGCGATCGGCCCGCCTGCCATCGCGGCCGCTGATCCTCTCTGGCGGATGATTCACGACCCGGACGAAGAAGTCCGCGACCACGCCCTCAAGGCGCTTCGCCTCATCAAGGAGCAGGAATGACCAGGACGGCTCGACTCGCGCTCGCGGGATTCGTGTGCGTGTTCGCCTCGGGCTGCATCACCGCCTCGACGATCATTCATGTCAAAGCGGATGGCAGCGGCACGATCGAGCAGTCCGTGGCGATGAAGGCCGAAGCCGCCGAACAGCTGGCGGCCATGGCGTCTGGCTTCGGCGGCGACTCGGACAAGCCCGGCGCCGCGAAGGGGGCGCCGCCGGAGCTCTTCAGCGAGAAGGAAATGCGCGACGCCGCGTCGAAGTACGGGGACGGCGTGGCCTTTGTCTCGAGCAAGCCGATCAAGACGAAGGAGTTGGTGGGACGGTCGGCGATTTACTCGTTCGCCGACATCACGAAGGTGCGCATCAACCAGAAGCCTCCGGCACCGAAGGACGGCATGCCGGCTTCGTCGAAGAGCGCAGACGATGTCGCGTTCAAGTTCGCGAAACAGCCCGGGGGATCGTCGCTGCTGACGGTGGTCTTCCCGGAGCCCGACCTCACGAAGAAGAAGCCGGCTGAGATGAAGGACGACAAGACCGCCGCCAAGAAACCCGACCCGCAGCAGCTCGAGATGGCGAAGAAGATGTTCGACGGCTTGCACATCTCCATCGACCTCGACGTCGCCCCCGGCCACATCGTCAAGACGAACAGCCCGTATGTGGAAGGTTCGAAGGTCACGCTGCTCGAGATGGACTTCTCGGAGCTGATGACGAACGACAAGCTGCTGTCGGAAGTAGCGGAGCCGGGCTCGATCGAGGAGGCGAAGAAGCTGCTTCAGGGCGTGAAGGGATTCAAGGTGAACCTCGATCGCGAGATCAGCGTCGAGTTCAAATAGCAAACCTGTAGCGCAGGCCGTCAGGCCTGCCGAGACCCGCGGCTTGCGGCCGAAGCTCAGCAGGCTGCTAGGCGCGGGACTTCGCCGCGGCGAACGCCTTCACGTACTCCGACGCGAGCCTGGTGATCTCGCCGAAGTCGCCCCGATCGATCGCCGCCTTCGACACCAGCTCGCCGCCGACGCCGACGGCCGATGCGCCGGCCTTCACGAAATCGCCGATCGTCTGCAGGTTCACGCCGCCGGTTGGACAGAGCTTGATCTGCGGGAACGGCCCCTTGAGCGCTTTCAAGTACGACGCGCCGCCGACGTTGCTCGCCGGGAAGATCTTGATGATGTCGCCGCCGGCGGACCACGCCGCGAAGACCTCCGTGGGCGTCATCGCGCCGGGCAGCACCGCGACGCCGCGCTCGCGCGCGACCGCAATGACCTCGGGGACGACGCACGGGGTGACGAGGAACTCGGCGCCTGCGTCGATCGATCCCTCGGCGAGCGCCCGGCTCGTCACGGTTCCCGCGCCGAGCAGCACGTCGCGTCCGAAACGCTCCGCCACCGTGCGGATCGCGCCGATCGCGTCCGGCACGGTCATCGTGATCTCGAGCGTCCGAATTCCACCGGCAACCAAGGCCTCCACGATCTTCAGGGCCGTGTCGGCGGACTCGGCCCGGATCACCGGAACGAGGCCGCCGGCGGTAAGGCTTTCGAGGACCTGTGCCTTCGTCCGTGCCGTCATGTGAACTCCGTGTAACGCCAACGTACCGTCAGGGCCGGTCGGACCTCCGACGGGCGGCGCGGTATCGACGCCCGTAACTCGTTAAAAACAAATGGGATGTGGTTTGGCCCAGATCTGGCCCCTGCTTAGAAGACGCGGCGTGGTCTTACCGGCGAACCTGCCGGAGGCCCTATCCGTCTATTTGTTCTAGAGCAAGGGGACATGAACATGAATCGCTTCGATTGGACGTTCTCCGGAAGCGCGGAACTGGTCACCGGGCTGTTGCTGCTCGCGCTGATCATCGTGGCCGCGTTCGCGTAATCCTTCTACCGGCACTCATCACGACGACTGTTCGTGCATCGCGATGCACGAACAGCCTGTCTGCCCTCCAGCACAGTCGATCGCTATTGCGTGCCGCCGGTCGGCGCCAGGTACGTCTTGCGCGCGCGCGCCGTCATGCCCGGCTTCTTGAGGCGGACCTCGAGCTTGTGCAGCTTGCCGTCGGTCGCCGGCGCGAAGCCGAGCACGTACTGGCTGTGCAGCTCCTGCGCCACCCGCGTGAAGGTCGGCCCGAGATCGTCGGTGCGCCTCAGCTCGAAGTAGCCGCCGCCGGTTTCATCGGAGATCTTGCGTAGCCCGCGATCCGGCTGCGTCCGCACCTGCCGCTGGCCGTTGAAGAACACGCTCTGCAGCCCGATCGAGTAGATCATCACCTCCGACGCGCGCGCTTCTTCCATGATCTTCCCCAACCCGATCTTGCTGGACGTGTCGTCGCCGTCGGTGAAGACGAGCACGACACGCCGCCCCGTCACCTTCTTCAGCTGATCGATGCTGGCCTCGGTCGCGTCCCACAGCCGCGTCGGGTTGCCGTAGTCGATGTCCTTCAGCGCGCCGACGAGCTCGTCGCGGCTGCTGGTGAAGTCGACCGTCGTGAACTGAATCTTGTCGTTGAACGCGCCGACCATGCCCTTGTCGGTCGGCAGCAGCCGGATCACGAACTGCTCGGCGGCGGCCTGCAGCAGATCGATCGATCCGGTCATGCTGCCGCTCGTGTCGAGCATGACCACGCAGGAGAACGGCTCCGGCTCGTTCTGGAAGAGCGTCAACGTCACCGGCTGGGTGTTGTCGAAGACCTCGAAGTCGTCTTTCGTCAGATCCGGCACGAGGCGCTTGTCGGCGTCGGTGACGGTGACGTAGAGCGGCACGATCTGGGTGCCCGTCTTGAACGTGGGCTGCTGCGCGAGGAGAGTGGCCGTGGCCGCGAAGGCGGCGGTGACCGTCGTCAGACGAATGAGTGCTGACTGCATGTCTTGAGAGTAGCAACCACGCTGTCCCTCGCGCTACCGCCAAATGGCGTGCGGCCGTCGGGCTATACTCGCGCACTTGGGCCGGGCGGCTTCTGGAGGGGGCATGCGTGTGACGAGAGGATTGGTGCTGGTGCTGGCGCTGCTGGCGGGCGCGCGCGCCGCGGCGGCGCAGGAACTCTGGCCGGGGGCCACCTATGATCCGGCGATTCCGACCATCAAATCGGTGATCGGGCACGAGCCCGGCGAGGCAATCAGCACCCCCGAGGAACTGACGATGTATCTCCGGGCCCTGGCGGCCGCGGCCCCGGACCGGACGTTCCTGTTCGAATATGCCCGCACCTGGGAGCGCCGCCCGCTCCACGTACTGGTCATCGGCACGCCGGCGCGCATCGCCCGTCTCGCGGCGCTCAAGACGGACCTTCAGCATTTCGCCGACCCCCGCACGATCTCCGCCGCCGACGGCGATCGTCTCGTCCACGAGCTCCCCGTCGTGATCTGGCTGATGCACGCCGTGCACGGCAACGAGATCTCGTCGTCCGACGCGGCGCTCATGGAGGCCTACCACCTGCTCGCGTCGAAGAACGACCCGGTCGTCGACGCGATCCGCAAGGACGCGCTCGTGCTGATCGACCCGCTCGAAAATCCCGACGGCCGATCCCGCTTCGTCTCGATGAACGGCCTCGGCCAGGCTGCGACGCCCGACAGCGACGCGAGCTCGGCGGAGCACGACGAGGGATGGCCGAGCGGCCGGTCGAACCACTACCTGTTCGACATGAACCGCGACTGGTTTTCACGCTCGCAGCCCGAGACGCGCGGTCGCGAACGCGTCGTGCTCGACTATTTCCCGCAAGTGGTGGTCGATCTGCACGAGATGGGCGGCAACGGCACGTACTACTTCGCGCCGCCCGCGGATCCGGTGAACCCGTACATCACCACCGCGCAGGCGTCATGGCTCGAGAAGTTCGGCCGCGCCAACGCCGCGCGCTTCGACGAGCGCGGCTTCGCGTACTTCATCCGCGAGGTCTACGACTCGTTCTACCCGGGCTACGGCGAGTCGTGGCCGATGTACCACGGCGCGATTGGCATGACGTACGAGCAGGCATCCGCGCGCGGCCTCACGTACAAGCGCGATGACGGCACGGTCCTGACGTACCGCGACGGAATCCTCCACCACTTCACGTCGGCCATCACGACCTGCTACACGGCGGCGACCAACCGCGAACAGATCCTGCACGACTTTCTGGAGTACCGGCGGTCGGCGATCAGCGACGGCGAGAAGTCGTCCACCCGCGAGTACGTGCTGACGCCCGGGTCCGACGCGACGCTGGCCGATCGCCTGGCCGAGAGCCTGGCGAGCCAGGGCATCGACGTGCGACGCGCCGAGGAGGCATTCAGCATAGGCACGCGAAAGATCGCGGCCGGCGCCTATCTCGTCTCGAACGCCCAGCCGTCCGGACGCCTGCTTCGCAACCTCCTCGAGCCCGACGTGCGCCAACCCGAGGCGTTTGTGAAGGAGCAGGATCGTCGACGCAAGAAGCGGATGGGCGATCAAATCTACGACGTCACGGCGTGGAACCTTCCGGACCTCTACGACGTGGAGGTCGTCACGAGCTCGCAGGCGCTCTCTGTGAAAGCGACGCCGGTCGTTCCCGGGCAGGCACGTCCCGCGACGCCGCTGCCCGCGGCGAAGGTGGCCTACGTGCTCCCCTGGAGCTCGGGCGCCGCAGCGACTGTCGCGGACGCGCTGCGGGCCGGCCTGCTGGTGCAGCAGGCCTCGGAGCCGTTCACGATTGCCGGCCGTCAGTTCGGGGAGGGCGCCGCGATCGTGCGCGTGGCGGGGAACCCGCCGACGATGCCTGACACGCTCGGCCGGCTCGCGCGCACTCACGGCGCGGAAGTCGTCGCGCTCGACACGGGCTGGGTCGACAGCGGCATCTCGCTCGGATCGGGCGAAGTCGTCCCGCTGAAGGCGCCGCGCGTGGTGCTGGCATGGGACACGCCCACACAGACGCTCTCGGCCGGCTGGGCGCGCTACGTGCTGGAGCGGCGCTACGGACTTCCCGTCACGGCCGTCCGCGTGCACTCGCTCGACGGCTTCGATCTGACGAAGACCGACGTCATCGTCCTGCCGCAGGGCAACTACGGCAGCGCCATCGGCGAAGACCTGGTGCGGCGACTCAAGGAATGGGTGCGCGGCGGCGGCACGCTCGTGACACTCGGCGACGCGTCGCGCTGGGCGTCCACGGAGAAGGTCGGACTGATTGACGCGCGTCCCGAGATGCGCGACGGCAAGCCCGAGGGCGCGGAGGACAAGGACAAGGACAAGGACAAGGACAAGAAGCCCGCCGAGCCGGTGAAGCCGTTCGACTACGACAAGGCGATTCAGCCGGACCGCGAGCGGCCCGAGAACACGCCGGGCTCGGTGCTGCGCGTCGAGCTCGACACCGAGCACTACCTCTCGTCGGGCACGGACGGGGAAGTGCAGGTGATGGTCGAAGGCCGTCGTGTCTTTACGCCGGTTCGGCTGGATCAGGGCTCGAACGTCGGCGTCTACGCCAAGAAGGATCGCCTCGTCGCCGCCGGGCTCGTGTGGGACGACGCGCGGGCGCAGCTGGCCGAAAAGGCGTACCTCGTCGAGGAGCCCATGGGCAAGGGCCGCGTGATCGCGTTTGCCGAGGACCCGAACTACCGCGCGTTCACCGAAGCGAGCGAGCTATTGTTCATCAACGCCGTCCTGCTCGGACCGGCGCACTGAGATGGCGGACGGTTCACGTCAGGCTGCGCTTCGCGTGACGAGAAGGAGAGAATCCACAGATTACACAGATCACACAGATTGGAACGTCACAAGAATCTGTGAGAATCGGCGAAATCTGTGGACTTACTTCTTCGTAGACTCAGCAGCCGTCGGAAGCATCGCGACTGACGGCGGCTCGTTCTTCATGCTGGCGGCGACGGCTTCCGCCTGTCGCATCGCACGCAGCACGTTCAGTCCCAGGAACTTCTTCACGTCCTCGTCCGGCCAGCCGCGCGAGAGGAGCTCCGCCGTCAGCGCCGGGTATTTCGACACGTCCTCGAGGCCCTCGGGCGTGATGTCGATGCCGTCGAAGTCGCTGCCGATCCCGACGTGATCCACGCCGGCGACCTGCTTGACGTGATCGACGTGGTCGGCCACGAGCTTGACCGTCGCCTTCGGCAGCGGATGCGACTTCCGGTACTCGTTCATCCCGGCTTCGACGGCCTTCATGTCGCCAGGGTGCGCGTCTTCCAGCGTCCGCTGCAGCGCGTAGAGCTCCGTAGCCTGCTTGCCGCCCTCAGGCACCAGGAAGTTCGGGTAGAAGTTCACCATCACGACGCCGCCGTTGGCCGTGACCTGGCGCAGGATGTCGTCCGGGACGTTGCGTGGGTGATCGCAGATCGCGCGCGCGGACGAGTGCGAGAAGATGACCGGCGCCTTGCTCACCCGCAGCGCCGCGGCCATGGTTTCCGGTGAGACGTGGCTGAGGTCGACGAGCATGCCGAGGCGGTTCATTTCGTGCACCACCGCTTCGCCGAACGGCGTGAGGCCGTGATGCGCAGGCGTGTCGGTGGCCGAGTCCGCCCAGTCGGTGTTGTGGGTGTGCGTCAGCGTCATGTAACGCGCGCCGAGCGCGTACATCTGGCGTAGCGTGGCCATCGAGTTGTTAATGGAGTGACCACCCTCCATGCCGATGAGCGACGCGATTTTGCCTGCCTTGAACGCCCTGTCCACATCGTCCGCGGTCAGCGCGAGCTGAAAGGTATCGGGATACTTCGCGACCATGCGATGCACGACGTCGATCTGCTCGAGCGTCGTCCGGACCGCCGCATCGCCGCTGAGGCTCGGCGGCACCCAGACCGACCAGAACTGGCCACCGACGCCGCCGGCTCGCAGGCGCGGGATGTCCGTCATGATCGGCGGTGCCAGGTGGGTGCGCATGTCGCGCGCGTCGAGATCGCGCGCGGGGCTCGCGTCACGGAGGGCCCACGGGAAGTCGTTGTGCCCGTCGATCAGGGGCACGGCCTTGTGCAGCGCTTTCGCGCGAGCCATCAACGCGTCGGGGTCCGCCGACCCGGCGCCCATCGTCACGGCGGCCAGCATCATCACGGCCGCTACACACACC
>JBKPSY010000170.1:0-8633 GCA_046735235.1 Acidobacteriota bacterium | reverse complement strand
GAGAGCAGCGGCGTGCTCGACGTGACGCTCACCGGCGTGCACCTGGGCGCGTACGGCCGTGACCTGACACCGGCATCTTCGCTCGATCAGCTCCTGCGAGCTGCCGCAGACGCCACGAGGCGGCTGCTCATCCGGCTTGGTTCACTCGAGCCGACGGACGTGCCCCCTGCGCTCGTCGATCTCGCCGAGGCCGGACGTCTCGCGCCCGCGTTCCATCTGCCATTGCAGCACGCGAGCGATCGACTGCTCGCGCGCATGTGGCGTCCGTACAGGCTCGCGGAGTACCGCCGCACCGTCGACCATCTGCGCGAACGCCTGCCGCATGCCGCGATTGGATCCGACATCATCGTCGGCTTCCCCGGCGAGACCGATGCGGACGTCGATTGGCTCTGCGATTACCTCGAGACCAGCCCGCTCACGTCCCTGCACGTCTTTCCGTACTCCGATCGTCCCGGCACCGAGGCGACGCGGCTTGCCGACAAGGTGCCGGGGCCCGTCATCCGTGAACGCGGCCGGCGCGTGCGGGACATCGGCGAGCGGCTTGCCGCGCGCTTCCGTGCCTCGCAGGCCGGCTCCGAACGGCCCGCCCTGACGATCGAAGACGGATCGGTCGCCGTCACGGACAACGGCTTCCGCGTCCGCACGGGACCCGGCCACCGGCGGAACGAGCGGATCCTCGTGGCCCTTACTTTCTGACTCCTCGTCGTCTGCATGTTGCTGCGCGTCAATGCTCACGGAGGCGCCGGATTCCGCTCGGGACGCCACGCCGGTGCGCGACGTCAATGCAGGCCAGGCTCCCAGATCCGATACTTACCGTAGACCCAAGAGCCGCGTGACGCGGCGCGGGTCGGGATCAAGTGTCATGGCTGAGATCACGACCGATTACTACGAGCTGCTGCAGATAAGCCCGAACGCCGAGCCCGAGACGATCCACCGCGTGTATCGACTGCTCGCGCAGCGGTTCCATCCCGACAACCAGGAAACCGGCGACGCCCGGCGCTTCCGGACGATCCACGAGGCGTATACCGTCCTCAGCGACCCGGAAAAGCGCGCGCAGTACGACGTCTTCCATCAGCGCCAGCGGCAGGATCGCTGGAAGCTCGTGAACGCCGGCACTCGCAGCGAGACCGACGTCGAGATCGAGCGCCTGACGCGCCTGACGCTGCTCGAAGTGCTGTACACGCGCCGCCGCGTCGAGCCGCAGGATCCGGGAATATTCGATCGCGATCTCGAGGACATGATCGGCCAGCCCCGCGAGCACATGGAGTTCACCATCTGGTACTTGATGCAGCGGGGGCTCATCACGCGCGGCGACCAGTCACGGCTGATGATCACCGTGCTGGGCGTGGACTACCTCGAGGAGAACTACCACGCGACGCTCGCGCAGAAGCGTCTGCCGAAGGCCAGCGAAGCAGCCTAGCGAATAGGGAAATGGCGAAGAACGAAAAATAGCGCGTTCTCTTTCTTTCCTTTTTCCCTATTCCCTATTTCCCATTCCCTATTTCCATGAGGGCGGCGAGCCGCGGCCCGGCTGCAGCCTTCTTCCCCTCGACGATCAGCTGGCCGCAGGCCGCGCGAATGTCGCGGCCGCGGCTCTTCCTCACCGACACACGCAGGCCGTGCTGCGCGAGCGTCCGCGCGAACCGGTTGACTGTCGCCTCGTCCGGCCGTTCGTACGGAATGCCTGGCGCCGCGTTCAGCGGCAGCAAGTTCACCTTCGCCTTCACGTCCGCGAGCAGCCGCACGAGTCTTCGCGCGTCCTCCGGCGTGTCGTTCACGCCGGCCAGCAGTACGTACTCGAAGGTGATGCGGTTCCTTCGCTTGACCGGGAATTGCCTGCACGCGTCGATCAACGCCTCGAGCGGATACTTGCGGTTGATCGGCACGAGACGATCGCGCTGCTCGTCGGTCGTGGCGTGCAGCGACACGGCGAGGTTCGGCATGATCGGCTCGCGCGCCAGCTTCTCCATCGCGGGCACCACGCCGACCGTCGACAACGTCACGCGTCGCGGCGGCATGGCGAGCCCTTCCTCGTCCGCGAGAATCCGTAGCGACGTCATCACCGCGTCGTAGTTGTGCAGCGGCTCGCCCATGCCCATGAGGACGATGTTGAAGGGCGCGTCGCGCAGGCCCGTCTCGTGGGCGAGGACGCGGACCTGTCCGACGATCTCCGCCGGCGTCAGGTGACGCGTGAACCCCATCTTCCCGGTCAGGCAGAAATCGCAATCCATCGCGCAGCCGACCTGGCTGGAAATGCAGAACGTCTGCTTCGGGGTGTCAGGGATGTACACCGCCTCGATGCGACGCCCGTCGGCAAGACGCAGCAGGAATTTCCGGGTGCCGTCGGCTGACCGGTCTTGATGTTCGAGAATCGGCGTGCTGATTCGGAACCGCCTGGCAATTTCGGCCTGCACCGTCGCGCCGAGGTTGTTCATTCGCGCGACGTCGGTCTCGCCCTTGCGATAGATGGACCGGAACACCTGGCGCGCGCGAAAGCGAGGCAGGCCCGCGGCCTCGAACAGCTGTTCGAGGGCGGGCCGATCGAGGTCGGCCAGATCGGGTAGGGCGGTCTCGCTCGGGGGCACTATCTTGTTAGCTGTCTGTGAAATAGGGACAATCGATCGTAGCATGCGCTTGCGGGTCGAGGCGGCGTCGCGCGGACGTGGCTCTTGCGGGCAAGGCCGCGGCCGTGGTAAAATCCTCGTCTCTGTAAGCTGCTGTCCCTCAACAAGTTAACCCGACAGGTCAGTTCGCCGATGATCGTCCGCGAGGTCTTCGACAACGGGGTCCGTCTCATCACCGAGACCATGGACCACGTCCGGTCGGTGAGCGTCGGCGTGTGGCTCACCAGGGGCTCGCGCCACGAGCCGATCGAGCACGGTGGGATTGCGCATTTCGTGGAGCACATGCTCTTCAAGGGCACCGGACTCCGCTCCGCCGAGGACATCGCGCAGCAGGTCGACTCGCTCGGCGGGCATCTCGACGCCTTCACGTC
Organism: Acidobacteriota bacterium; assembly: GCA_046735235.1. Classification (GTDB taxonomy): domain Bacteria; phylum Acidobacteriota; class Vicinamibacteria; order Vicinamibacterales; family JAENWD01; genus JAENWD01. The sequence goes on along the minus strand of JBKPSY010000170.1, from coordinate 5,638 downwards.
GAAGGAATACGCCGGTTACTACATCAAGGTCCTCGACGAGCACCTGCCGATCGCGATCGACGTCCTGTCCGATCTCGTCTTGAACCCGGCGTTCCGTGCCGACGACGTCGAGCGCGAGAAGAAGGTGATTCTCGAAGAGATCAAGATGGTCGAGGACACGCCGGATGACCTCGTGCACGAGCTCTTCACGCAGAGTTTCTGGGGCACCCACCCGCTCGGGCGCCCGATCCTCGGCACCGCGGAATCGATCGACGCGCTCACGCCGCAAATCCTCCGTGAGTACTTCGAAGCGACCTACAGCGCCGGCCACCTCGTGATTGCCGCCGTCGGCAACGTCACGCACGAGCGCATGCGCGAGCTCGTGTCGCCGACTTTCGGCCAGCTCCCGAGTGCCTCTCCTGACGGCGTCGACCAGCCGCCCGCCGTGCTGCCGCACGCGCAAGTCCGGGTGAAGGATCTCGAGCAGAGCCACGTCTGTCTCGGCACGAGCAGCTACCCGCAGAACCACGGCGATCGCTTCGCCGCGTACGTGATGAATACGATCCTCGGCGGATCGATGAGCTCGCGGCTGTTCCAGAACGTGCGCGAGCGCCGCGGCCTGGCCTACGCGGTCTTCAGCAACCTCTCCGCGTATCGCGACACCGGCTCGCTGACGATCTATGCCGGCTGCGCCGATGCCGCCGTTCGCGAGCTGGTCGAGGTCGTCGTAGACGAGCTGCGCGGCATGAAGGTGGCGCCGCCGGACGCGGAGCTGCGACGCGCCAAGGATCACCTCAAGGGCAGCCTGATGCTGAGCCTCGAGAGCACGTCCAGCCGCATGTCGAACCTCGCGCGCCAGGAGATCTACTTCGACCGCCAGTTCGGTCTCGACGAGACGATCGAGGGCATCGAGCGGGTCTCCGCCGAGGACGTCGTCCGCGTCGCGCGCGACCTGTTCTCGAACGGATCGCTTGGCGCCACGGTGCTGGGACAACAGGACGGCCTGGAGCTCTCGCGAGCCCAGCTGGATCTGGGGAACTAGTGAAGATGGACTACGGGCTTCAGACTACGGACTTCAGACCGCCCAGCCCACTTCGCGCTTTCCACCTTGCACTCGGCACTTCGCAGTTCGCACTGAGATGATTTCCCGCTACACCAACCCCGAAATGGGGCGCATCTGGACCGAGGAGCGCCGCTACCAGGCGTGGCTCGAGGTGGAGCTCGCAGCCGCCGACGCGATGGCCGACGCCGGCATCATCCCGCACGACGCCGCGCGCGAGCTCAGGGCGCGCGCGCGTTTCGACATCGCGCGCATCGAGGAAATCGAGCAGACGACGCATCACGATGTCATTGCGTTCACGACGGCAGTGGCCGAGCACGTGGGGCCGGCCGCGCGGTATCTGCATTTCGGCCTGACGTCGTCAGACGTCGTCGACACCGCGCTGGCGCTGCAAATGGTCGAGGCCACTGATCTGATCATCCGGAACGTCGATGCGCTGGCCGAGGCCGTCCGTGCGAGGGCCGACGAGCACCGGCACACGCCGATGATTGGCCGCACGCACGGCGTGCACGCCGAGCCGATGACGTTCGGCCTGAAGCTGGCGCTGTGGTATGCCGAGCTGCAACGCGACCTCACGCGCCTGCGCCGCGCGCGCGAGGTCGTCCGCGTCGGCAAGATTTCCGGCGCTGTCGGGACGTTCGCGCACCTGCCGCCGTCGATCGAGGCCGATGTCTGCCGGCGGCTGAAGCTGCAGCCGGCCCCGGTGTCGTCGCAGGTGATTCAACGCGATCGGCACGCGGAGCTCATGAGCGCGCTCGCCATCACCGGCGCATCGCTCGAGAAGTTCGCGCTCGAGATTCGCGGATTGCAGAAAACGGAAATCGGCGAGGTCGAGGAGCCGTTCGCGAAGGGCCAGAAGGGCTCATCCGCCATGCCGCACAAGCGCAACCCGATCGGCTGCGAGCAGATTTGCGGGCTCGCGCGGCTGCTGCGATCGAACGCGATGGCGGCGATGGAGAACATCGCGCTCTGGCACGAGCGCGACATCTCGCACTCGTCGGTCGAGCGCGTGATCTTGCCCGACACGTTCATCGCCCTCGACCACATGCTGCGCCGCTTTACACGCATCGTGTCGGGCATGGTGGTGCACCAGGATCGGATGCTCGAGAACCTGGGTCGCAGTCGCGGCGTGGTGTTCTCCGGGCAGGTGCTGCTCGAGCTCGCGGCGCACGGGATCTCGCGCGAGCAGGCCTACTCGTGGGTGCAGCGCAATGCCTTGCGCTCGTTCGACGAAAAGCTCGACTTCAAGACGCTGCTCCTCGCCGATCCCGACATCAGCGGCGTGCTGTCGAGAGACGAGATCGATCGTGCGTTCGACCTCACCGTCCAGCTCGGCCATGTGGACGCCATCTTCGAACGGGTCTTCCAGGAGGTAGCCGCCTGATGACGGCGCGAGTGTTCGTCACGCTGAAACCGTCCGTGTTCGACCCGCAAGGCCACACGATCACCGAGGCCCTCCACCAGATGGGCTATCCGGGCGTCGAGGACGTGCGGCAGGGCAAGTATTTCGAGCTCACCGTGCCGGCGAAGACCGCCGACGAGGCCCGTGCGCTGGCCACGGAAGTCGCGCACAAGCTGCTCGCGAACCCGGTGATCGAGAGCTACCGAATCGAGGTGGCCGAATGAACTTCGCCATCGTCGTCTTCCCGGGCTCGAACTGCGACCACGACGCCTACCATGCCGTGAAGCACGTGCTCGGCCAGCAGGCGCACTTCGTGTGGCACAAGGACACGACCCTCGGCACCGCCGATGTCGTCATTCTCCCCGGCGGCTTCGCGCACGGCGATTACCTCCGGACGGGCGCCATCGCGCGGTTCTCCCCCGTGATGGCCGCGGTGCAGGCCTTCGCCGATAGCGGCGGACCCGTCATCGGGATCTGCAACGGCTTCCAGGTGCTGCTCGAGGCGGGACTGCTTCCGGGCGCGATGCTGCGCAACACGGACATGTATCGCTGCGAGTACGTGCACGCGCGCGTCGAGCAGACCGACACGCCGTTCACTGGCCTCTGCGCGCCGGGACAGGTCCTGAAGATTCCGATCGCGCACGGCGAGGGCAACTACTACGCGGACGACGCGACGCTCGACGAGCTGGAGCGAAACCGCCAGGTCGTGTTCCGCTATACGACACCGTCGGGCGAGGTTACGGCGGCCGCGAATCCCAATGGCTCGGCGCGCAACATTGCCGGCATCTGCAACCGCCAGCGCAACGTCGTGGGGCTGATGCCGCACCCCGAGCGCGCGTGCGAGCTCGCCCTCGGCAGCGGCGACGGCAAGGTCGTGCTCGAGAGCGTGGTGAGCGCGCTGGCGCGCGCGTAGGCATGTCCGATCCCGAGGACCAGCGAGCGAAGCGACGTGTCGTCGGCATGGCCATGATGGGGTCGGCCGTCATGATGGCGGTGGTTGCGCTGCTTGCGTATTCAGGCGTGTTCGAGGTCACGAGCGGCGCCGAGCGCACGATTGCGGTGGTGCTCGGTGGGGTGGCGATCGTCGATTTCGCGATGGCGTTGTACTTTCTGACATCCAATCCTTCATGAGCGCATTCGACACAGCGACGATCGAACGCCACGGCGTCACCGCCGACGAGTACGAGCGCATCACCCGGCTGATGGGCCGCGAGCCGAATCTGACTGAGCTCGGCGTGTTCTCGGTGATGTGGTCCGAGCACTGCAGCTACAAGAGCTCGCGCGTGCACCTGCGGACGCTGCCGACGACCGGGTCGCGCGTGTTACAAGGACCCGGCGAGAACGCCGGCGCCGTGGACATCGGCGACGGCCTCGCTGCCGTCTTCAAGATCGAGTCCCACAACCACCCGTCGTTCATCGAGCCGTACCAGGGAGCGGCGACGGGCGTCGGCGGCATCATCCGCGACATCTTCACGATGGGCGCGCGGCCGATCGCGCTCTTGAACTCGCTGCGCTTCGGACCGCCGGACAGCGCGCAGAACCGTCGCGTCCTCGCGGGCGTCGTCGCCGGCATCGGCGGGTACGGCAACAGCATCGGGATTCCCACGGTCGGCGGGGAAGTCGCGTTCGACGAGTCGTACAACGGCAACCCCCTCGTCAACGTCTTCTGCCTCGGCATCGCCAGGCACTCCGACATCATCAAGGGCACCGCGAGCGGCGAAGGCAACCCCGTCTACTACGTCGGCGCCAAGACCGGCCGCGACGGCATTCACGGCGCGACGATGGCGTCGGCCGAATTCGACGACAAGTCGCAGGAAAAGCGCCCCGCAGTCCAGGTGGGCGACCCCTTCACCGAGAAGCTCCTGCTTGAGGCCTGCCTCGAGGTCATGAAGACCGGAGCGCTCGTCGGCATCCAAGACATGGGGGCCGCCGGCTTGACCTGCTCGACGTCCGAGATGGGTAGCCGAGGCGGGGTAGGCATCGCCATCGACGTCGCAGACGTGCCGCAGCGTGAATCGGGCATGACGCCCTACGAAATCCTCCTGTCCGAGTCGCAGGAGCGGATGCTCATGGTCGTCAAGCGCGGCCGCGAGCACGAGGTCGAAGACATCTTCGGCAAGTGGGACCTGCACGCCGTGAAGATCGGCGAGGTCACCGCCGGGGACCGGCTCGTCGTGAAGGCTCACGGCGTGGTGGCGGCCGACATCCCGAACCGCGCCCTGACCGACGAGGCGCCCGTCTACAACCGACCGACGGCGCGTCCGGCGTGGCTCGACGAGGTTCGAACGCTCGACCTGACGGCGCTGGCCCCGGCGACGCCGCCATCTGACGCGCTGATTGCGCTGCTGTCGTCGCCGACGATCGCCAGCAAGCGCTGGATCTATCGGCAGTACGACCACATGGTGCGCACGAACACCATCGCGCTGCCTGGCGCCGCCTGCGGCGTCGTCCGCGTCAAGGGCACCGACCGTGCGCTGGCGATGTCGGTGGACGGCAACGGCCGATTCGGCTACCTCGACCCGCGGATGGGCGCGAAGCTCGCCGTCGCAGAGGCGTCGAGAAACGTGGCGTGCGCCGGCGGGCTGCCAATCGGCGGAACGAACAACTTGAACTTCGGGAACCCCGAGCGGCCGGACATCATGTGGCAGTTCGCCGAGGCGGTCGCCGGCATAGGAGAGGCCTGTCGCGCCCTGGATATCCCGATCACGGGCGGCAACGTCAGCCTCTACAACGAGACCGACGGCAAGCCGATTCTTCCGACGCCGGTGCTTGGCGTGGTCGGGCTCGTGGAGCACGCCGATCGGATCGTGACACGCACGTTCAAGGGCGACGCGGCGATTCTGCTGCTCGGCACGACGAAGGGCGAGCTGGGCGGCTCTGAGTATCTGCAGCGCCAGCACGGCCTGCTGCGCGGTGTGCCGCCGGCACTCGATCTCGACGCCGAGAAGCGCCTCCAGCAACTGCTCGTGTTGCTGGCGGCCGAGGGGCTCGTGCAGTCGGCGCACGACTGCGCCGAGGGCGGCCTGGCCGTCACCATCGCGGAGTGCAGCTTCGACACGGGCGGCATCGGCGCCGACGTCGACATCCCCGCCGTAGACGACGTTCCGGAGGGATTGACGGTCGATGCGACCCTCTTCAGCGAGTCCGCCTCGCGGGTCGTGATCTCGACGACCGCGGACAGGCTCGAGCAGGTGCTG